>JBIKNC010000060.1:0-20024 GCA_044358925.1 Planctomycetota bacterium | reverse complement strand
GAGCAGCGCGGCGCCCGCGAGCAGGAAACCGCTCGCGCGCCGCAGCGGCCGAGCACCCGGCGGCGCCGCCAGCGCCACACCGGCCAGCGAGAGCGCGCTCGCGAGCGTGTAGAAGCGCGCGCTCTGCGACCAGTACACGTGCCACGGCGACAGCGCGAGCAGGAGCGCGGCCAGCGCCGCCGCACGCGCCCCGACGAACGGGCGCGCCGCGAACCACACGAGCAGCACGCCGACGTGCCCGAACAGAGCGGCCGGCGCACGCAGCTCCGCTTCGGTCGGCACCGACCCGACCACGGCGAGCCACTGCCGCCAGACGAAGTAGCCGAGCGGGTTCTCGAACTCGCGCCCCGACAACGCATCGCCCAGCGTGAAGGCCTCGTCGATCCACAGGCTCCACTCACCCAGGCGCAGCCAGCGCAACGCTCCGATCGCGAGAGCCGCCGCGAGCAGGAGCCGCGCGAACGTGTCCGTTCGCTCGTGTTCGTTCGTCGCGGACATGGACGTTTCCTGGGGCCGACGTGGGAAGCAGCGCTCGTTCGAGGTTGGCGCAGCGCCGCGCCGCGCGCCACCATAGCGAGCATGCCTCGCGTGACCGCCGCCCCGCTGCTCCTCGCGGCCGCCCTTCTCTCGGCGTCGTGCCAACTCGTGCGTCCGCAACCCGGCGTGCACCTGTCGTCGACGCCGCCGGGCGCCGAGGTGTGGGTCGACGGCGCGTACAGCGGCTTCGTCACTCCGGCCAACATCGCACTGCGGACCGACGACTGGCACCGCGTCGAGTTCGTGCTCGCCGGCCACACGCGCGCCGAGCGCCTCATCGGCCCCGGCAGCCGCGTGACGGTCGTGAACTGGACCGAAGGCTCCATCGGCGAGGGCGTGTTCTGGTTCCCGATCCTCCTGCCGATCGAGAGCATCGTCCCGTTCACGTACGAAGCGCGTTCTTCGCCGCAGCGCATCCACGTCCACCTCGCGCGCAGCGCGCGCTGAACGCGTGGGCGACTTCGCTCCGTCGCGCCCGGGGAGCGCACTGCCGCGCCTCGTCGTGCTCGACCGCGACGGCACACTGATCGAGGAGACCGACTACCTCGTCGATCCCGCGGCCGTGCGCCTCCTGCCCGGTGCGGCTCACGCGGTCGCACGCCTCAATCGGGCCGGCGTGCACGTCGCGATCGCCACGAACCAGTCGGCCATCGCACGCGGATGGTTGACCGAGGAAGGCCTCGAACGAGTGCACAGGCACCTCGCCGCACTGCTCGAACGCGAAGGCGCACACGTCGACCTGTGGCGCCACTGCGGCCACCACCCCGACCACTCGCCCTCGAACGCGCGCGAAGAGGCGCGGCGCAAACCGGCGCCGGGCATGCTGCTCGAGGCGCTCGCCCACTTCCACGTGCAGCCGGAAGCTGCGCTCGTGATCGGCGACAGCGACCGCGATCTCGAAGCCGGCGAGCGCGCCGGTGTACACGCCGTGCTCGTCCTGACCGGCAAGGGCGCCGACGAGTTGCCGCGCGCTCGCGAGCGCCTCGGTCGCGAGCCCGACGTCGCTCCCGACCTCGCGGCCGCCGTCGCCGCGCTGTTCAGGCGAGATAACGCGACAGGTGCGGGCTGAGCCACTCGACCGCGAACAGCGGCAGCTTCCCCCACGCGTCGCGCAGCACCTGCGTGCGCGGATTCGACGGTGTGAAACTCGGCAGCGACTTCGTCCCGACCAGGTCGTAGACGTAGTGCATCTGCGTCGGTTCGAAACCCTGGTGCAGCTTGAACTGGAACGCGCCCGAGTCGGTGCGACTGCGGCAGAAGTCGAAGCGCTCGAAGCCGCGTTCGACGGCCCACTCCTGCAGCGCCATGTACATGAAGTTGCTGGCCGACAACTCGCGATCGGCGCCCGGCGCCGTGCCCGAGTAGTAGGCGATCAACGTCGTGCCGTAGGCGAACGACATGACGGCCGAGATCGGCGTGCGATCCTTGTGCACGAGGTGCACGAACGCACGCGGCCCCAATTCGGCGAGCAGCCGTCGGAAGAGCGCCGCCGGCAGTGCCGGTGAACCGAGCGCGCGTTTGTTCTCGACGAACAGTCGGTAGAGGTCCTCGATGTACCAGCGGCCCTCGACCAGCGCGAGACCGTGTTTCGTGCGCGCCTTGCGCGCCTCGGCGCGCGCCTTCTTCGGCATGCCGCCCAGGACGTCGTCGACGGTCTTGGGCAGATCCTTGACGAACGTCGCGTAGAGCGTCGACGCGGACCAGCTCTGTGTTCCGGGCGGTGCCACGATCGTGCGCAACTCCATGCGCTTGACACCTTCGAGGCGCGCGCCGCGTTGCGCCTCGGCGAGCAGCGCGCGCAGTGTCTCTTCGTCGCGTGCGACAGGACCGCCGTACACGGCGTACGGCACGCTGATCCAGTTGTGGCCGACCGGCATGCGGCGCGTGCGCATCAGCGGCAACACACCGACGAGCTCGTCGCCGCGAAACGCACCCAGTTCGCGCGGTTGTGCGCCGAGAACGTCGGCCACGACGCGCCGCCACACGGACTCGTGGAACAGCGATCCGTCCGGCAACGAACGCACGAGTGTGTCGCGCACACCGTCGTCGCCTTCGGTGAGCGCGCGAGTGGAGAGGGGCGCACTCATTCGTAGATGCGCTCGATGCGGTATTCCTTCAGGTTCTTCGCTTGGCTGAAGATGATGATCTCTCCCACCAGGCCGAAGCCCACGATCTGCACGCCGAGCACGATCAACAGCACGCCGAGCAACAACAGCGGCTTGCCCGCGATGCCGCCGCCGTCGAGCAGGTACTTCTGCACCGCGAGGTACATGCAGACCGCGATGCCGATCGACGTGATCGTTCCACCGAGCGTTCCGAAGAAGCGCAGCGGCTTCAACGTGAACTTCGCGAGGAACATCACACCGACGATGTCGAGCACGCGGCGCATGTAGACGCCCAGCCCGAAGAAGCCGGCGCGCCCCCACTCCTTCAAGTGGCGCACCTTGACCTCGACGACCGTGAAGCCTTGACGGAAGGCCATGACCGGCAGGAACCGGTACATGTCGCCGTAGATCGTGATCTCCTCGAGCACCTCGCGCTTCATCGCGCGGAAGTAGCAGTTGAGGTCGTGGAACTCGCCGCGGATGATCTGCCTGATGACCCAGTTGAAGAGCGCCGACTGGATGCGATTGAGCACCGGATCGACGCGCGGACTGCGCCACGGGATCACGAAGTCGGCGCCCGGTCGTTCGGCGTCGCCGTCGAGCGCGCGCAGGATCGGACCGATCTCGAGCGGATCGACCTGAACGTACTGCGGCGAAGTGAGCACGTAGCGCCCGCTCGCATGTTCGAAGGCGGCCGTGAGGCAGACCGACTCGCCGAACGGGCTCTTGAAGACGATCGTCTTGATGCGCGGGCCGAGGCGCGCGCGCAGCTCCTGTACGTGCTGCCACGCCCGGCCGGCGACACCGTCGAAGACGAACACGATCTCCCACGTGCGCCCCTGGCGGTCGAGTTCGTCGCCGAGCGCGCGTGCGACGTCGCGCACTTCGGCCTCGGGGCTCTGCACGGGCACGATCACCGAGACGTCGAGTTCGCCGGCCGCCGGTGCGGGCGTGGCGAGTTCGAACGGCACGTCATGTGTCACGGCGTGTGCGGTCGCTGTGTCGTTGGTCGTCGTCATCGCGTTCGAACCTGTCAGTGCAGCTCGTTGAGGATGCGATCGAGGAGGCCGCGCCGGTGCATGCCGCTGACCTTGACGACCAGTTCGCTCAAGAGACCGAGCATGAGGAAGTACACGACGAGTGTGATGACGAGCACGCTGACCGACATGACGGCCAGCTCCCAGCGGTTGAGGCCGGCCGTGCCTTCGGCTCCGACGGCGACGATGTTCTCGACACCGATCAGGCCGACGAACGCGAAGAAGCCGCCGAGGACGAGGAAGGTCAACGCGAGGAGTCCGAAGTAGTGCAGCGGTCGCTGCGAGAACTGCGCGATCAGTTTGATCGAGAGCAGGTCGAGCAGCACGCGCGTCGCTCGCGAGAGTCCGTATTTGCTGCGCCCGAAGCGACGCGGCCGGTGGTTCACGACCATCTCGGTGACGCGCGCGCCGGTGCCCGAGTACATGAGCGGCAGGAAGCGGTGCTGGTCCGAGTACAGCGCCATCGAGCGCACGACCTGCGCGCGGAAGACCTTGAGCGTGCAACCGGTGTCGTGGATCGGCACACCTGTGTAGATGCCGATCAGGCGGTTCGCGATCAGCGACGGCAGGCGCCGCAGGAGGAAGCCGTCCTCGCGCTTCTTGCGCCAGCCCGCAACGATGTCGTAGCCCTGCTCCAGGCGGCGCACCATGGCCGGGATGTCGGCCGGGTCGTTCTGGAGGTCGCCGTCGAGCGTCGCGACCAGCTCGCCGCGCGCGTGGTCGAAACCGGCCGAGAGCCCCGCCGTCTGGCCGAAGTTGCGGCGGAAGCGCAGGACGCGGATGCCGGGGAAGCGGCTGCGCATCTCGAGCATCACCCGCAGTGAACCGTCGGTCGAACAGTCGTCGACGAACAGGATCTCGTAGGGCGCGCCCAGCGTGTCGAGTGCCGCCACGAGCTCCTCGGTCAGGAGGCGCAGGCTCTCCGCCTCGTTGAACACCGGAACGACGGCGCTCAAGCGGACGGGGCCTTGGTGGTCCTTGGTTCGGCTCTCCACGGCGTGATGTCGATCGGCGGGCGGGAGGCGGACGGGAGGCGGACGGGCGGGCGACGGCCGCGCGGCGCAACCGCTTTCGCGCCCGAGAGTAGCCCATCGGACGGAGCGCCCGATCCACTCGACCTCGTGCCCCGCATGTGTCGAAGAAAAGCGACACGAGGGAAGCACCGATGTCGAAAGAACGCGTCCTCTTGATCGATCCCGACCCCCGCGCCTGGGGCGATCTGCCCGAGCGGCTCGAAGCACTCGGCCTGGAGGTCGCGCTCGAGACCGCGGCCGACCGCGCGACGACGCGCATCGGCGCACAGCGCTGGGACGTGCTGTTGGCGGAGGTCGAGCTGCTCGGCCGGGGTGTGCTCGAACTCGCGCGCAGTTCACCCGGCGCGCCCGACGTGCTGCTCCTGGACACGTTCGGAGACGAACACGACGGCGCCGCGGCGATGAGCGCCGGAGCATTCGGGGTGCTGCCGCGCCCCGCGTCGAGCGACCAGTGCCTCGTCAGCGTCCAGCGCGCGCTCGAGAAGCGCCGCACGGCGGCCGAGAACCGCGACCTGCGCGAGCGCATCGACCGCGCGGGCGGACTCGGCGACCTGGCGACGCGCGACCCGGCGCTCGAACGCACGCTCGACCTCGTGCGCAGCGTCGCGGACACGCGCGTCACGCTCCTCGTGCAGGGCGAGAGCGGCACGGGCAAGACGCTGCTCGCGCGCGCGCTCCACGACCACAGTCCGCGTGCGCGCGCACCGTTCGTGGTCGTGAACTGCGGCGCCTTGCCGGACGCGCTGCTCGAGAGCGAACTGTTCGGTCACGTGAAGGGCGCCTTCACGGGCGCGACCGCCGATCGCATCGGTCGCTTCGAGGCCGCCGACGGCGGCACGCTGTTCCTCGACGAGATCAACTCCGCCTCGCTCGACCTGCAGGTGAAACTGCTGCGTGCGATCGAGAGCGGAGAGTTCGAACCGCTCGGCGGGCGCGCGACGCGCAAGGTCGACGTGCGCCTCGTGGCAGCCGCGAACGAGGACTTGCGTACCCTGGCCGCGTCGGGCCGCTTCCGCGACGACCTCTACTGGCGCCTGGCCGTCGTCGAGGTCGCCCTGCCGCCGTTGCGCGAGCGCAAGATCGACGTGCCGTTCCTCGCCGCGCGCTTCCTCGCCGCGTCCGCGCGCGAACACCAACGCCCGGCGCGGCACCTGTCGAGCGCGGCGCTCGAACGGCTGCTGGCCCACGACTGGCCCGGGAACGTGCGCGAGCTGCGCCACACGCTCGAGCGCGCCGTGTTGCTCGCAGCGGGCGAGACGATCGAGCCGGTCCACCTGCCCAGCGACGTCGGCGCTCGGAGTTCGGAGCCGGTCGGCGCGGCGGCGCGGCGATCGGACGCGCCCTCGGCCGCTGGCTCGGAGCAGCCCGCGGACGCTCCTTCGCACGCTCCCTCGCACGCACCTTCGGCCGGCGACTTCGACGGCGTGCCGCTCGGGCCGTTGCGCGAGATGCTCGCCCGCCCGGAGCGGCGTTTCGTCGAGCGCGCGCTGATCGCGACCGGCGGCTCCCGTTCGCGAACCGCGCAGTTGCTCGACGTGAACCGCGGCACACTGTTCAACAAGATGCGCCGATACGGTCTCATGTCCTTTCCGCGCGGCCCCGGTGCCGCGCGCGAAGAGATCCCTTGAAGTCGCTCCGCCTGCCCTTTTTCGTGCTCGTGACGGTCGTGGCGCTCGTCGCCCTGCTCGTCCTCGAAGTGCGCGGCAACCTCGGTCGCGGACCGGAGGACCTGCTGGCCGACGCACGCGAAGGCCTGGCACGCGCGAAGCCGGCGCCGCCGTCGCTCGTCCTGCGCGAACTCGACACCGCTCTCGCGATGGCGCGGGCCGACGACCGTCCGGACCTGGTGGTCGAGATCCTCGACGCCCGCGCGAAGCTCCTGCACGACCGACGCGCGTTCCAGACGGCGAAGCGCGACTTCGAGGAGCTGCTCACCTTCGCTCCTGCGGATCCGATCCCCTACCGGGTGCGCCTGCTCCAGATCGCCGTCGAGTCCGGCAGCTGGAGTGACGCCATCGCGGCCTGCGAGGCCTTCCTCCTCGAGCAGCCGAGCCACCCGACCGCCCTCAACGTCTTGGGCCGTTCGTGTGAAATTGGAGCGAAGGAACGCTGGCGCGCGCTGGACGCACGCATGGCTGCGGCGCTCACGCGCACCGCGTACATGCGTGCGATCGAGCTGGCCGAGCGCATCACGCGCTTTCCCGCCGGCTCGGCTCAGTCGGTGCAGTTCTACCGCGAGCTGCTGCTCGTCTTCGTGCGCCAGAACGCCCTGCCGCCCGTCGACCTCGAGAGCGAACTCGATGCGATCGTCGCGCTGCGCGATCGCTCGCGGCAGGCCTTCGCCGAAGTGCTGTCCGGTTACCTCGACCCGCAAGCCGCCGGTCCGCTCGTCGATGCGTTCCTGCGCTGCGGTGCGATCGACCACGCGGCTCTGATCGCCGAACTCGCGCTGCAGTCGCGCGAGAGCCAGTCGAACCTGGACTTCATGCAGAGGGCGATCGAGGTGCTGATCGAGAGCGGCGACGCCGTGCGCGCCGGCGTACTCGCGCGGGACTGGCTCGCCGCGCGCGGCGAGGGTTTCGTCAACAGTCCGACGTACCTCGCTCTCGGCAAGGCTCTCCTCGCCGCAGGTGAGTGGGAAGCGCTGGCCGAGATGGGCGCGCTGTACCTCGAACGCGCGCCGCGCGCCGAACCCGTGCGTTTCCACCGCGACTCGGCGCAGGCCTTCATCGGCTATGCGGCTGCCGCTCTCGGCGACGACGATCTCGCGCAGCGCTCCTTCACCGCGATCCTCTTCCCCGAGGCCGTGCCCGACGTCGACGGCGCGGTGGTCGACGCACTGGAATGGCTGGCCGATCACGCGAAGCGCACGGGTCGGCGCGAACTGGAACTCTCGCACCTCGCACGACTGTGTGATCTGGCACCGCGGCGCGCGGGCGAACGCTGGTTGCGGCGCGCCGAGCTGGAAGCCTCACTCGTCGGCGACCTCGAAGCCGCACTCGCGACCGTGACGCGTGGGATCACGGAGCTGCCGGAGCGGGCCCAGGAGTGGTTCCCGCGCTGGCGCGAGTACGCACTGGCGTCGCTGGCGCGGCGCGGCCGCAGCCTCGACGTGCTCGCCGCGGACGTGACGGTGCGCGGCCTCGGTGTGCGGGAACTCGGCATCAGCGACACCGACCAGTACCTGCTCATCGAACGGCTGGTCGAGATGAAGCGCTACGGCGCCGCGCGCTACTCGGGGCTCCTGCTCGAGGAGCGTCTGCCGAACTTCGCCCCGCTGATCGAGCGCCGGCTGGAGGCCGACATCGCACTGCGCTTCCTCGCGGACGCGCGCTACCACGCCGTGCGCCTCGTGGCGCTCGGCGCGAAGAGCGCTCCCGTCGAGGACTTCCTGCGCTCCCAGTGGAACCGCGGCGAGCTGCCGCTCGAAGCCGTGTTCGAGATCGTCAGCGGCACGACGTCGGACTTCGGCACGTTGTTGTTCCTGTCGGGCCACCTCGAGCAGGGGCGCCCGGACCTCGCCCTGGCCGAACTCGAACGCTGGCGCGACCAGAACGTCGGTGCGGCGGACGACGGCCTGGCCCAGATCGCCGCGCGCATCCACTTCGAACTGAACGATGCGGTGCGCGCCTACGAAGAACTGGCCGCGCTCGAACCCACGTCGGCCGCGTTCGCCGACGCCTTGCCGCTCTTCGCTCGCGCACTGGTGTCGGTGCCGACCGACGAACGCTTCGAGCAGTTCCGCTCGAAGGTCGCGGCCGCGAACGCACTCGACGCCACGACGGCGATCGCCACCGCGCGCGAGTTGCTCGACGGCGGGCGCGGCGACTGGGCCCTCGAACTGCTCGCGCCCGTGCGCACCGAGGAACTCGCGGTCGGCGCGCAGTTGTTCGAGCTGCGCGCTCTCGCCGCGCTCGCCGCGCGGCGCGCCGACGAAGCCTCGGAGAACCTGGCGCGCAGCCGCGCCTTCGTCGACGCCGAGTCCGCCAATCTCGGCGAGTTGTTGTTCGCCATCCTGGCCGGCGGCGAACGCGACGTCGAGCGCGCGCTCGAACGCGTCGACCCGAGTGGGCGGCGCGCTCTCGAGCGCTGCGCACTCGCGCTGATCGCCGGTGAGTTCGTCGAAGCGCGCGCGCTCGTACCGGCAGCGCCGACGGCAGCGCACGAACGCCCGCTGTGGGCGGCGATCGCCACGGCGACGCGCACCTCGGCCGCACTCCCGCCGCACCTGGAACTCTCCGGCAGCGCGGCCCTCGAATTCGAACGCTCGTTCGGCGGACCGCCGAGCAACGCGGCTGCACTGCGACGCTTCGCCGGCGCTCTGCTCGCCGACGCGAACGCAGAGTGGGCGCCGTGGTCGAGTGTCGCGCTCGGGCGCCTCGAAGCGCGGCGCGGATTGTGGCCGGGGCTCTTCGCGTGGCGCGCGGCGCTGCAAGGCGGCGACGAGCGCTCGGCCGACGAACACGCGCTTGCACTCGCCGAGGCCTTCCCGGACTTCACGGCCGTGTGGGACGAACTCGTCGCGCGCTTCCGTCGCACGCCGACCGACCTCGCGAACGAACGTTTCCTCGCCGCTTGGGCTGCGCGAGTCGCCGCCGGCGAGTCGGACGCGGACTCCGGACTCGCGACCAGCGCGGTCGCCGTCGGCGCCGCCCGCGAGACGCGCCTGGAAGCGGCCGTCGAGTCGGCGCGCACTGCGGCGGCGAGCGCGTCGCCGCACCCGTTGACCTGGCTCGTCCTCGCGCGGATCGAACGTGCGGCCGGCGACCACTCGCGTGCGCGCGCGGCCTACGACGCCGCACTGAGCGCCGTCGAGAGTGAGGCCGCCGCGCCGCTCCTGGCCGAGTACCTGGCCTACCTGGAGGAGCTTCTTCTCTCCGGCATCGTGCCCGCCGCCGAACACGCGACCACACTCGCGACGCTCGCCGCCAGCCACCAAGACGACGAGACCGTTCGCGCGCACGGCGCCCTCGCCGCCATCGCGTTGTGGCGCGAGACCAGCGAGAAGGACGCACTCGAATCGCGAAGAGCGACGTTCGAAGCGATCCGCAGCGACCTCGCGACCGAGTGGCGCGAGCGCCTCGTCTCGAGCGGACGCCCGCTGGGTGCGGAAGCTGCGGCCGTGCTCGCGCGCGCGCTGAGGATGCTCGACCCCGCGCTCGGTGTGGAGCTGTTCGAGGCCGAACTCGCCGCCGGACCGACGCGTCTCGACCTGTGGTTGTGCACGTTCGAGCTGCTCGAAGCCGCCGAACGTCACGAGGAAGCACTCGAGCGCAGCGCGCGCCTCGCGACGATCGTCTCGGCCCCGGAGCTCGCACTCTGGCGCGCGGGCCTGCTCGCGCGACTGGGCGGCGAACGCAGCGACGAAGCGCGGCGGTTGATCGACGCTCTGCCGGCGGGCACGGTCGTGCCGCTCGACACACGCGCGCGCCTCGCCCTCGCAGCGGACGACGATGAGTTGGTGCGCAGCACGTGCCACGACCTGTGGCAGGACGCGACCGGGACGCCGCGCGCACCGGCGGCCGCGCTGCTGTTCGCGCACGCGATGGTGCGGCTGGGCGGCGCGGAGGCCAAACGCGAAGCACGCGGTGTCGTGCGCTCGGCGCTCGATCAGCAGGACGTCGATCCGCTCACACGCGCGGTGCTCGAGAGTCTCGACCACCTGTGCCGTCTGGGCGGCTGACGTTCGCGGCTCACAGGTGCCCGCGTTCGCGCAGCACTTCGCCCAGACCGGCGAAACGTTGCTGCGCGAGCAGCGCGTCGAGCCGCGCCAACGTGCGGTCGAGCGACATGTAGTGCCGCAACCGTTTGAGGAGCGGCGCCGGCACACGCGGCTGTCCGGGGTCGAACTCCCACGGGTGCAGATACAGGTTGGCGGGCCGGCCGCTCGCCACGACACGTGCAACCGCAGCGCGCGTGACGAAGCCGGGCAGCAGTCGGAAGTAACCGCCGCCGCCCATCGGGACGTTGCGGCCGAGCACGCGCAACGTGCTGACCGGGAACTCGACGAGCGGTCCGGCCGGTGTGTCGATGCGCGAGATGCCCGGCTCGAAGTCGGCGATGCCGTACGTCGGATGCGAGATGGGATGGATCGACGAGTCGTAGCGGTAGCCGCGCTTCGCCAGGATCTCGGTCGCCCAGAACGTCTCGCGCGTCAGTGTGAACGTCGACGCGCGAAAGCCGATCGGCTGCGGCGCGCCGGCCGCGACGAGCGCGCGTTCCGTGCGCGCGAGGTCCTCCTCGAGACCCGCGGGGCCGAGGTCCCACAGGAACGTGTGTTCGTAGCCGTGACTCTGCACCTCGTGCCCGCCGGAGAGGCAACGCTGCACCAGATCGGGGCGCTGCTCGGCCACCCAACCGAGGAAGAAGAACGTCGCGCGCGCGCCCCGGCGCTCGAGGCACGCCAGGATCGCGTCCATGCCGACGTCGATGCGCGACGGTGCGCTCTCCCAGTCCGAACGCGCGTAGTGACCACGCAGGTTCGCGACCTGGAAGAACTCCTCGACGTCGAAGGAGAGTGCGCTGAGCGTGGCTCGTTTCACAGGGCTCCGATGGTGCGTGCGCGCTCGAGCACACGGCGCGCGTTGTGTTCCCACGTCAGTCCTTGTACTTCGATCTGGCGGCGCGCTTCGGCGCCCAGGCGCGTGCGCAAGGCAGCGTCGCTCGCGAGGCGTTCGATCGCAGCGGCGAGCGCGTCGCCGTCGCCGGGCGGGAAGAGCAACGCGTCGCGCTCGTGCACGAGGACCTCGCGCAGGTTCGGTTGATCCGGCGCGAGCGTCGGCAGCCCGGCCGCCATGTACTCGTGCAGTTTGAGCGGCGACGCGTACGGGTTGATCGCGGGCACGAGTCCGACGTCGAACGCCGAGAGCAGGCGCGGGATCTCGTCGTGGCGGCGCGGGCCGCAGAAGTGCACGCGCTCAGTGACTCCGGCCGCGCGGGCGGCTTCCTCGAGTTCGGCGCGCGCGGGTCCTTCGCCGACGAGCACGAGGTGCGCGTGTGCGAGTGCAGGGCGCGCGAGTGCGGCGACGACCAACTCGAGGCGGTGCCACGAGCGGTAGTAGCCGACGAAACCGAGCCACAGCGCGCCGTCGTCGTTCGGCAGGCCGAGCGCCGCGCGCGCCGCGCTCGGGTCGCTGCCGACGTACTGCTCCGGGTGCACGCCGTTGGGCGTCACGAGCAGGCGCTCACGCGGCGCACCGAGATCGACGAGCAATTCCCCCAGCACGGCCGTCACCACGCACACGACGTCCGCGTTCGCGAACGCGTGCCGCTCGACGCGCCGCGCGAGGCGCGGGAACGACAGGCCGCGTGTGCGCGACAACTCGTCGACGAGCGGCGAGTTGACCTCGAGGAACAGCGGCGTGTTCGTGCGTTTGCACGCGGCGACGCCGCCGAGGTTGCCGAACGCGTAACGCTCGTAGACGAAGTTCGGCCGGTGGTCGCGGATCGCTTCGACGAGTCGGCGCCGCGCGACGGCCGTGTAGCCGTACTCCAAGAGTTCGCGCGCGAAACGCGGCACGCGGTCGATCCAGCCGAAGCCGCTGCGGGCTTCCGCCGCGGGCGTGGACACACGTTCGCGCCGCACGAGCCCGACCTCGTGCACCGACGCACCGACGTCCGCGAACGCGCGCAGCATCGCACGGATGTGCACGGCTTGTCCGTCCTCCGCAGCGGTGCGGTGGTGGTAGACGACGACGGGCGCGCCGCTCATCGCACGCACTCCGCCAGCACCTGTTCGAGGCGCACGAGACACGCCTCCCAGGTCAACGGCCGCACGACCGCGCGCAAGCGCTCCACTGCCGGCGGATGGGCGAGCGTCGCTGCGAGTCGCGCACCGACCTCACCCGGATCGCGCGACGCGACGAGCGCGCCGTCGAGTGAGCCGAGCAGCTCCCCCGTCCCGCCCGCCTCGGTCGCGACGACGGGCAGTCCGCACGAGAGCGCTTCGAGCACGACGTTCGGACGTCCTTCGCGCCGACTCGTGAGCAGGAGCGCGTTCGCGGCGCGGTACCAGTCGACGAGGCGCAATGCATCGACCTCGCCGACGAACGCCACGCGACGCTCCATGCCGCTCGCGAGCACGGCACCGCGCAGCGCATGATCGAGCGGCCCCGTCCCGACGAACACGAGACGCGCGTCGCTCGGTGCGCCGCTGCGGAACGCCTCGAGTGCGAGCAACGGGTCCTTGCGTGCGATGAGGTGCCCCACGACGAGCACGATCGGTCGCGTCGGCGACTCTCCGAGAGCCGTTCGCGCCGCCGCGCGGTCGCCGGGCGAGAAGAGCTGCTCGTCGACGCCGTTCGGGACGAGCACGCCGTGACCCGGCCTTTGGGCGAGAGTGTCGAGTGCGTCGACGAGGTCCTGCGACACCGCCGTCCAGTGCCCGGCCGCACGCAACGCGGCCGCGAGGTCCAGTCCGAGTCCCGCTTCGCCCGCGACCTGCAACACGTCGCTGCCGCGGCCGTTGATCACACACGGCACACCCAGTTCGGCGAGCAGCGGCGCCGCGACACCCGCAGGCCACGCGTAATCGCACACGACGACGTCGGGTGTGCCGTAGCGCTTGAGCGCCCGCACACCCGTGCTCGCGAAGCGCTCGGCGTTGCCCTTCGGCCAGCGCGGCAGGTGCACGTAACGCGGTCGGTAGACCTCGAGCGCACCGCGCGTCTCGAACGTCGGCATCGCGCGAAAGTCCGAGCGCGTGCCCGTCGCGAACGGCCGCGGCGCATGCGGCACGGGCTGGACGACGGTCACCTCGTGACCGCGCTGCGCCATGCCGTCCCAGCGGCGCTGCGCGAAGATGCCTTCGCGCGGGCGCGGCGGACTGGGATAGAGGCTCGTGAGAACGACGATCTTCACGCGATGAACAGCTCCTCTTCGACGGCGTGGACGCGGCGCCAACGCTCGAGGACGAGGACGCTCCAGAGCAGACGCCCGTGGTCGCGTGCGCCGCTCGTGTGTTCATCGAGCCGCGCGCGCAGGACTCTGGTGTCGAACCAGCGGGCCGGAACGCTTTCGATGGCCGCACGAGCCTCACCCGCCAGCGGACCCGCGAACCACGCGCGCAGCGGCGTGTCGAAGCCGCGTTTGGCACCGTCGAGCACGTCGCCGCGCACCCGCGGCCGCAGCGCTTCCCGGAACGCGTGTTTGCCGCGCGCGCCGCGCACCTTGCGCGAGGCGTGCAACGGCAGACAGGCCTCGACGAAGCGGTGATCGAGCAGCGGCACACGCACTTCGAGTGCGACGCCCATCGACGCGCGGTCGACCTTGCACAGGATCTGCTCGGGCAGTTGCGTGAGGAAGTCCGTGTACTGCGCGCGGAAGAGCGCGTCGTCCGTCCGCGGCTCGCGGTAGATCGACTCGAAGCGTTCGAACGGATCGTGCTCGGCGAGCGCGGCCCCGAGTTCCGGCGCGAGCACGGCGTGCACGTCCGCGAGCGACAGCTGGCTCACACTGCGGTGGTAGGCGCGCGCCGGCTCGTCGCCGAGGTTCGACAGGAACGTCTTGCCGCGCAACCAACGCGGCGCGCGATCGAGTTTCGGATAGAGCGCACCGAGCACTCGCGCCGCGCCGCGCCCCGGCGCACCGACGAGTCGGCGCAGGCGATTCTCGGCCGCATCGTGCACGTAGCGGCGGTAGCCCGCGAAGACCTCGTCGCCGCCGTCGCCCGACAACGCGACCGTCACGTGTTCGCGCGCGACGCCCGACACGAGGAACGTCGGCACGTCGGACGGATCGGCGTGCGGTTCGTCGAAGTGCCACACGAGGCGATCGAGCGCACCGGCCGGCTCCGGATCGAGCGTGCGTGTGTGGTGCACGAGCCCCAGCAGACGCGCCGTCTCACGCGCGATGTCGAGTTCGTCGTGGCTCTTCTCGCGGAAGCCGACCGAACACGCCGTCACGGCGCCGCGCGTGCGCCGCACCATCGCGTCGACGACGGCGGTCGAGTCGATGCCGCCCGAGAGGAACGCCCCGAGCGGCACGTCCGACATCAGGTGCGAACCGACCATCTCGTCGAGCAGCTCGAGAATCGCCGCTCCGTTCGGCCCATCGCTCACCGAGGCGTACGGCGCGGTCGGCGGTCGCCACCAACGGCGCACGCGCGGCACCCCGCCCTCCTCCCACTCGAGCACGTGCCCCGCTTCGAGGCGTTGCACACCTTCGAACGCGGCGTCCGGACCCGCGACGTAACCGTGGCACAAGTAGTCGACGAGCGCCGTGCCTCGCAGCCGCCGACGGCCGCAGCCGGCCGCGAGCAACGCTTTCGGTTCCGAGGCGAACCACAGATTGCCGTCGTGAAGCGCCCAGTAGAGCGGCTTGATGCCGATGCGATCACGCGCGAGCACGAGGCGCGTGCGGCCGTTGCGAGCGTCGATGACCGCGCTCGCGAACATGCCGACGAGCTGCTCCGGATACGCCGCGCCGACCTGCCGGTAGAGGTGCGGCACGATCTCGCAGTCCGATTCGGAGCGAAAGACGGCGCCCTGCGCGATCAGGCGTTCGCGCACCGGCCGGTGGCCGTAGATCTCGCCATTCGTGCACGCGATCAAACGACCGTCGTCGAACACGAACGGCTGCGAGCCCTTCTCGAGGTCGACGATCGACAGACGTCGGAACGCGAGCGCTCCGCCGGGCCCGCTCACGAGCTTGCCCTCGTCCGGCCCGCGGTGCACGAGGGTGTCGCGCGCGCTCTCGAGCAGAGCGCGCGGCGGCAGCGGCGCCCCGCAGGGCGTCGCGACTCCGATGAAGCCGCACATGTCGTGGATGCCTGCTCAGTTCGAGGGTGCGAAGCGGCGCTCGCCCGGGGGCCGTGCGGGTGCCCCGAACGAACGCGGGGCCGAGAGTCGCACGGGTTCGATCACGCCGGCCTTGAGCGGGTGTTTGATCGGATCGTCGAGGTCCATGTCGGCCATGCGTCCGAACAGGAGCACGAGGGCGACCCAGTGGTAGAAGAGGTCGAAGTGCGCGCGGTTGAGGAACGCCGAGCCCACGATGAAGGCCGCCATCGAGGCCTCGAACATCGTTGCGTAGTCGATGATCCAACTGGCGCGGAAGTGGCGTCTCGCCCGCTTGCGCACGCGCCAGACCGTGACCAGCGACATCGCGATGAGCGAGAGGTACAGGAGCAGCGCGGGCGTGCCGGTCTCGGCCCAGATCTGCAGGTAGGAGTTGTGGGCGACGAAGATGTCCTTGCCCGCGAGTTCGGTGGGCAGCGGATCGGGCTGATAGTCGAGGTAGCGCTCGCGGAAGTTGTACATGCCGACACCCAACACCGGGTTGTCGACGGCCATGCGGATGGCCACCGCCCACGAGCGGAAGCGCGCGTTCGCGGAACTGTCCTCTTCGTAGTTGGAGATCGAGGCGAAGCGCTCGCGCATGTCCGCGGGCATCGCGACCCAGGCGATCGGCAGCGCGAAGAGCGTCAGCATGATGGCCAGCCCGCGGTGCCGCGAGCGCCACACGAGCACACCGATCGCCGCCGCCAACGACAGGAAGCCGCCGCGTGAGTGCGTGAGCAACACGGTGAACGCCGTGAGCGGCACACACACCAGGAACGCGCGCCGCAGGACGAGGCGCTTCTCCGCCGTCCCGATGCACCACAACATCGGCACCGCCATCGAGAGCGCGAGCGAGAAGTCGTTGTTGTCGAGCATCAACCCGCCCGGACCGCGCAGGATCGGATCGCGGGCGAACGTCATCACGCCCCAGATGCCGTTCTTCACGCCGTAGAAGCCGAACGACAGCGCGATCACCCAGATCAGGAGTCGCAACTGCTCGCGGTTGCGCACGATGCCGGTCGTGAACAGACCGATGCCGATGATCTTGATGTACTCGACGTAGCGCCCCGTCTGGTACTCGACGTTCGTCGGGTGCGGATGGAGGAGCACACCGATCCCCACCAAGAGGATGAGGATCAGGAAGACGACGGTGCGCGGCTCGGGGATGAACAGCGGCCCCTTGCGCCGCTGCGCGAGGTAGCCGAGGAACATGATGATCGCGACGTAGAACGACCAGCGTTCGTACTTCGCGAAGCCCCAGGTCAGGTCCTGCGGCCGCATGTACGCGAGCCACGAGAACACGACCAGCCCGATGTACGGTCGCAGGAAGCTGACCGGCAGCAGGCTGAAGAGCGCGAGCGTGAAGAGGAGGTCGCGCATGGCACTTCAGTTTCGCGACGCGAGCTCCAACCGCGTCAGCGGTTGGGCCATGGACACGTGAGAGTGCATGTCCGGCGCGCAGCGTCGACTTCTTTCACCCTCTCATTCAGCGCAGATCGAACTGCAGCTTCTCGATGCGCTCGACGAGTTCGCTGCCCAGCAGGTCGGGGCGCTCCTCCCAGGCGTAGATGAAGAAGACCACCAGGGCCACGAACAGCGCGGTCGCGACGCCGGTCGCGCCGGCTGCGATGCGCCGAACGGCCCGCTGGCGAGCGTTCGTGACCTCGCCGACGATGCCGAGGATCGGAACGGCGATGTCCGCACCGACGTCCGATGGGATGCGGAAGCCCGTGACGAGGTACTCGCGCGCGAGCACGAACAGCAGGCCGAGAAGTGCACCGAACACGACCGAACCGAACATGACCAGGAACGCGTTCGGTTCGACCGGGACCGTCGGAGCCAGCGGCTCCTTCGTGATCTCGTAGCTCGAGCCGAGCCGCACGAGACTCTCGAGGTCGCTCTCGAACGACGACTGCTTCGCCAGGTTCTCGCCGCGCAGGCGCTCCTTGTCGGCGATGTTGCGCTCGATCTCGTCGAGCTGCTTCGCCGCGTCGATGCGCACCGTGTGCAGGCGCAGGTCGGTGTCGCGCTGCTCCTCGAGGGCGCGCATGCGCACGTCGAGTTCCTGCAGTTCGCGCTGCACCTCGGCGCGGCGCACGAGAACCTCGATGCGTTGCTCGTTCGGAACGACCGTCTCGGCCGTCGTCGCCGCCGTGCCGCCGGTGCGTTCGCTGATCTGGGCGCGCAACTGGTCGCGTTCCGCCTTCTTCGCCGTGTACTGCGGGTGGGTCGAGCGCAGGTTCGCGAGTTCGAGTTCGAGCACTTCGAGTTCGCGCTCCAGGATCGGCAGGAGCCCGTCGTCGTTGCTCGTCGCCTCGAGCAGGGTGCTCGAACGCACGAAGGCCTGCAGCGTGTCGAGTTCGGCGTCGATCGAGGCGAGGCGCTCCTCGAGCGCGCGGCGCTCGATCCGCCGACTCGCCAATTCGGTGTCGGCCGCCTGATAGCGCACGTAGACGTGGTCGCCGCTCAACGTGTCGCGCGCCCCCTTCGTCGAGTCGAACGGCAGGTCGTTGCGTGCGATCAGGTCGCGCCGATCGAGCCGCAACTGCTCGAGCTGCTGATCGAGCGTCGTCACGAGCGCGCGCTGCGCCTCGAGCTTCTTCTGGATCTGGCTGCGGTCGAGGTCGAACGTCTCGTCGACCCACATCACGACCAGCCGGCGCAGGAACAGCTCCGCGCGGTTCTCGTCGACGTCGCGGTACGTGAGATCGACGAACGTCGAGCCCGAGTCCTTCGTCTTCGCGAGCACGTCGACGGTCAGGTTCTCCTGCACCATCTTCACGTAGTCCTGCTTCCCGAGCGCGTCGAGGCCCAGGAAGTCCACCCAACCGAGCTCGTCGATCAGGCGGTGGATGCGGCTGTGCTCCTTGATCTGGTCTTCGGCAGTGGCGAGGTTGCGATCGAGTGCTCCTTCGGTGCCGCGCGTGCGGAAGAAGTCCTCGTCGTCGTACTGGACCTCGAGCAGCTTGAGCTGCGCCTCGACCTCGTACTTCTTCGGCAGGATCTGCGTGAGCAGCGCGCCGATGCCGAGCGCGAAGAGAATCGGCACGTAGAGCCACCAGCGGCGCCGCCGGAAGACGGCGCCGATCTCGCTCAGTTGTGCCGGTGTCTCGACCTGGATGGCCATCCGTCAGCTCGCGTCAGAAGAGGATGAGGTTGTCGTTGCCCGACAGGCGATCGAGTCGCGCCAGGTTCAAGAGGCCGACCGTGAGGGTGTTCAGGATCTGCGCGAACGGAGCCACGAGCGCCGCCAGGAAATTGCCGAGGCGCGTCATGAACGTCGGCGGAACGACGATGACGTCGTTCTCCATGATCTCGTAGCTGCGCGACGAGTCCCCGCCGCGCAGGAACCGACCGAAGTCGAAGTACATGACCAGGGGATCGACGGGGTCGGCGCGCACGAGCCGCACGCGGCCGATGTTCGCCGTCGCCGGCAGCGGGCCGGCCAAGCCGACGGCGTCGAAGAGTGTCAGGTCTTCGATCAGCGGTTTGCGGCCCGGAGAGAACACCTCGCCGAAGACCCAGTAGTAGCGCGGAGTCAGGGCCAGCCGACGCACCTTGACGCTCGTGCGCACGAGGATCTCGGCGCGCCGCTGCGTGAGGTAGGACTCGACCTCCGAGCGCGTCATGCCCGCCACGGGCACGTTGCCGAGTTCGGGCACGAAGATGGTGCCGTCGAGCTCGACGATCGCGTCGACCTGGAAGCCGAGGTCGAACTCGTCGGTCAGCGAGAGTCCGTCCCCGATCGTCAGGTAGGCCTCCTCGCGCACGTTGCCGACGTAGCGCTTCCCGTAGCCCTCCTGGTTCAGGTACTGGAGGACGCGCTTGTCCGGTGTCGTCGAGCACGACGACAGGAACTGGACGAGCAGAGCCAGCAAGGTCAACAGTCCGATGCCGGACAGGCCGCGCGCGCGCGGGACCGATTCGTCGTGGCGAGGCATGGGGAGTGGTCGGCCGAAAGGCGCCGCGGGCCGCAGGATAGACCGGCGGCCGCCTTCCACGGGCGCCGCACGCCGCGCGGCGGACCATCCCTGCACCGGGTGTGCGCGAACTTCGACGTGAGTTGGGGCGGACGGCGCGGCGTCCGTGAGCGGCCGTGCCGCGCCGAGCGAGGCCCTCATCCGCGCTTCCCGTACTGCGCCGCGTAGTAGTCGCGGTAGGCGCCGCTGCGCACGCGGTCCAGCCACGCGCGATTCTCGCGGTACCAGGTGACCGTCGTGTGCAGCGCGGATTCGAAGGTGAAGCGCGGCGACCAACCCAGCTCGCGGCGGATCTTGCTCGCGTCGATGGCGTAGCGCCGGTCGTGCCCCGGGCGGTCGGGTACGTAGCGGATCAGGCTCTCGCTCGCGCCCGTCTCGGCCAGGATGCGCTTCACGATCGCGATGTTGGGGTACTCGTTGTTCCCGCCGATGTTGTAGGTCTCGCCGACGCGCCCCTTCTCGAGCGCCACGAGCAGCGCTTCGGCGTGGTCCTCGACGTACAGCCAGTCGCGCACGTTGAGGCCGTCGCCGTAGACCGGCAGTTCGCGTCCTT
>JBIKNC010000267.1:0-5847 GCA_044358925.1 Planctomycetota bacterium | reverse complement strand
TCCTTTGCGTCCTTTGCGTCCTTTGCGGTGACGTTCAATGCCACGGGCCACGGAGCACGGGTCCATTGCACGTCACCGCAAAGGACGCAAAGGACGCAAAGTCAAAGCAAAGGAACGCAGCAACGACGAGTTGAAAGTCCGCTTCGGCCGCGAGCCTCGGCTGCCAGTCGCCATTGGCCTCGTGGCGGCGCGATGCCGCTCACTGCTCGAGCAGACCGCGCAACTCGTCGGCGAACGCACGACCGACGGCGTCGTCCTTCCAGAACGGATCGCCGAGCATCTCCTCGACCTGATCGAGGTGGGTGTTGGCGAGTTCCAGGTTGCCGAGGCGCGCGTGGCACATGCCGATCACGGCGACCTCTTCGGGGCGCGGGCCGGTCGAGTGGCGGCGAGAGCTGCTCTCGAGGCGTTGGATCGACTCGCGGTACTGACCGACGCGGTGCAGCGCGATACCGAACGTTCGTTCGTACACCGCGTTCTGCGGCAGGAGCATGCACGCGACGCGCGCGCAGCGTTCGGCGTCGGCGTACTCGCTCGCGCTGCGGTTGCGTTCGCGCGCGACTTCCCACGCGCGGTCGTGCAGCGGCGCGGGCCGCGAACCGAGGCCGAGGATCTCGGCCGTCGTCTTGACGGGGTCCTTCTCGAGGCGCGGCGCGTTGCTCGTGTCGCTGTTGCCCGCGAGGAAGTCGAGCACACCGACGAGCAACGGCAGCGCGCTGTCCATGCTCTCCTCGGACTCGAGGCGCGTCGCGTAGCGCGCGATCTGCGGTTCGGTCTCGAACACACGCACGGTGCCCGACTCGTCGATCGACGCGAGACGCGCGCCCTGCGGATCGAAGACGGCGTCGAGCACCGCGCCGCGGTGGCCGCGAACGACGAACAGGCTCTCGCCGAGTTCGAGGTTCCACAGGCGCAGCGTGCCGTCGCGCGAACCCGAGACGAAGCGCTGCGCGGTCGGGTGGAAGTCGAGCGTCGTGACGGACTCGTCGTGGCCCGCGAGTTCGCGCACGAGTTCGCGCGTCGCGAGGTTCCACACGCGCACGCGGCCGTCCGGTGTCGAGGTGACGACGTGATCGCCGCGCGGCTCGAACGCGATGCAGTCGGCCGCGTCGCGCGAGCGTTCGACGCCGCCGAGCGGCGCGTCGGGAACGGGGGCGCCGCTCGAACGCGCGACGAAGCGGCGCGCCAACAGCGCACTCGCATCGAGTGCGCGCCGGCGCAGACTCTCACCCGGTGCGACGAGCGTCGCGATCGGCGCGAGCGTGCGTGCGCTCCACACCGAGAGGCTCCCGTCCGTGTGCGCGCACACGAGTCGACGACCGTCGCCGTCGTAGGCGAGTGCGGTGACCGGCGCGTGCAGTGCGTCGAGCACCGCCGGCGGCTCCGCCGCGGCCGCGGCGCCGCCCGACGCGAGTCCGCCCAGTGAATAGAGGAGCACGACCGGCCCGCTGCCGCGCGCGAACGGCTCGCTCGGCGCGTCGATCGCGACCGCGAGATCGCCGAGCGACGAGAGCGCGCTCGCGCTCGGTGTGCCCGGCAGGAAGCCGAACCCGCGCGGCTGCCCGCCGACGTTGAGCGACCACTGTTGCAGGCCGTGCAGGACCGCACCGGTGTTGGCGGCCTCGAGACGTGCGAGTCCGACGAACAAACCGTCGTCGAGTGTGTGTGCGCCTTCGAGCGTGAGTCCGCCCGTGTCCAGGGTGGCCGAAAGTCGGAACGTCGCGGCGTCCCAGACCTCGGCGCGCTGCGCCGTGCCGAACACGAGCGAACGGCCGTCCGGCGTGAAGCGCAGCCACGCGCGGTCGCTCGCGGCCGAGCCCTCGATGGTCTGAACGACGTCGCCCGACGACGTCGGCCACGAACGCAACGTTCCGTCGAGCGACGCGCTGACGAGTTGTTGCCGACGCGCGTCGTGTTCGATGTGCACGATCGCGCGATCGTGGCCGCGCAGCACGAGGCGCCGCGTCGCCGACTCGATCTCCCACACTTCGAGTGTGCCGGCCTCCGTGCCCGCGAAGACGAGTTCGAGATCCGAGCCGAAGCAGACGCTCGACAGCGCGCGCTCCTGCGACGACTGGTAGAGCAGCATCGCGTCGTTCTCGAGTTCCCACACGACGAGTTCACCGGCGCTCGTGCAGGCCGCGATCACGCGCCGGTCGTCCGCGAGCGCCGGAGCGAACGCGACGTCGCGCACGCGGCCCGAGAGATCGAGCGCGAGGCGTGTGAAGTTGTTCGTCAGCGTGTCGAGTTGACCGACGTCGTTGAACGGACCCGCGCTGTCGCTGCAGCGGCAGCCGAGCACGAGCAGACGTCCGCGCGGGAACCACGCCAGGCTCTCGACGGCTTCGACGGCGTCGTCGAGCGTCGCGACCGCGCGCGCGTTCGTCGCCAGCGTGACGAGTTCGATCGCCGCGCGCCCGTCGACGCTGCGTGCGACGGCGAGTGTCGATCCGTCCGGCGACAGTGCGAAGCGCGACGTCGGATCGAGCTCGCCCAGCTCGAGAGGCAGGACTTCGACCTCCGAGCGCCCCGGTCGCACGCGCACGATGCGCCCCGAGCGTTCGACAGCGATCGCGAACGCGCCGTTGCGCTCGAGGTCCACACCCAGGGCGTCGCGGACGGGCCAGCTCTCGAGCAGCTCGCCCGAGTCGCCGTCCCAGGTGTGCACGCCGTCGCGCGCGGCGGAAGCGACTTGTCCGTCGCTCGACACCGACACGTCGCGCACGCCGCCTTCTTGCACGTTCGGCGCGGCGAACGAGTGCAGGCTCATGTCGACGCGCTGCGAGAGGTGGTCGAACTCCCAACCGCGCAGTTCGGGCGGGCACGAGTCGAGTCGACGGCGCGCTTCGGACAGGTCGTTGTCCGCGATGCTGGCCTGCACCGCCGACAGGTTCGAGGCGTAGCTCTGTTGCAGCGCGAGGCGGCGTTCGCGCACGGCTTCGTCGGCGAGCTCGAGTGCGTTGGCGCGCGCTTCGACCGCCGCCTCGGCCTCGCGCTGAGCCTGCGCACTCGCTTCTTCGGCCTCGCGCTTCGCGGCCCGCGCGGCGTCGGCCTCTTCGTTCGCGCGTCGTTCCTCACCCTCGGCGCGCTCGAGCGCCGCCTTCTTCTGGTCGAGGCTGTCCTGCAACTGCCAGACGAACAGCGCCGCGCCGCAGCCGCCCAGCGCCAGCGAGACCGCGATGATCGTGGTCGCGAGGCGATTGCGGCGGGTCCACTTGGTGATCTCCGCCCACAGACTCGTGTCGTAGGCCTTGACGACGCGGCCCTCGAGATACGCGCGCACGTCGTCGAGCAGCTCGAGCACCGACGGGTAACGCCTCTCGGGCTCCGCCTGCATCGCCTTCTCCGTCACGGCGACGAGTTCGTCCGGCAGATCGCGTTCGAGTTTGCGGAGCGGCGTCGGTTCGATCTCGAGCACGCGCTCCAGCAGCGACAGTCCGCTCTTCTTCGAGATCTCGTCGTTGAAGGGCATGCAGCCCGTCAACACCTGGTACAGGATCGCGCCGAACGAATAGACGTCGGCGCGCGGACCCACGCGATCGCGCTGGCCGCGCGCCTGCTCGGGCGCCATGTAACCGGGCGTTCCGATCACGTCGCCGTCGAGCGTCGCGTGCGGCGACTCGGGATCGTCGTCCTCGGAGCGCTCCGTCGAAATCGTGCGCTCCGCCGCCTTCACCGTCGCACCGCGGCCGCGCAACTCGGCGATCGCGTCGAACGTGCTGCGCGGAGCGTCGCGCGGATCGAGTTCGCCCTGCTCCAGCACGCGCGCGAGACCCCAGTCCATCACGTACGTCTCGCCGAAGCGACCGACCATGATGTTCTCGGGCTTGATGTCGCGGTGCACGACGCCGCGGCTGTGCGCGAACGCGACGGCCTCCATCGCCTTCACGAGCGCTCCGAGCACCCGTGTGGTGTCCCAGCGGTCCTCGCCGCGCCGCGCCTTCTCGATGACCTTGCCGAGGTCTTCGCCCTTGACGAGCGGCATCGTGAAGAAGAGCCGCCCCTCTGTGTCGACGCCGATGTCGTGCACGGGGAGGATGCCCGGGTGGTCGAGTTGGCTCGTGATCTGCGCCTCTTCGAGGAAGCGCGACAGGAGCCGCCCGTCCGGCGGGCGCGTGTCGATGCCGCCGCTGCGATCGCTCGGCAGCAGCATGGCCTTCATCACGAGTTCGCGGCGCAGGTCGTTGTCCCACACACAGCGGATCGAACCCATGCCGCCGCGCGCGATCTCGCGCGGACTGCGGTAGCGCCGGGCCGACACGCCGCCGCGCGCGAAGCGCTCGACGAACTCGCGCGACGGGCCGCGCGGGCCGCTCGACGACCCGGCGATGGAGATGTTCGGATCGACGGCGGCGCCGAAGCGCGAGCGCAGTCGCTCGGCGAGCCCGAGATCGTCCACGCGGTCGAGGACCGGTCCGAGGCGCAGCCAGGCCGCTCGAACCGCGTCGAGTTCGGAGCGCGCCTCCGGGTGGCGCTCCGCGAGGTCGTGCGCCGAGCGTTCGTCGCCGGCGCGCAGGCACTCGAGGTAGCGCCCGAGCACGTCGAGCGACGCATCGAAGCGCTGGTCCGACGCAGGTGCCGATTCGTTGAGCGGGTCCAAGCCGTGTGCGCTGCGCCGTTTCGCTGCGAAGTGCGCCGAAGATTGTGCACGGATCCTCGACGAGGCGCAGCACGTCGAACGGTGGGCGAGCGAACGCGGCCCCGGCGCGACCCGCGCGAGGCACGCGACCCGCGGGCGCATCGCTTCCGCACACCGGGTTCCAGGCCGGTACCCTTCACGCGCCGCAGGCGACGCTCTCCATGCTCCGAATGCTCTCCACCGCACTGCGCTCGGCACTGCGCTCGGCACTGCGCGCGGCGCTGCGCGCGGCGCTGCGCGCGGCGCTCCTCGCGACCCTTCTCGGAGCGAGCGGCGCTCTTCACGCCGCGGCCCAGTCACCGGCGCCCGCCCAGGTCCTCGTGGCCGACGGCGACGGCGACTACGCGCTCGCGAAGGAGATCCTCGGCTTCGGCGGCGCCCCGGAGTTCTCGTTCGACCTGTGGGTGCGCGCCGACGGCGCGTCGCAGGACGGACTGCTGGTCGGCGTCCAGGACGCGGCTCTCGTGGACGGCTTCCGATTGAGCGCGACCGTCGCACTCGGGCGCGCCGAACTCGTGTTCGAGACGCAGCCACCCGGCGGCGCGGCGACGCTCGCGCGCGGAGCGGCGCAGGCACTGGCCGACGGCGGCTGGCACCACGTCGCGGCGGTCGACGACGGGTCCGCGACACTCGTGTATCTCGACGGTCGGCGCGTCGCGAGCGGCGCATCGAGCGGCGCGCCGTGGGACCTCGCGAACGCGTACATCGGCGTGGGCGGGATCGTGTTCGCGACGGGCGGCTTCTTCCACGGCGCGTTCGACGACGTGCGGCTGTGGACGCGCGCGCTCGGCGCGGCCGAGGTCGCGCGCATCGCGAACGGTGCACAGCCGTCCTCGACGGCGGGGCTCGCGGTGCGCTACCGCTACGACGGCGATCTGTCCGACTCGGCAGGCGACGAGCCGGCGCTTCCGGCCGGCGACGTCGGCTACGAACTCGGCACCCACCGGCGCGCGCCGCTCGTGAGCTTCCCGCGCGCGACGTCGCTCACCGGCGGTGGTCGCACGGCGCTCTCGATCGACGCCGGAGCGCGCGCGGCGCACGGCGCGCACGTCGTGCTCGGTTCGCTCTCCGCCGGCGCGCCCGGCATCGACATCGGTGTCGGCACGCTGCCGCTCGTCGCCGATGCGTGGTTCCTGTTCACGCTCACGGCGCCGAACCAGCCGCCCTACACGAACGCCCGCGGCTCACTCGACGCGGCGGGGCGAGCG
>JBIKNC010000266.1:0-5854 GCA_044358925.1 Planctomycetota bacterium | reverse complement strand
CGCTGCGGAAGCTGAGGTTTTTTGCTACGGCACCGTATTCTCAGGATCCGTGGCCGGCGCCGTTCGCGTCACGAAGCTCGTGCCACGAGTTTGTTCTTCACCAAGAGCTCGACGAGCTTCTTGCCGTCGGGTTCCTCGAGCGCCAACTCCCGCGCGAGCTTCGTCAGGCCCGACGCGTAGTCCGCGCGCTTGCCGTTCAGCACCTTCGCGAGTTTCGGGATGTGCTTCGGATCGACGCCGAGGATGCGCGCGGCCTTCTTCATGTCGATCGCGTCCTCCTCCGGTTCCATCAGGCCCGCGCCCTTCGCCGGCGCCGCGTCCTCCTCTTCGTTCGGATCCATCAGATCCGCCGGGAACGCCGGCGGGTTCTTCGTGCGATCGATGACCTTCTTCAGCTCGAGCTTCGCCACCCGCAGCGCCAACGCCAACGACCGCACACGCTCGACCAGCGGATCCGCTTCCTTGCCCGCCTCGAAGTTCGCGTAGCGCTTGCGCACGTCCTCGAGCTTCTTCACCTGCGCACCGAGCGTCTTCTCGAACGGCGCGAAGTCGAGCGCTTTCGCCTCATCGGCTGCACGCTGGTAGAGCTTGCCGTTCTTGTTCTTCTCGGCCTCGTCGAGGCGCCGCACCACGTCCTTCAGCTCCTTCTCGGCCTTCGCGATCTCCGCCGCGACGTCGTTGATGCCGTCCTCGACGACCGCGATGTCGACCGCGATGTCCTCGTCGTTGCCGGTCTTCATCTCCTTCCACATCTCGGCGCCCTGCGCACGCCGCCGGCCCTCCTCGAGCCGCGCGACCATCTCCGTCCGCATCTTCTGCAAACGGTTGAGCAGGTCCGCGATCGTCTTGTGGTTCTTCTCGACGAAGTCCGGATCCTCGCGCAGTCCGTTCACTTGGCCGACCGCCTTGTCGAGGTCCGCGATCGAATCGACGAGTGCCGCGATCACGCGCTTCATGCGCTCGCCGTGCATCGCGACGACGTCTTCCTGACCGCCGCTCTGCGCCGCCTTCAGATCGGCGACGACACGGCTGAAGTCCTTCGCGACGTCCTTGTTCTCGGCCTCGACCTTCCTGACGGCTTCGACGGCCGCGCCGACGTGCTCTTTCGTGACGGGGTTGGGCATGGTGCGGATTCTCTAGACCGAACGATCCGCGCGCTGTGCGGATCGTCCCGCAGCCCGTCAGCGCTCGATCACTTTCCCCTTCACGAGGATGGCGACGATCTTCTTGCCGTCGCACTCGGCCAGCCCGAGTTCCTCGGCCAGGCGCGCGAGCGCCTTCTCGTACGCCGAGCGCTTGCCCATCAGCACCTTCGTGAGTCGGGGCGCGTCCTTCGGCGCGACACCGAGCAACTTGGCCGCCTTCGTGAAGTCGATGTCGAGCACCTCGAGCCCGCGCGGCGCCTCCTCGATCTTCACCTCGACGAGTTTGCGCGCCTGTTCGCCGATCGTCTTGGTCTCCTTGCTCAGCTCCTCGAGTCGCCGCGCGAGGCCGTCGGCTTCACGCTCGATCAGGAAGTGCTTCGGGTGCTTCTTCGCCAGCTTCCTGAGCGCCGCGTTCGCCTTCACCGCCTCGATGTCGATCTCGTACAGCTTCATGTCGAGCAGCGCGCGCCGCGCCGTCTCCAGCCCCGACTGATCGCGCGAACGGATCGCGATGTCGGCGTTCGCGAGGTGCTTCTCGATGCTCGCGCGGTTCTTGTCCAAGCGCGCTTCCATCTTGTTGGCGACGTCCTCGACGCGCGCGAACGCCACGGCGAGGTCCTCGTCGTCGCCCTGCATGTCCGTCAACGCCTGGCCCGCGGCGTCGGTCCACATCTTGGCGGTGACGGAGTGCTTCGCGAGCACCGTGCGCATCTTCGTGACCGACTCGAGCAGCTTCTCGACGGTCGTGAACTGCTTCTCGAGGAACGCCGGATCCTCCTGCAGACCTTTCACGAGCCCGATCGCGAACTCGACGTCCTGCAGCGTGTCCGCGATCTCCGCGTCGACCTTCGTGAGGCGCGGCCGGTAGAGGAGGACCATCTCCTCGTTCTTGTCCTTCAGCGCGCCCGAGAGGTCCTTCACGGCC
This sequence comes from Planctomycetota bacterium, assembly GCA_044358925.1. Taxonomy (GTDB): domain Bacteria; phylum Planctomycetota; class UBA1135; order UBA1135; genus Rohdeia. The sequence continues at coordinate 3,784 of JBIKNC010000266.1, read as the reverse complement.
TCGTCGAAGCGCTTCTGAACGCCCTTGTACTGCGTTTCGGCTTTGCGGACGGCCTGGGCGGCCTTCTGGACGTCTTGCGGTGTGACGGTGGTCGGCATGGTGGTCGGCGGGAGCGTGCGGACCCGACGCTCGCCCCACCGACAGGTCGTGGCGCGGTCCGCGCCGCGCGACTGCCACCGCGCCGCGTCAATTCGGCGCGAGCGGCAGGACCATGGTCGCGCTGCGGCCCAGGTCGGCCCGGCGCCACAGCGACGCGGCCAGGACGGCGGCGCTCGGGCGCAGGGTGTGTTCCGACGGTTCGCCCCCGTTGAAGCGCACCGTCACCGGCCGGGCCGGGTCGACGAGGCGCTCGTCGAGCCACAGCTCGATCCGCGGGACGCCGTTCGCGCTCACCTCGAACGTGTTGAGGCCCGTGACGTGGCCTTCGATCACGGCGCCGTCCTTCGGCTCGGGCAAGAAGACCCAATCGTGATCGGCGATGCGGTCGTCGCTCGTGTGCCACACGAGGTGGCTCGCGGCGGCGCGGCGGCGGTGTTCGAGCAGCTTCGGCAAGAGGTCGCGGTCCGGCAGCCCGCCGTGCCCGACGCCGGCGACGAACAGGTACTCGAACGGGTAGAGCGTCGCGCTCTTCCAACGTGCGCGCGCTGCGGTCTGGATCTCGGTCAGGAGCTTGGCCGTCGCATCGCAGCGCTCGCGCCGACCGTAGGCCGTGTCGCGCTCGCCGCACATGAACGTGAAGCGCAGATTGACGAGGTTCTCGAGGCGCGTCTCGCCGTCGGTCGGCGCCGCGGCCGAGCTGTGCACCGCCGCAAAGCGATCCGGCGCCTTCGGCCCGATCACGAACGCGCCGTAGCCGCCATGGCTGTAGCCGATGGCGTGCACGCGCTCCGTGTCGACGCCTTCACACACGACGAGCTGGCGGATCAAACGATCGACGAGTGGAACGATTGCGTCGTCGTACACACCGTTCCACTCGTTGTTCGGCGCGCGCAGAGCGACGTACAAGTACCCGCCGGCTTCCGGATGGTCGTTGTAGTAGATCTGCATGTGCTGCCACTGCTGATCGTTGACCTCGGGCGGCGCGCCGCCGCCGCCGTGCATCGCGATCACGAGCGGCCAGCCGTTCGCCGGCTTCTCACCGACCACTTCGAGTGTGTAGGGCGACGTGCGGTCGGTCGTGCGCACGAGGCGCTCCGCGTGATCGGCGACGAGGTCCGCGTGCGGCGCGGCGAGGAACGCGCTCCACGCCGCGGCGCGCACGGTCGCGGGGTCCTTGGCGAGCGCCGCGTCGATCAACGGATCGAACGCGGGCAGCGGTTCGCCGCTCGCGAGCGCGGCGAAGGCGGCCGCGAAGGCGCGAGTGATCGGATCGTCCTGCGGCGCCGGCAACTCGAGTTGCAGGTCGTTCGCGAGTGAACTCGCGGCGACGCGGTGGTTCAGCACGGCTTCGCCGTCCGCGACCTTCACGATCCACGCCGTGCCCACCGGCACGACGAACTCCAGCATGTCGTTCGTGTCCTTGCTCTCGTCGCGCGACACGCCCGCGCGCGCGAGTTCGGTGGCCGGAGCGCTCCAACCGTCCGGTTCGATCGCGACCGGGTTCGCGACGCGCTTGCCGCCCTTCCACACGCGCACCCACAGCCGCACGTGGCCTTCGGGCACGCCGCTCGCCGCCGCCGCGGCGCCCGTGTAGCGCGCCGTCACGTCGACGCCGTTCACCGCGCGCGAGTCCGCGTCCCACGGCAGGTGGAAGATGCGGCCCGTCGCGCTCCACTGCGCGGCGACGACCGCATGTTGCTCGTGACCCGCGACCGCTTCGCGCGCGTCGCCGACGAACCACGCGCGATCGAAGCCGGCCGCGTCGGGTTCGGCCGCTCCGACGAAGCGCCACGCCGCGCCGTCCCAGACCTCGACCCACGTGTGGTTGCCGTTCTTGTGCGGCCACGCGCCGATGCCGACGACGCGCGCCGGCACGCCCACGCTCCGACAGGCATCGACGAGCAGGATCGACAGGCCCGAACACGACGCGAGCCCCGTCTCGATCGACTCGGACGGCGCCTGGTTCGCGCGGCGGCGCTTCGTCGAGTAGCGCACGTTCAGCGCGCCGAAGAGTTGGGCGTTGAGCGCGAGCGCGGCCGCACCGCAGTCGGTCACACCTTTGACCAGCGGCAGTGCGCGCTCGCGCAACGTCGTGCGCCAGTCCTCGCGCGCCTCGTCCAGGTTCGCGTAGGGCAGGAGCGCCTCGCGGAAGAGCGTCTCGTCGATCGTCGCGCTCCACGGCGCCGCGCGCCAGTGCTCACGCGCGAGCCGCGCGTCGGCGGCGACGAAGTCCGGGCCGAGGGCGGCGAGGTCGCTCGCGGGCATGTGCGCCACCAGGAAGGCGACGTCCGCGCGCGCCTCTCCTTCGAGGCCGGCGAGCGCCGCCTCCCACGCCGCTCGACGCTCGCCGGCGCGTTCGAGGGCCGCTTCGAGGAGGTCGTCGGCCGCGGCTCGTCCCGTTGCAGCGAACAGGGCGAGGAAAGCGAAAGCACAGCGCAGGAACGGGTTCGACATGGCGCGATGAGGGTACCGGCGCGCTCCCTTAACATCCCGGCCCCCTCACGCTTGAAGATCCCGTTCAGTGAACCGTCGCTCGGCGCCCAGGAGGCGCGAGCGGTCCTGCGCGCGCTGCGCACCTCGCGAATCGTCGGGAACGGAGTGCTCGCCAAGCGCTGCCAGGAGCACCTGTGCCGGTTGACCGGCGCCAAACACGCGCTCCTCACGCCGAACGCGACGCAGGCCTTCGAGCTGTTCCTGCACACGACCTCGATCGGCCCCGGCGACGAAGTCGTGATCCCGTCGTTCTCGTTCGTGTCGATGGCGAACGCCGTCGTGTCGCGCGGCGCGCGGCCCGTGTTCTGCGACGTCGAGCGCGAGACCCTGGGCCTCGATCCGCAGTCGGTCGCAGAGGTGTTGTCGCCGCGCACCAAGTTGGTGCTCGCGGTGCACTACGCGGGGCAGGCCTGCGACATGGACGGCCTCTCCGCCGTGTGCGAGCCGCGCGGCGTTCCGATCTTCGAGGACGCGGCGCAGGGCATCGGTGCGACGCTCCACGGCAGACATCTCGGCACACTCGCCCACGCGGGCTGTCTGTCGTTCCACGCGACGAAGAACGTCGTGGCCGGTGAGGGCGGCGCGTTGTTGATGGACGACGACACGTTGCTGCGCAAAGTCGAGATCGCGCACGAGAAGGGCACGAACCGCAGCGCGTTCCTGCGCGGCGAAGTCGACAAGTACACCTGGGTCGGCACTGGCGGCAGCTACGTGCTGTCGGATCTGCTGGCGGCGTTGCTCGACGCGCAACTTTCGCGCACGGACGAACTCAACAAGCGTCGCCGCGAGATCTGGAACATCTACCAGAGCGGCACCGAGTACCTCGAGACCGCGGGTCACGTGTCGCGCTGCAAGCCGCGCGCGGACAGCGTGCACAACGGCCACATCTTCTGGTTCGTCGCCAACGAGAAGGAGTTCGCGGACCGCGTGCTGCGCGGCTTGAAGGAGCGCGGCATCGGCGCGACCTTCCACTACCAGGCGTTGCACGCGTCGCCGTACGCGCGCGAGCACTTGGGCGCCGCCGGTCAGAGCCTGCCGGTCAGCGAGCACGCGACGGACGCGCTGGTGCGCTTGCCGTTGTCCGCGAAAATGAATCGCAAGAAGGCTGAGCGTGTGCTCGCTGCGTTGCGCGCGGTCGTCTGAGAATACGGTGCCGTAGCAAAAAACCTCACGTTGCGCGGCGCGGCGGAAC
>JBIKNC010000264.1:0-5863 GCA_044358925.1 Planctomycetota bacterium | reverse complement strand
GCATCTGACTACGGATCAGAAGGTTAGAGGTTCAAATCCTCTTGGGTGCACCATCCTCGATGGACGCGTTCGCGCGGAGCGCGAACGCGGCGGATTGTCCGCATTCGCGCGCTACGCGCGCGGGCTCGGATGTGTGCCTATGGCCCAACGGCTGGCGCCGTTGGAGCGTGCGTGACTCCGTCACGCGGGCGCGGCCGACGCAAATCTCGCGTGACGACCTCGAGCGGCACAGGCACGCGGCGTTTGAAACGCGCGTCAGGCAGGCACTGCCACGTGTCGACGGTTGAAAGCGAGATGAGGCGAGCGAGAGGTTCACGGTTCACCACCATGCGAGGCTCGACGTGAACGACGGGGCGAAGCTCGAACTCGGGGTGGACGTCGCGAACGACGAAGCGGGCATGGCACTGGCTCTCGCGGCGGCGCACGAGGCGCGCGCGCGCGACGAAGTTCCGGTGGGGGCGGTGGTCGTGCTCGAAGGGCGCGTCATCGGGATCGGGTGGAACGGGACGCGCAAGGGCATGGACCCGACGGCGCACGCGGAAGTGCTGGCGATCCGGCAGGCAGCGGGCTCGCTCGGGGCGCAGCGCATGCCGGGGGCGACGCTCTACTGCACGGTCGAGCCCTGCTTCATGTGCGCGGGGGCGGCGAGCCACGCGCGGGTGGCGCGCATCGTCTTCGCGATCCGCGACCCGAAGTTCGGCGCGTGCGGCTCGCTCGGCGACGTGCCCGGGCATCCGGCCCTGAACCACCGCAGCAGCGTGAGCGAAGGGCTGTGTGCCGACGAAGCCCGCGCACTGATGGTCGACTTCTTCCGCGAGAAGCGGCGCGCGGCGCGCGGCGAGAGCGAACACGATTCGGCCTCCTGAACGCCGAAAGGCCGACCCTCGCTCTTCTCATCGCGACGGTCACGTCGCTAGACTCCGCGGCTCGATCGGTGCGGAGAGGTGACAGAGTGGCCGATCGTGCTGGTTTCGAAAACCAGTGTGCCGCAAGGCACCGTGGGTTCGAATCCCACCCTCTCCGCCAACACCGCCGCGCCCGCGGCGGTTCACAACGAGACGCGAACGTCTGGCGCGGAAGCGGACGGTCCCGCATGCACGTGCGGAGAGGTGACGGAGTGGCCGATCGTGCACGCTTGGAAAGCGTGTGTGCCCGAAAGGGCACCGTGGGTTCGAATCCCACCCTCTCCGCCATCACCACCAGAAGGCAGCGCCGTGCACGCCGGGCGAAGCAGGCCGTGCGCAGCACGGCCAACAGCACGCCGTGCGCAGCACGGCCAACACACCGAGCGGCGACGAGTCCGCGACGTGCAGAATGACGAGTCTGGCGAGGAGCGCACGCGTTCCTCGCGCGCGGAGCGAGCGAACGTGGGTCCGGTGCACCGCGATGGTGCCGGTACGAACCGGGTCAGGCCGGGAACGGAGCAGCCCTAAGGACACGCGCGTCAGGCGCGGCCGCCCCGGGCCCTCTTTCGCTCGCTCCGCGTGTGTGTGTGGGTTGCGAGTGCGGCGAAGCGTCTCGCGCGCCGAAGTCGACGTCGAGGAGATCGGTCGCTCGCGGTGTCGATGTCGTGAGGGGGAGCTCGGGAGTCGGCTGGTACCTTGGGGGCAGTCGCCGGAGCTGTTGGTCGCTCCGCGACTCCGTCGCGTCGCTCGTGCTCATGTCGTACCTGGTCCTCGCCCGCAAGTACCGCCCGCGCACGTTCGCGGACATGGTCGGCCAGGAACTCGTCGCGTCGATGCTGCGCGGCGCGATCGACGAAGGGCGCATCGCTCACGCGTACCTCTTCTCGGGTCCGCGCGGCACGGGCAAGACCACGATCGCGCGCATCTTCGCGAAGTGCCTCAACTGCGTGAACGGACCGACCGCGGATCCGTGCGGCGTCTGCGATCGCTGCCAGGCCTGTGACGCGGGCACCGAACTCGACGTGATCGAGATCGACGCGGCCTCGAACAACGGCGTCGACTTCGTGCGCGATCTGCGCGAGCAGGTCGGCTACGCGCCCGCGGCCGCGCGCTTCAAGGTCTACATCGTGGACGAAGTCCACATGCTCTCGCGGCAGGCGTTCAACGCCTTCCTGAAGACGCTCGAGGAGCCGCCGCCGCACGTCAAGTTCCTGTTCGCGACGACGGAGCTGCACAAGGTCATCGACACGGTGCTCTCGCGCTGTCAGGTGCTGCGCCTCGCACCGATTCGCCCGGAGCACATCACGAGCCGCCTGGACCACGTCTTCGCCGCCGAGAACATCCGCGCGGAAGCGGGCGTGACGGCGGAGCTGGCACTGCGCGCGCGCGGCGGCATGCGCGACGCGCTCAGCCTCGCGGATCAGCTCATCGCGCTGGCGGGTGACACGCCGTCGGTGGCCGATCTCGCGCGCATCGGCGGCGGCGGGTCGAGCGGCGCGGCGGCCTTCCTCGCGGCGCTCGCCGCCGGACAGGCGCAGGAGACGATCGAACTCGCGAGCGCCCACGCGGCACGCGAGAGCGAGTTCGTCGACGCGCTGCTCGCGACACTGCGCAACGCCGTGGTCGCGCAACTGTGCGGTCCGACGAGCCCGCTCGTCGAAGGCGACGGCGCGGCACTCGCGGCACTCGCGACGCGCATCGGCGCGACGCGCGCGCAGTTCTGGTTGGCCGAGTTCCTGCGCGTGAAGGAACGCATGCGCACCGCGCCGGGCCTCGAAGGACTCGTGCTCGAATCGGCGCTGCTCGAACTCGCGCGGCCCGAGGAGCCGGTCGACTTCGGCGAACTCTTCGCGCGGCTCGCGGCGCTCGAAGCGCGCCTCGGCGGCGGAGGAGCGGCGCCCGCCGCACCGGCCGCGCGGCCCGTCTCCACGCCGCCCGCGGTCAGCGCACCGGCACCGCGCGCTGCGCTGCCCGCACCGGCGGCGACTTCGCCCGCGACCGCCCGCACTCCGCGAACGTCGCCGTCGGCGCGCAGCGCTCCGGGGGCTTCGGACGCACCGCCGGCGGCGCCACCTGCCGCCGTCGCCGCTCCGGCGGCGCCGTCGACGCGCCGCGCGCCGTCCTCACTCGACGCGGCCGACGCCTGGCGCGCTGCTCTCGCGCAGATCGCCGCGCAGCGCCCGGCGCTCGCCGATCTGCTCGGCCGCGCGCGTGTCGCGCGCGACGGCGCCACGCTCGAAGTCGTGCTCGCTCAGACGAGCGACGCGGACCGCACGTTGCTCGGCGATCGGCGCAACGCCGCACTCCTGCAACAATCGGTGGGCGCGGCGTTCGGGCCGGGCATCGAACTGGTGCTGCGCGACCGCGCGGTCCCGATCGAAGCGCCGCCGCCGCCCGACTCGTTCACGCGCGAAGTCGTCGATCTGTTCGGCGGCCGGGTCGAAGAAGCTCCGCGCGGCGACTGACATCCACACTCGGGCCTCGACCCGGAACTCGACGGAGACGAACGAACATGGCTGGTGCATTCGGCGAGATGGGCAACCTGCTCAAGCAGGCGCAAGAGATGCAGAAGCAGCTCGAGCGCTTGCGCGAGGAACTCGATCGCAAACAGGTCGAGGGCTCGGCGGGCGGTGGCGCGGTGCGCATCCGCCTCTCCGGTTACAGCAAGCGCGTGATGGGCGTCGACATCGCGCCCGAAGCCGTGCAGAGCGGCGACGCGAAACTGCTCGCCGACATGGTCAAGGGCGCGCTGGAGAACGCGCTCACGAAGGCGGAGAAGCTGGCCGAGGAGACGCTCAGCAAAGCGACCGGCGGCATCCAGTTGCCCGGCCTGTTCTGATCCGCGCGCCGTGGCCTATCCGCCGCCGTTCGAGGCTCTGCTCGTCGCGCTCGAAGCGCTGCCCGGTGTCGGTCGCGCGACCGCCGAGCGCCTCGCGTTGCACCTCGTGCGCCATCCGAGCGGGCCCGCGTTGCAACAGGCGCTGACGCGTGCGTTGTCGCAGACGTTGTTGTGTGCGAGCTGCGGCAATCTCTCGGCGGTGTCGCCGTGTGAGCTGTGCCGCGACGAGTCGCGCGACGCCGGGCTCCTGCTCGTCGTCGAAGGGCCGCGCGACGTGGAGGCGGTCGAACGTTCGGGCGCGTTCCGCGGGCGCTACCACGTGTTGCACGGCGCGCTGCAGCCCGCCGACGGTGTGGAGCCGAAGGACCTGGCGCTCGAGCGGCTGTGGGCGCGCGTCGGCACCGGCGACGTGCGCGAGGTGATCCTCGGGACCGATCCGGACGCCGAGGGCGAAGCGACGGCCTACTTCCTCGCGGAACGCATCGTGCGCGGCTTCCCGGCCGTGCGGGTGACCCGGCTCGCGCGCGGGCTTCCGGCAGGGAGTGCGCTCGTCTACCTGCACCGCGGGGTGATCGCGGATGCGCTCGAGGGCCGCATGGAGTTGCGGCCGCGGTCCAAGGGCTGAGAGCGCGGCGCTCGGTCCTCAACGGCGCGGCGCCACGGACCGAAAGGACGAGGAGTGGCCGACCCCCGACGACCCGCCTTCTCCCAATCGCAGCGCCCGCAGCAACGCACGGAGCAGCGCCTCGCGCTCGAACCGCGCCTCCTGATGGCGGTCGAGCTGCTCGCGTTGCCCGCGGCGGAACTCGAAGTCTGGTTGGCCGACGCGTTCCAGCGCAACGAAGCCCTGGTCGTCGAGCAGGCGCACTCGCCGGTGCACGAGCCGCCGCGCGCGCGCAACGATCGCGAGGCGACGGCGCGCCACTCGGAGTGGCTCGAGAGCCAGCCGGATCACAGCAGCGACGTGCGCGCGCGGCTGCTCGCCGACGTGCGCAACGAGGCGCGCGACCCGGAGGAACGCGCGTGGCTCGAGTTGCTCGTCGATTGCCTCGACGCGGACGGCTTGCTCGGACTCGACGACGCGGCGTTGCTCGCGCTCGCGCGCGACCACGGTCTCGCGGGCGGCGAACGCGAACTCGGCCGTGCGATCGCGGCACTGCAGGCTGCGGCGCCGCGCGGTGTGGGGGGGCGCTCGCGCGAAGAGGCGCTCCTCTTGCAACTCGATCCCGCCGACGGCGACTACGGCGCGTTGTGCGGCCTGATCGAACACCACCTCGCCGACCTCGAACACAACCGCCTGCCGCGCGTCGCGAAAGACCTCGGCATCGACGTCGAACACCTCACCGGGCTGGTCGAGCGTCTCGCGGATCTCTCGCCGCGACCGCTCGCCGCCGAAGACGACGAAGCCGCGGCGATCGTCGTGCCCGACCTCGTCGTCGAGTGGGACGGCGATCGTTGGCACCTGTCGTGTGTGCGCGGCCACCTGCCGACGGTCTCGATCGATCCGCGGGTCGTCGCGCTCGCGAACGATCGTTCGCAACCGACCGAGGTGCGTCGCCGTCTGCGCGCCAGCGTGCGCGAAGCGACCTGGATCACCGACGCGGTCGCGCGCCGCGAGACGACGCTGCTGCGCGTCGCCGCCGCGGCGCTCGCGCACCAACCGCGCTTCTTCGAGCGCGGCCCGGCGGGCCTCGAACCGCTCACGATGTCCGAGGTCGCCGAGGAACTCGAACTGCACACGAGCACCGTGAGTCGCGCCGTCGCGGGCAAGACCGTGCAGACGCCCTTCGGTGTGATCGCGCTGCGTCTGTTGTTCCCCGAGCCCGCGTCGGAGGGGTCGCACACGAGCCGCGGCGAGGCCGCAGATCTCGTGGCGGAGCTGATCCGCGCCGAGGATCACAGTGCGCCACTCTCGGACGAAGACCTCGTCCGCGAACTCGCGCGCCGCGGCGTGAAACTCGCGCGCCGCACCGTCGCGAAGCACCGCGAGGCGCTCGGACTGGCGTCGAGCTACCGCCGCCGCAAGCACGCCTGACGGTCACGTCGCGCGAAACGTGACGCGTACGGTGTCAGACACCGGATCCGCCACGGCGGAGTGGAAGTGCGGAATCCACGCGGC
>JBIKNC010000265.1:0-5863 GCA_044358925.1 Planctomycetota bacterium | reverse complement strand
CCCGGTCTCGTGACCGTCGGTGCCGTTCGTGGTCAGCGCGTACGCGTCGAAACCGACCGTCGGCACACCGGCGTCGGAGTCGCCGCCGACGAGGCCCGCTGCCGTGCGGCCGTAACCGAGCGCCAGCGACACACAGCCGGCCGCCTGGCCGACCATCACGTACACGACCGCTTCGATCGACTTGCCGCCGACCGTCAGCGTGACGAGGTCGTTCGTCGTGAGCCCGAGCGCCTTGGAGGTCGCGGGCGAGACGAGCGCCGCGTTGTCCCAGGTCAACTTCGTCATGAAGTCGGGCAGTTCCTGGAGCCACGCGTTGTTCGCGAAGCGACCGTCGTACACACACGCGTCGCCGTGCAGCACGAGTTCGAGCTGGCCGTCGGCAGGCACACCCGCGCTGAGTGCACCACCGGCGAGCGCGAGCGGCGCGAGTCTCTGCGGCGCCGGTTGCACGGCGGCGGCCGCGCTGCTGGCGACGAAGCCGTCGTGGATCGCGCGCTGCCATTCCTTGTCGCTCTTCGCACCCGTGCGCGCGACGCAGCCGGCGCGGGCGAGCGCTTGGGCTTCACCGAACACACCGTCCGCGAGGAACGCGACCAGTTCGAGCACGCTGCGACCCGCGAAGATCGGGCGGATGAGCGGCTGAACGACGCAGTACGACCCGTCCCAGGTGAGCGCGTCGCTCCAGCTCTCGAACGTGTGCGCGAGCGGCGCGTGCCACGCGCACAGACGCGAGGTCTCGTTGCGGTACAGCGAGACGTGCACCGTCGTCGCGACGCGGCCGAGTGCGGCCGTGAAGTCGAGCGCACGCGGCGCGTCGTAGACCGGATTGCCGCCGATGACGACCAGCGTCTCGACTTCCTTGCCGTTCATGCGCTGCACGAGTTCGCGCAGGGCTTCGGTCGCTTCGGGTCGCGCAGCGTCCGCTTCTTCGGTGTACGTGACGGTCGTGCCGACGTTGCCGAGCAGCGCGTTGATGCGGTGCGCGAGAGCGTGCACGCCGCGCGCTTGGGTGCCGCCGACGGCGACCACGGACGCGCCGCGGTGGTCGTACAGATCCTGCGCGAGCGCCTCGATGAAACGTGCGTGGTGCGAGCCGCTCGCGAACAGCGCGCCCTGCGGCATCACACTCGCCTCGCCCCAACTCGCGGGCACCGCGAGGCCCTTCGCGACGAGCGCCGCTTCGAGCGCCGTCAGCGCGGCCGCCACTTGCTCCGCGCGCAGCGGCAGGCGGTGGTCGGCGCTCGCACCCGTCGTGGTGAAGCGCGGTTCGACCACGTACAGACGGTTCATCTGCGTACCGCGATCGCTGAAGTCCGCGCCGTCGTACGTCGCGCCCTCGGGGCGCCGCGACAGCGAGAACGCGCGCGAGTTGGCGAGCGCCGCCGGATGGTCACCGAGCAGGTCCGCGTCGAAGCACGCGATGCGCTTGGCCTTCGACAGGTCGAAGTGCGTGCGCAGCGGACGGCCGAACGCGAGGCGCGCGCCTTCGCGAGCGCGGTCGTTCGAGAGCGGCTCGTAGGCCGTGACCGTGGCGCGCGGCAGCGCCGCAGCGAGACGTTTCTTCGCTTCCGCGAGCGCCGGCGACGACGACAGATCGACGAGCAGCGCGAGGCCCGCGCCGCCCGAACTGGCGTGTTTCGCGCGCAGCGCGGCGAACGCTTCCTCGAACTGCGCCATGGTGCGCGGCTCGCCCTTCTCGACCGGCGCCGTCGAACGGCTCGGGTCGTACAGGTCGAGCAGCGCGGCCTGCGCGAACGTGCTCGCAGCACCACCGCTCGCGCCGTGCAGGTCGTTGCCCTCGACCTTGATCGGGCGACCGTCGTAGCTCGTCATGACGAGCGGCTGCGCGACGCCCGCGAACTCGAGGCTCGTGGCGTAGAAGTTCGGCACTCCCGGGATGCGATCCTCGGGCCGCTCGGCGAGCGGCAGGATCGTCGTCTTCTCCCAGCGGCAGCTCTGCGCGCCGGCGAGCGCGATCGAACCGCCCATCACCTGCAGGAAACGCCGACGGTCGAAACCGTCGCTCGTCTGCGCGCCGGGCGGGAACTCGCGGTTCACCGCTTCGTGGAACTCCACGCTGCCCTCGAGTTCGGCGAGGCTGCGCCAGTAGGTCTTGTTCGTGGTCGTCATCGCGGTGGCGGGTGCGCTGCTTGCTGAGCGCGTCGTCGAACTTCGGATCAGCGGTGGCAGGTCGAACAGTTCTGCTTGGGAGCGATGCCGTGCGCCGCGCGCAGCTCGGCGCCGAGCGTGCCGTCGTTGTCGAGATCCCAATCCATGTTGGTGATCTCGCTCAGCGGCCGAATGTGCTTGTCGGGGTTGCGGTGGCAGTCGAGGCACCAACCCATCGAGAGCGTGTTCACTTGGTGAACGACCTCCATGCGGTCGACGCGCCCGTGGCACGACGAACAACCGACGCCGGCCGCGAGGTGCGCCGCGTGGTTGAAGTGCGCGTGGTCCGGAAGGTCGTGCACACGCACCCACGGGATCGCATCGCCGGTCGCAACCGCGTCACGCACCACTTGGAGATTGGGGCTCTCCGTGTGGATCATCGCGTGGCAGTTCATGCACGTCGCCGTCGGCGGCACGGCTGCGTGGCCGGCCTTCTCGACGGACGAGTGGCAGTAGCGGCAGTCCATGCCGAGCTGCCCCGCGTGGATCGCGTGGCTGAACGGAACGGGCTGCGTCGGTTGGTATCCGACGTCCGTCGTCTTCGGCGAGAAGCCGAACGTGACGATCAGAACGACGTACACGAGCGCTCCGGCCGCGAGCAGACCGGACAGGTCGCGCACCGTGAGAGACCAACTCGGGAAGTGGAACATGGCGTGGCGTGTCGGGTCGGGGGCCGCTCGCTCCACTGCTCCCTCGTGAGCCACGACGCGCCGCGCCAACTCCGTGCGGCGCGCGCGCGGACTCGAACGAACACGCGCGCGAGCGCGCACGTGCAGGGGCATGTCGTCGCCGCGGATGGGGTGGTCCGGCGACTCTCGAGCGAGATCCTAGGGACGATGCGTCAGCGGCCGCGTGCGGCTTTTTGTCGCAAGACGGCGCGCGGTTCGATCGGTCGCAGGGTCCGCGCGCACCGGTCGACTGTGCCGCCGCGCGCCGCTGTCAGGGCCGTTCGTCGGGCGCGAAGCGCGCAAGCTTGCGCTGCAACGAACGCCGGTGGATGCCGAGACGCCGCGCGGCTTCGGAGATGTTGCCGTCGCAGTCCGCCAGCACGCGGTTGATGTGCTCCCACTCCGCGCGCGCCAAGGTCGGCGCCTCGATCGGCGCCTGCACTTCGCCGCCGCCGTCGGCCGGCTGGCGCTCGAATGCCAGGAGGATGTCCTCCGCATCGGCGGGTTTCGGCAGGAAGTTCGTGGCCCCGAGCTTCGTGGCCTCGACGGCCGTCGCGATCGAGCCGTAGCCCGTCAGCACCACCACCTCCGTCGCCGGGTCGACCTTCTTCAATTGCGCGAGCAGTTCGAGGCCGCTCGCCCCACCCATGCGCAGGTCGACGACCGCGCGCTCCGGACTCTCGCGCCGCGCCAGCTCCAGCGCCTCGACGGCGCCGCCCGCCGTCCAGACCTCAAATCCGCGCGAACGCAGGGCCTTGGCCAGGCGCTCGCGGAAGACGGCGTCGTCGTCGACCAGGAGCATCGTCGGCAAGTCTTTTCTTTGCATGACTTTACGGACTGCGGTGAAGCCCAGCGCAGAAGCCGCGCGGCACCCGGCGCCTGCGCTCGCGTCAGGCGGGCATAGTACGGGACGGGCCAGGCCGTCGCCGCAGCGAGAGGCCCCCCATCCGCGATGCAACCACAGGCTCGGTCGGCGGCGTGTGCCGCGTTCGTCTTCTCGTTGATCGCCAATGGGGCGGTCGCACAGGACAGTTGTCTCGACGTCGAGGTCGTCACGCTCCCCAGTCCGGCGTCCGGCGACCACACCGGCGCGGTCGCACTCGACGGCCTGCGACTCGCGGTCGGCTCGCCCGGGCGGAACGCACTCGGCAGCGCCAGCGGCCAGGTGGCGCTCTTCGAACACGCGGGGCCGGGAGCAGCGTGGTCGCTCGTCGCCGAGCTGGTGCCGAGCAACGGCGGCCCGAACGAAGACTTCGGCCACGCCGTCGCGCTGTCGGGCGGCGTCCTTGCGGTGAGCGCGTTCCGCCACGACCACCTGGGCGTCGAGCAAGCCGGTGTCGTGTACGTGTTCGAGCGCGACGCGAGCGGCGCGTGGCTCGAGGTCGCGCGCCTCGGTCGCTCGCGGCCAGAGATCTACGACTGGTTCGGTCGCTCGCTCGACCTCGACGGCCAGCGCCTCGTCGTCGGCGCACCGTTCGCCGATCCGGGTGTCAACGCCGCCGGCGTCGCGACCGTGTTCGAACGCGCGAGCGACGGATCGTGGAACGAAGTCGCCGAACTCGTCGCGCCCGTACCGACACCGAAGTTGCATTTCGGTGTCGCGGTCGCACTCGACGGCGACACGCTCGTCGTCGGCGCGCCGAGCGCTGCGTCGCCGTTCGTGGGTGCGGGCTCGGCACACGTCTTCGAACACACGAGCGGCGCCTGGTCGCACACGCAGGAACTCGCACCGAGCAGCGCCGGCACACAAGCGCGCTTCGGCGAAGACGTCGACGTGTCGGGTGACCTCGTCGTCATCGGTGCGCCCGGCCTCACGTCGGCATTCGGCTCCGACGGCGCGGCGTTCGTGTTCGAACGCGCACCGGCCGGCGCTTCCGGCGGCGCGCCCGGCAGCCTGTTCGTCGAGACCGAACAGCTCTTCCACCCGTCGAGCGACGGCGGCGCGCGTTTCGGCACACAGGTCGCACTCGAAGGTGAGCGACTCGCGATCGGTGCGCCGCTCGCACTCGATGCGAACACACTCGACGTCGTCGGCGGCGTGTTCACGTACTCGCGCGGCTCGCTGGGTTTCCAGTCGCTCGAAGCCGTCTTCGGAACGTGGACGAGCGGGCGCTTCGGCACCCATGTGTCGATCGAACTCGACGAGGTCGCAGCGAGCGCGCCGTTCGCCGATGCACCCGCGAGCGATTCCGGCGCCGCGCTGTCGTTCCGCGTCGTCGCGCTGCCGCCGGACGTCCTCCTCGTCGATGCGTCTGCCACGGGCCTCGATTGCACCGATCCGTGGGACCTTGCGTTTCCGACGCTCGCCGCCGCGATCGACGTCGCGATCGCCGATCCCACGAAGCGCGAGATCCGCGTGGCTGCAGGTTCCTATCGCCTGACGCCGACGAACGACGCACTCGACCTACCGAGCGGCCTCCGCATCATCGGCGGCTTCCCCGTCGGCGGCGGTGAACTCGACGAGCGCGACCCCGCGCTGCATCCGACGGCGCTGCTGCGCAACGAACCGGACGCTCCGCCGCTCACGGCGCGCATCTTCTCGAACATCAACCTCACGGGCACGCCCGTCCTCGTCCAGAACGTGTCGAACATCGACAACTTCTGGGGGCCGGGTTCGCCGATCACGCAGGTCGACAACTTCAGCATCCGCTGGGAAGGCTTCGTCACCGCGCCGCTCACGAGTCCGGTTGCGTTCCACACCACGACCGACGACGGCGTGCGGTTGTGGGTGAACAACGTGTTGATCATCGACAAGTGGATCGACCAGTCGCCGACCGAACACACAGGCTCCATCAACCTCACCGGCGGCGTGCCGGTGCCGATCAGGATGGAGTACTACGAAAAGGGCGGTGACGCGACCGCGCAGCTCGCGTGGACACTCCTCGGTGTACCCAAGGAGATCGTCCCGAGCAGCGCGTTCTCGAGCGGCTCGGCTTCACGCATCCTCGCGCTCGACGCTGGATCACTGGAGCTCGACGGCTTCGTGATCGAGAACTCGGCCGTCGCCGCGAGCGACACGGATCCGA
>JBIKNC010000059.1:0-20304 GCA_044358925.1 Planctomycetota bacterium | reverse complement strand
GGCGCGCTTCGCGCGCCCATCGGCACGCTCGCGGTCGGGGGGGACACGCTCGACGTCGGGGTCGAAGTGCGGAATCTGGCGACAGGGTGCCTGGCACCGTACTCGCCAACGCAGTCCCGCGACACGCGCCTGTTGCACGTCGGACGACATGGCGACGACGTGCATCGGGCATCGGCGGCACCGCTCTACCAGACGGCGACGTTCAGGCAGACGCGCGGCGACGGGTTCGACGCGTTCGACTACACGCGCACGGACAATCCGACGCGGGCGGTGCTCGAAGCGCGGCTCGCCGACCTCGAAGCAGGCTCGCGCGCGTTGGCGTACGCGAGCGGCATGGCAGCCATCGACGCCGTCCTCGCGCTCGTGCCGGTCGGTGGGCGGCTCGTCGTCGGTCGCGACCTGTACGGCGGAACGTTGCGACTCGTCGGTGAACTCGCACGCGAGCGCGACATCGCCATCGCCGACGCGGATTCGAGCGACGCGGCCGCACTCGCTCACACGATCGCGACGCACCGGCCAGCGTGGGTGCTCGTCGAGTCCCCCACCAACCCGCACCAGAGCGTCACCGACATCGCGGCCGCCGCGCGCGTTGCCCACGAACACGGCGCGCGCCTCGCGGTCGACAACACGATGCTGACGGGCTACCTGCAGCAGCCGCTCGCACTCGGTGCGGACGCGGTGCTGATGTCGGCGACCAAACACCTCGGCGGGCACGGCGACGTGACGGCGGGTGCGGTCGTCGTGCGCGACGACGCACTCGGCGCCGACCTCGCGCGCCGCCGCAACACCCACGGCACGGCGCTCGCGCCGTTCGAAGCGTGGCTGCTGGCGCGCGGCCTCGACACACTCGGCGTGCGGATCGATCGCGCGCAAACGAGCGCGCTCACGATCGCACGGTTCCTCGCCGCGCATCCCGCCGTGAGCCACGTGCGCTACGCCGGACTCGCTTCGCATCCGGGCCACGCGTTGCTCGAAGCCCAAGCGCGCGGCGCCGGCTCCGTCGTCGCCTTCGAAACCGGCGACGCCGCACTCTCGCTGCGCCTCGTCGAAGCGCTGCGCCTGTTCTCGATCGCGGTGAGTTTCGGTTCGACCGTCAGCACCGCGAGCCTGCCGTTCGCGATGTCACACGCGTCGGTGCCGCTCGGGCTGTCGGCCACGATCGCGCCGCCGCGCGCCGATCTCGTGCGCCTCTCGATCGGGCTCGAGGATCCGCGCGATCTCGTGCACGACCTCGAGCTGGCGTTCGAGGTCGCGTGTGCGAGCAGGAGTGCCGGTGCGAACGCCAACGCGAGCGCCGCTCACCACGCGCCCGCCCACGCTCTCAGCCATTGAGGTTGCCGTACGCCCGCCGCACGAACGGCCCCGCGAAGAACTCGCGCGGATCGATCTGCGACTGGTGCAACACGCCCGTCAGCTCTTTCGCGAACACGAGCCGCAGCACTTCCGCGATGCCGGCCGCGGTCGTGCTCTGGATCGCGCGCAATCGGCGACCGGCGACCTCGATGCTCGGCGCGAACAGCGACTGGCGCACGACGCGCCGCGCGCCGCGCGCGTCGAGGCCTTCGACCTCCGCATGGATGACGACTTGATCGTCTTCGCAGTGCGGCACGACGCGTTCGAGTTCGCGCTGGAGCGCAGCCGCGCGGCCCGCGCCGCTCGGCAACTTGGCGAGCAGCCCGTCGACGTACGCATAATGCCCAGTGAAGCGCAGCGTCTTGTAGTCGATCTCCTTCACGCGGCTCGCGAGCGCCTGCGGCAGGTCCGCCGCTCCGCCCGACGTGAGGTCGGCTTCGAACAGGCGGCCTTCGATCAGGAGCTCTTCGCGCTCCGACAGCGCGGGCCGCGTGACGACCTTGTGGTCGCGCACGACGATCGCCGGTTCGACGTATTCGGTCGCGACGCCGACGGTGCTCCACGTCCAGCCGTACCAGTGCGGTGCGCGCGCCGACAACGGCAAAGCGCCGACGCGCATGCGCACGGCCTCGAAGCGGTCGACGCCCCACTGCTCGCGCGCCTCGCCGAGGAGCTTCAGCGCGAGCGTGTTGATCACACCCGGCGCGATGCCGCACTGCAGCGCGAAACAGGTCGGCGCGCCGGCGCCGATGCGCTCGACCTCGGCCGTCTCCGCGACGTATTCGGTCAGGTTCAGGTAGTGGCAGCCGTGTTCGCGGGCGAGGCGCGCGAGCCGCGGTGCTTGGGAGCCCGGCAGGCAGTCGAGGATCGCGTCGGCCTCTTTCAACGCGGCCGTGAGTTCGGGCGAGGTGCCCTCGGCGGGCATCGCGATCGCACCCACGTCGCCGCGGGTGCTCGCGAAGCGGGCGGCGCTCTTCGCGTTGTCGAGGGCGATGTCGCCGATCACGACGCGGCACGGGAACGACGGTTCCTCGACGAGGAGCAGGGCGAGTGCGCGGCCGATGCCGCCGCCGCCGGCGATGAAGATCGAGTGGGTCACGTCGGAAACCGGGCTGGGAACGAAAAGGAGGCGCTCGCCGCGCCTCCTCGGATGTTGAAGGGCGAAGAGGTTAAGAGATCGGGCGCGCAGGGCCAATCGCGGGCACGGGTACGCTCCCCGGTGTGGACGTGAACTCCGATGCGAGCGACTCTTCCGGCGAGAACCCGCGCAAACGGCGTGTGCGCTATCGCGGCACGCATCCGCGGCGCTTCGAGGAGAAGTACAAGGAACTCGCGCCGGACGAGCACCCCGAACTCGTCGCCCACGTGCGTTCGCGCGGCATGACGCCGGCCGGGCAGCACGTGCCGATCATGGTCGCGGAGTGCGTCGAAGCGCTCGCGCCGCGCGGTGGTGAGCGCGGCGTGGACGTGACGCTCGGGTACGGCGGGCACACGTCGGCGCTGCTCGCGCGACTCGCGCCGGGCGGCAGATTGCTGGCGCTCGACGCGGATCCGATCGAGTTCGAGCGCACGTCGGCGCGGCTGCGCGCCGCAGGACACGGCGAGGAGGTCTTGGCACTCGCGCGCACGAACTTCGCCGGACTCGCGCGCGCGGTCGCCGAGCAGGGCTGGCACGACGGCGTCGACTTCGTGTTCGCGGACCTCGGCCTGTCGTCGATGCAGATCGACACACCGGCGCGCGGCTTCACGTTCAAGACGGAGGCGCCGCTCGACATGCGCATGAATCCGCGGCGCGGCGAGAGCGCGGCGGAGTGGCTCGCGCGTGTGAGCAGGGCGGACTTCGAGCGTGCGCTCGTCGACCACGCCGACGAACCGCGCGCGGCGCGCCTCGCGGCGGCGCTCGACCGCGCGCGCGGCAGACTCGTGACGACCACGCACCTCGCTGATCTCGTGCGTTCGGCACTGCCGGCCGGCATGGAGGCGGACGACGTCGAAGCGACGGTGCGACGCGTCTTCCAAGCCGTGCGCATCGCCGTGAACGACGAGTTCGGTGCGCTCGACGCGCTGCTGCGCGCGCTGCCGACGGTGCTGCGCGCGGGCGGCCGCGCCGCGTTCCTGACGTTCCACTCGGGCGAGGACCGGCGCGTGAAGCAGAGTTTCGAGCGCGGCCTCGGCGACGGCACGTGGAGTTCGGTCGCGCGCGAGGTCGTGCGCGCGAGCGCCGAGGAGCGCCGCTCCAATCCGCGCAGCGCGCCCGCCAAGTTGCGTTGGGCGCGGCGCGCGTGAGGGCGCGTTTCAGCGCACGGCGAGCGCGTACATGAAGTGGCGCTCGACGCGCGCGAGCGTGCGTCGCGTCGGCTGCAACGCGTCGACGAGGTCTTTCAACTCGCGCCAGCGGAAGGCGTGGCCCATGTACTCGGGCTCGCCGTCGTGCGCGGCCACGAGGTCGGTGATGTCGGGCGCGTTCACGTCGATCGACTCGAAGAGCTGATCAGGGGGGGGGGGGCGGCGTGCGGCACCTCGAACGGTCCTGGCGCCTCCAGGTCGGGCGTGTGCACTCCGAAGCCTTCGTCGTCGCGCGGATCGGCGCGCACTTGGAAGCGCAACTCGCCGCGTGTCGCGAGACGATCGAACGCCGAACGAGCGATCGTCGCGACGAGCCCGCGCGGCACGTGGATGAACACGGCGTGTGCGATCGCGAAGTCGAACGTGCCGCCGATCTCGGCGGGTACGCCGTCGGCGCGCGCGACGTGGAAGTGCGCGTTCGAGACCTCGGCGCAACGGGCGCGGGCTTCCGCGACCATCGACGGCGCGATGTCGTAGCCGACGTAGCGCTCCACGCGCGGAGCGAGATGGCGCGCGAGGCGCCCGACGCCGCAGCCGATTTCGAGGACGCGCGCGCGGGCGAGGCGCTCGGCCGTCACGCCCGAGAACAACGTGCGCAAGTCGGTGAGGGCGTGGGCGTCCCAGGCGCGTCGGTCGCTCCAGCCCGTGTGCGACGCGACGAACCAGTCGCGCGCCTTCGAACGCGCGCGACGCTCCCATGCGGCGGCCAGTCCGTCGGCGGGCGAAGGAGCGTCTGGAGTCGGGGCCGAGTCGGACATGCGTCGGTGGTGTGGCGAGAGCAGGACGATCGCCGCCGACGACGAGTGTCACACAGGCGACGGGCGCGCCTCGCAGCCGATGATGGCACGCTGCGCGAGAACGCGCCAACCATGGACCGACCGACACCGCTCGCCTCGCGTGAACGCCGCCTCGAGGCGCTGTTCGGTGAGCGCTTCGACGTACTCGTCGTCGGCGGCGGCGCGACGGGCGCGGCGACGGCGCTCGATCTGGCGGTGCGCGGCGCGCGGGTGGCGCTCGTCGAGCGCGGCGACTGGGGGCAGGAGACGTCGAGCGCGTCGTCGCGGCTGTTGCACGGCGGGCTGCGCTATCTGGAACAGTTCGAGTTCGGCCTCGTGCGCGAGTCGTGCCTCGAACGCGCGTTGCTGCTGCGCAACGCGGCCGGCCTCGCGTGGCCCGAGCAGTTCACGTTCCCGCTCTTCCGCGGCGATCGCGTCGGGCGCGTGAAACTCGCGGCGGGGCTCGCGCTGTACACGGCGCTGTCGGTGCCGCGGGTGCTCGGGCTGCCGCGCATCGTCGGTGCGGACGCGGTGCGCGGCTTCGTGCCGGGTATCGCGGACGGCCTCGTCGGCGGCGGCACGTACCTCGACGGAGCGACGCTCGACGGCCGACTCGTGTGGGCGGTCGTGCGCACGGCGATCGAGTGCGGCGCGGTGTGCACGTCGCGCGTCGAAGTGCAGCGCATCGAACACGAGAGCGACGACGGCATCGAAGCCGGCTTGCGTGACGTGCTGAGCGGCGCCGACCTCGGAACGCTGCGCGCGCGGCACGTCGTGTTGTGCGGCGGGCCGTTCACGGAGGAGCTGCGCGCGCGCGCCGGGCTGTCGGGCAAGTGGCTCGCGCCGACGCGTGGCACACACGTCGTGCTGCCCCGGCGCCGACTGCCGACGGACGGCGCGGTCGTTCTGCCGTCGCGGGTCGACGGGCGCGTGATGTTCGTGCTGCCGTGGCCCGCGCACACGATCGTCGGCACGACCGACGTCGACGCGGCGGTGGAGCGGCGCAGCGAGGACGGACGCGGCGCGTCGAGCGAGAAGGAGATCGACTACCTGCTGGCGAGCGCGAACGCGCTGGTGCCGGCGGCGCGTCTCACCCGCGCGGACGTCGTGTCGACCTGGTCGGGGCTGCGGCCGTTGCTGGCGGCGGACGCGGAGAATCCGTCGGCGCGCTCGCGCGAGGAGCGCATCGAACACGAAGGGTGCGTGACGACGATCGCGGGCGGGAAGCTGACGGCCTTCCGCGGCATGGCCGAGGGCGTGGCGGTCGCGGTCGCGCGGCGCCTCGTGCACACGAGCGGCGGGCGGGCGATCGACGGCCGGAGCGAGTCGGCGACGCGCGAGCTGCGGCTGTGGGGCGCGCTCGCGGGGCCTGTGCCGCCGCCGGCGTGGACGCACCGCGAGCCGGACGCCGCGGGGCTGCGGGCGGCAGCGCTGGTCGCGCGTTACGGGCGGTTCGAGCGCGCGCGGCACGAGTTCGATGCGGGGCTCGGCTCGGACGCGGACGGTCCGGAACTGGATGCGGCGACGCGCTGGTCGGACGTCGCGTGGGCGGCGGCGCAGGAGGACGCGCTGCTGCCGGCCGACGTGCTGCTGCGGCGCACGGACCTTGGCTACACTCGGGGACCCGCGGCGGCCTCACTGGAAGGTGAGATCGCCGAGCGGCTCGCTCGCCACCGCGCGCGCTGAGCCGGCTGAGTCCCCCTCGGGGGGCGCGCTGCACTGCATCCGCCCCCTCCGCACGCCCGCACACCACACCGACGACCCATGAGTTTGGGCTGGGAGTTCTACGCCACCGAGCTCGACGGCGATCCGATCGGACTGCTCGTCGATCTCGACATCCCGCGCGGCACCCACCCGGAACTGCGCACCCTGTGTCGGCTGCACGTGCCGATGCCGCGGCCGCTGACGACCGGTCTGACGTCGGAGCACGACTTCGGGACGCTCGAGAAGCTCGAAGACGGCATCGACGAAGCTGCGGGCGCACTCGGCGGACGCTTCGTCGGCCGCATCAGCTACCGCAAGGAGTGGGTCTTCTACCTGTTCCTGCCGAAGGAGGAGGGCGCGCAGTCGGCGCTCGAACGCGTCGTGAAGGGCTGCGGCCTGGCGCGCGCGGAGCTGGACCTCGAAGAGGACGCCGAGTGGCGTCAGTACCACGAGTTCCTCTATCCGTTCCCGGTCACGATGCGCCACATCCTCAATCGGCGCATCGTCGCGGCGATGAAGGAGTCGGGTGACGAGCCGTCCGCCGTGCGCCCGATGGTGCACGAGGTCGAGTTCCCGAGCCGCGAGGCCGCAGAGCCGATCCGTGCCGCCGCGCACGAGCGCAAGTACCCGACCGAGCTGGTGCCGAGCGGGAACGGCGTGACGCTGCGCATCACGAAGGAGATCCAGCTCGATGTCGAGTCGATCGACCGCACGTCGGTGTCGTTGATGCGCCTGTCGGAGAAACACGGCGGCCGCTACATCGGCTGGTCGTGTGCGCAGGCCGTCTCGCGCTGACCTGACGCCTGACGGAATCTGCTACGGCACCGTACCGTCAGCCGCCCAGCGTCAGGTCAGCAAGCCCGTCGGCCCAACCGCTGGCGCGTTCGGCGCTCAGCGTTGCAGGCTGCGCTGCAAGTCGTCGAGGAAGTCCTGCACCGACGGGCGCGGGTCGATCGCTTGGGCGCGGCGCAACAGCGGCAGCGCTTCTTCGCGGCGACCGTTCTGCGCGAGCAACTGAGCGTGGCGCACCTTCGCGTCGGCCTCGAAGGCTTCGAGCATCGCGGCGCGCTCGTAGTACATGATCGCCTTGTCGAGTTCGCCCGCGCGACCCGCGATCTGGCCGAGCTTGATGAGCGCGGCACCGTCCAGCGGATCGAGCACGACGATCTGCTCCAGTGCCGCGACCTGCTCCGCCGTGGCCTCTTCGGCCTCCGCGATCTTGGCGCGCAACTCGAACATCTGCTTCTTCGCGGAGTCGGCGAGCACATCTCCGCGCAGTTCTTCGATCTTCGCGAGCAGGTCGCGTGTCTCGTCCCGCGCACCGCGCGCCGAGAGCAGTCGCGCCGCACGCAACGCGCGGTCCGCGGTCGCATTCGGGTCGCGCTCGAGCGCCAAAACGTAGCGCTGCACCGCCAAGTCGAACAACCCTTCGTTCGAGTAGACGTCGGCCAGCGTGTTGAGGCTGTCGGTCGTCGAACCACCGAGGCTCTCGACGATCTCGTAGTTCTGCGCGGCGCGCGACGGCTGCTCGAGGCCGATGTACGCGTTGGCTTGGAGCAGCCACAGGTCGACGCGCTGCGGGTTCGCCGCGAGCAACAGATCGCACAGCGCGGCCGCGTCGGCGAAGCGCTTCTGTTGGAAGAAGCTGCGCGCGAGCCCCATCTTCCAGTCGAGCGTCGCCGGGTCGAGCAGGAGCGCCATGCGGTAGGCCGACTCCGCCGAGATCTCGTTGCCGACGTTCGAGTGCGCGTAGCCGAGCAGCCCGTACGTCACCGCGTCACCACCGCCGAGTTCGACGACGCGCGACAGGGCGTCGACCGCGGGCGCGAACTCGCCGCGGCGCACGTGGATGAGGCCGAGGTTCTTCCAGGCGCGCCGGAACTTGCCGTACTTGTCGACGGCGACGAAGTAGGCCTCGGCCGCCGCGTCGAGTTCGTCGCGTTGGAAGTGCAGGTTGCCGATCGTGAAGTCGATGACCGCGCTGGCCGCGGGGCCGCGCTGTTTCTCGAGCAGTGCGAGTGCCGTGTCGAGGTCGTCCGCAGCGATCGCTTCGACGACCTTCTGCAGCTTCTCGCTCTCGGCAGCGGTGAGCGT
Source organism: Planctomycetota bacterium (assembly GCA_044358925.1). GTDB lineage: Bacteria > Planctomycetota > UBA1135 > UBA1135 > Rohdeia. The sequence continues at coordinate 12,031 of JBIKNC010000059.1, read as the reverse complement.
CGGTTCGACGTCCGTCGCGGCGAGGTAGCTCTCCGCGAAGCGGCGCTGGAACGCGGCGTCGTTCCACAGCTCGAGTGCGTCGGCGTGCACGTGCACGCGCGGCACGCTCGGTGTGCTCGCGGCCTCTTGCGGCGCCGTCGCCTCGGCGAGGAGCAGTGCCTCGGACGCGCGCACTTCCGGAGCACTCACGATGGCGTCGTCGACGCGCGCCGTGGAGCAACCAACGAGCGCGGCGAGAGCGAACACGACAGGGAATCGAACGTGCGACATGGCTTCAACTCTTCGGGAACGTGACCGGGACGCGCATGCGGAAGCGGACGGCTTGACCGGCGCGTTTGCCCGGTTCGAAGCGCCACTGGCGAACCGCGGCGATGGCGGCCTTCTCGAAGGCCGGATCGGTCGAACTCTGCGCTTTCGGGTCGCTGACGCGCCCGTTCTGCTCGACGACGAAGATGACGTAGACCGTGGCGGGCGTCTTGCGGCGCAGCTCGGCCGAGAGCGACGGCGAGGTCTGGTAGACGACGCGCGGTTCCTGGTCGAGGTCGCCGATCGAGAACAGCGCTTCGGTGTCGCTCGCGCTGTTCATGACGTTCGACAGTCGGATCGCGAAGTCGCCCGCGAGCGCCCCGTCGCCGATGCCCGGATCGAGCGCGAGTTCGAGCTGCGAGAGGTCGAGCGGCGGCGCCTCCTCCTGCATCTGCGGCGGCGGCTCCTCCTCTTCGGGCTCCTCTTCTTCCTGTTCGGGCTCCGGCGGCGGAGGCGGCGGCGGCAACGCGGCGACGTTCGTCGGAAGAAGGACCGTGTCCGCCGGCGCGGTCTGGCTGATCGCCTCGAGCAACGGCAACACGAGGAACACGAGCAACGTGAGGCCGACCGCACCGACCACTACGCAGGCGTAGTGGACGATGCGTCCGAAGATCGAGGGTGTGGCGACGGCGCTGCTCACGTCGGTCAGCTCGGCGGACGGTTGGCGGACACACTGACCTTCTCGGCGCCGCCGAGTTTGGCCTGATCGATGACTCGCACGAGCAGTCCGGCGGGCGCCGTCGCGTCGGCCTGGATGATGACGGGCACTTCTTCGCGCGCGCTCTGCAGCGTGCGTTTGACCTGCGGCAGCACTCCGCCGATGCCGATGTCACGGCCGCCGTAGAAGACGCCGCCCTGCGCGGTGATCGCGAAGAGCATGCTGGTCTTCTCGAGTTGCACCGCCGACGCCGCTTGCGGCTTGTCGACCTCCACGCCGGTCTCCTCCACGAACGTCGTCGTGACGATGAAGAAGATCAGCAGGATGAACACGCAGTCGATCATCGGCGACAGGTCGATGCCCGGCTCGCCTTCGCTCTCACTCGATTCGCGGAAACGTCCCATGGTGTGAGCCTCGGATCAGTGCGCGAGGGGCGCGAGTTCGCGTTCGGTGTTGGAGTGCGGCGCGTGGCCGTTCGACGAGGGCTCGACGTCCGCTTTGCGTGCGTCGCGCTCGCGTGCGAACACGAGTTGCACGACGGACGACTCGAGCTTCGCGAGGAAGGCCTTGTAGCGGTCGTGCTTGCGCGAGAGTTGGTACTGGAAGAAGAGGCCGGGCAGCGCGACCACGAGACCTGTCTCGGTCGTGATCAGCGCCTCCGAGATGCCCTTCGCGATCTGCCCCATCGTCTTCTCGCCGCCCGCGCCCGTCGCGAGTGCGTCGAACGTCGCAAGCATGCCGGTCACCGTGCCGAACAGGCCGAGCAGCGGCGCCGAACCCACGAAGATGCGCATGAGCCGCAAATCGCGATTGAACGGTGCGCTTTCGGTCGTGCGCAGCCCGCTGAAGAACTCCGTGGCCTCCGCGACCGTGCGCGACTCGAGCGCGGCCGAGATGATGCGGCCGACGGGTCCGCGGCGACGGTCCGGCTCGTCGATCCACGTGCGCACCTTGCGCTCCGAGAGCGACAGGAAACCGCGTTGGCGCAATGCCAGTTGGACGTGCAACCCGATCGCGAACAGCAGGAACGCATTGACCGCGATCGCAACCATCGCCGGGCCGCCGTTGACCCACACCTCGACGGCTTCACCCCAGAACGTGCGTGCACGATCCAGGAGCGCCTGTGTGTCGACGAGCAACACGTGAGCGAGAGCGGCGCTCACGCGACCTTCTCCAGCTTCACGGTCTGCGCCTTGCCGATCTCGTTCATGAAGGCGAGGGCCGTCTTCTCCATGTCGTCCGTGATCGAGCGCGCCTTGCGCGACAGATAGGCGTGCAGCAGGAGCGACGGGATTGCGACGATCAAGCCGTACTCGGTCGTGATGAGCGCCTCCGAGATGCCCGAGGAGAGCGTCTTCACGTCACCGGTGCCGAACACCGTGATGAGCGTGAAGGTGTTCATGATGCCGGTCACCGTGCCGAGCAGACCGAGCAGCGGCGCCGACGAAGCGGAGATGGCGACGAAGGGCAGGAAGCGCTGCGCCTTCAGGCGTGCGTCCAGCATCTTCTCGTACATCACCTCTTCGACCAGCTCGCGCGGCTCGTCGAGGTGGTCCGCACCGGCGCGCAACATGGCACCGGTCGGCCCCTTCAACTCGCCGGCGATCTTCTGCGCACCGGTGTGGTCGCGGCGGGCGACTGCGTCGAGCAGGCGACGCACGTCGGAGCGATTCGCACGGCGCGTGATCGACAGGAAGAACCACTTCCACAGCGCGACGAGCAGCGCCGCTGCGGCCATGCCGAAGATCGGCCACATGACCGGGCCGCCCTTCTTGACGTGTTCGACCCAGGTCTCGTTCGTCTCGGCCACCTTGTGAGCGTTGCCGAGCGTGGCGTCGATCGGAAGTTCGTTGCCCGAGCCGACGACCAGGGCCGCGACGGCACCTGAGTCGAGCGTGTCCTCGAAACCGACGATGGCCGGTTCGAGCGAGTTGATGCGCTGTTCAGCGGTGCCGACGAACTGACCGTCGCTCGAGCGGAACCAAGCCGCCGGTCCGACCATCACGAACGTGCCCGGGCGCACGAGGCCTTGTGCGTCGAGCGCACTGCCCTCGAAGCGTGCGCCGCCCAGCGCCTCCGACTGGCGCTCGAGCGCCGCGTACAGGAGCGCGGTCTGCGCCTGGAACACCTCGATCTGCGAGAGGTTGCTGTTCTCGGGTGCGAGTTTGGACGCCTCGATCGCGGCCGCATGGCGCGCCTTCTCGGCGATGTGCAGGCGCGTCTCGAGGTTCGCGGTGTACTCCGAGAACAGGTTGCCGAGGTACTGCACCTCGGCGCGGCGCGTCTCGATCTCCTTGCGCAGGTTCGCGAGGTCGAGTGTGCGCGTCTCGAGCAGACGCGTGGTCTTCTGCCCCTCGCGCCGCGTCTCGATCAGCTCGTCTTCGAGCGTCCGCAGTTGCTCCGCGAGCGGAAGCTTCTCCGCCGTGATGCTGGCTTGCAGCTCGGCGAGTTCGGCGAGGCTCTGTTGGAGCCGCTCGTCGAGGCCTTGCGAGACGCCGTCGAAGGCCGCCTCGGCGGGAGCGGGTGCGGGCGCCGCTTCTTGCGAGCGGGCGGGTGCGGCGAGGCTCGCGAGAGCGAGAACCAACGCGGCCGGAAGTTTGATCGTGTTCGACATGGCTGTGCTCCGCGTGCTCACTCGACGCGCACCGGCAGGCGCACGAAACTCGCAACTTCTTCACCCTTCTGGATCGCGATCGCCAGCGCGACCGCCGTTGCGATCGCGTCGTTCGGGACCCACTTCCAACCTTCGGCGCCGGGCAGGCCGACGCCGGCCTGCGTGCCGGCCGTCGTGGCGTAGTACGCCTGGCCGAGACCGAGGTAGAGCGCCGTCACTTCGGCGTTGGTGCCGTCGGCCAACGTGCGCAGCTCGCTGGTCAGCGTCACCTCGCGGTTGAACTTGTCGACCTCGTTGAGCAGCACGACGATCGTGCCGAAGCGCTCCGACAGGGACAGCTTCGTCGTCGCCGCGTCGTCGGGCAGCATCTGGCTGCGCGCGCGCATGCGCTCGAGCAGCGGCTCGGGCAGGCGCACCATCAGCGCCTTCATGCGCGTCTCGAGTTCACCGACGATGCGCGTCAGTTCGGTGCTCGCTGCCGCGAGCGTGTCGTTCTCCTCGACGAGCGCGAGGCGCTGCTTGTCGGCCTCGGCGATGCTCGCCTCGGCGGCGGTGATGTTCTCGCGCACGCTCTCGAGTTCGCGCGTCACGATGCCGATGCGCTCCTGCACCATCTCGCGACCGAGCGCCCAGGTGCGCTCTTCCTCGCGGATCAGGCGCCGCGTCTCGACCCACTTGTCGAGCACGGCGCGTGTCTCGTCGACTTGCGCAGCACCGTCCTGTGCCGATTCCTGCGTCGGAAGCGCCGTTGCGGCGAAGGCCAGGGCGCCGACGGTCAGCGTCGCCAGCGCGGGGCGCAGGAGCCTCTGCGTGTGTTCGTTTCGTTCGTGCTTCTTCATGTCCCTTGTGCCTGTCTGCGATGACCGGTGAGCGTCTCAGAACGCGAAGGACGCGCTCAGTCCGATCGAGTAGTCGATGCCGCGTGTGAACGAGGACTTGGTCACGTCGCCGCCGATGAAGCCGGAGCGATAGACCTCCTCGATCTCTGGGTTGGTGAGGTTCTTGGCCTGGATCTGGAGCTTCAGGTACCTGCCGAGCTTCTGCGTGAAGCTCGCATTTAGCGTGTCGTACTGCGCCGCGAAGACGTTCGGCACGAAGCCGCCGTCCGACACACCGGCACCGGCCACGAGCGTGTCGCCCTGCACTGTGTAGAACAGCGCGAGCTGCGTGCCGAGCTCGACTTGGTCGTACGTCAGGTACAGGTTGTAGAGGTGCTCGGGCGCGCTCGTCATCTCGCGCGTCGTGAACGGCGCACCGATCGCAGGCCCCGCGAACACCGCCGCTTCGTCCGCGGGCAGCGTGACCTCGGACTCGATCAGCGTTGCGTTCGCGCCCGCCGCGATGCCCTGGCCCCAGTTCCAGAAGCGACCGAGGTCTTGGCGCACCTCGAGTTCGATGCCGGAGAGCTCGCCCTCCGGATAGTTGCGCACCGTGTCGTAGTCGAAGGTCGCGAACGCCTGCACGACTTCGATCGGATCCTTGATGTCCTTGAAGAACCACGACGCCGACACGAGGCTGCCTTCGTACGGCGCGTAGTCGGCGCGCAGGTCGAAGTTGTCGAGCCGGCTCATCTGCAAGTTCGGGTTGCCGATGAACACCGGACCGCCGAGGAACTCTTGCTGCAGGATCGGCGTGAGTTCGCGGAACGTCTGACGCGCGATGGTCTGCGCGTACGAGGCGCGCAGGGTCACCGTCTCGCTGAGCTCGAAGATGAACCCGATCGAGGGCAGGACGTCGGTCTGCTCGAACTCGACGTCGGCGTCACCGGGATTGAAGTCGATCGGCTGCGTCGCGCCGGGCGGGATCCACAGCGCATCGCCTTCCGGAAGGTTCGTGATGCCGATCTCCGTCGACTCGACGCGTGCACCGGCGATCAGGTCGAGCCGCTTGGTGAGCGGCAGCTCCCCCATCAGGTAGAAGGCCTCGATGTCGATGTCGCCGCGGTAGTCGACGTCGGTGTTCGCCGCCGTGATCTCGTGCCCCGGCTCGAACGGGAACGACGCGCTCCACAGGTCCTCGAACGGGCCGATGAAGAGACCGTCGTTGTCGTTGAAGTTGCTGAACGTGTCCTGGTCGAACGAGCGGTCGACGCGATCGACGAAGAAGCCGCTGCGCAGGCGTCCCTCTTCGTCGTCCCACTGCAGGAAGGGCAACTTGAAGTCGACGGTCAGTTGCTTGCTGCTCTCGTCGACCTCCTCCCACGTGCGCTGAAGGTTGCCGACCGTGAAGTTCGCGTCGGGCTTGAACGCGGTGTGGAGGCCAGGGCCGTTCGGCGACCACTGCGAGCCGAACTGGCGCTTGTCGGGCTCGTAGTAGTTGGCGTTGCTGCGCGACAGGGTCCAGTCGAACTTCAACGGCTGGAAGCGCAGCGAGCCGATTTCGAACAGCGGCGTGTCGAGGTCGTGCCCGCCCGACAGTTGCGCGGAGGTCGTCGTGCGTTCGACGTAGCTCAGCGTCTCCGTGCGGATGTACGGCGCATCGTCGAACGTGTCGATGTCGTTGCCCGGACTGCCGGGCACGTCGGGATCGTGGCCCGGGAAGAAGAACTCCTTGCCGCGTGTGTCTTCCGCGAGCGTCGCGGTGTCCTCCGCGGTACGCGAGTGCAGGAACGCGAGGCCCAGGTCGTGGCCGTCGGTCTCGTAGCCGAAGATCGACAGCGCGCCCCATTGCACCGACTGCGAGCCTTCCGTGACGTCGAACAGCGCGGTCTTGAACTCACCGATGTCCGGCGAACCCTGCAGCGTCTGCGGCACGAGCGGCCCGTTCGGCACGTCCTGCACGAGCAGGTCCTCGCGCCCGTTGTCGTAGAACGAACTGTCGCGCTCGTAGAAGAAGCTGCCGAACGCTCCGACGCGATCACCGCCGTCGAGCTCCCACGAGTCACCGGTCGCGACCGACCACTTCGTGTCGATCGGCGCCTCGCCGCGCGACACACCGACCGCGCCGTCCCAGTTCTGCCCGAGGTTGTCGAACTGGATGTCGCGGCTGCCTTCGTCGATGCCCCAGAACGACAGGCCGCCGCCGCGGTACGTGAGGAAGTCGTCGCGCGCCTGGACCTGCGTGTTGTACGTGTACTGGCTCTTGATCTCGAAGAAGCCTTCTTCGGGGATGCCTTTGAGCCGCACGTCGACCGCGCCGCCCGACGCGTCGCCCTGCTGATCGGGCGTGAAGGTCTTGGCGACCTGGATGCTCTGGATCGCGGCCGCGGGGAACTGGTCGAGTTCGACCGCGCGCTTCTCCGCGTCGGCCGAGGGCAGTCGCACACCGTTGAGTTGCGAACTCACGTAGCGGTCCGGCAGTCCGCGAATGACCGCGCTCTTGCCGTCCTGCAACGACGCGCCAGGCACGAGGCGCAGCGCACTCGCTGCGTCGCTCGCACCCGCGCGCGACATGAGGTCCGAACCGATCGAGTCGAGCAGTCCGGGCGAGTCGAGGCGCAGATCGATGAGCGCCGCTTCGCTCGATCCGCCGCCGGCGAGCAGGTCCTCGACGACGAACTCCTCCATCTCGGCGAACTCGCCCGCGAGCCACACGTCGACGTCCGTCAACTGGCCGCCGGTCACCACGACGCCGGTCTTGACCTGGCGCACGTAGCCGTCCTTCGCGAACACGAGCGTGTAGACGCCGGGCGGCAACTGGCCGAGGAGGTAGTTGCCCTGCTCACCCGTCGCGGCCACCAGGCCGGTCTCCGCGACCGACACCTCGACCCCCACGATCGGCACGTCGAAGTCGCCGTCGTACACGACGCCGCGGATCGAACCGACCTCCTGGGCGAACGCGCTGCACACGGGAGCGAGGGCCAGAAGCGCGGCGAGGGGGATGGGTCGCAGGTGCACCACGCAGCGTTCCTCGGGGGAGCATCGCGAGTCCAGCGGGGAGGCTGTTCCTCGTCGATGTGGGCGAACAAGCTATGGACGCACGGTCAGCGGATCGTTGCCGTATTGTTGAACTAGCAACAAGAAGCGCGGCGGCTCCGACCGGGTGGTCGCAGCTGCCGCGCCTGTTGGAGACGCGCGTCGCGATGCATGTCGCTACGCGCGTCGCGCGAGCTCACCAGGGGTCCGAGAGCTTCCCTGCGGCCTCGCGCAGGTGTGCGAGCAGCTCGGCATTCGCCGGCAGCTCCACCGTCGCGAGCGACACCGCGATGTCGACGAGGTCGATCGCGCGCGGCTTGCTGTTCGGGTTGACAAGTGCCTCGTCGATCGCTCGGCGGTAGAGCTTCTGCGCCGTCTCGAGGTCGCCCATGATCACGTGCGCCTCCGCGAGCGGCACGAGCGCGTCGGCCCGGTCGATGTTCACGATCGCCTCGCGCTGTGTGTCGTACAGCGTGCGCAGTGCCTCGGCCTCGGCGCGCGCGCGCTCGACGTCGCCCGCGCGGTGCGCGAGTCCGACGAGCTGAGCGTCGACCGGGATACGGAAGCTCGCGCGCCAGTTCCCGCCCGCACTCGCAACGCGCGCCTCGGCGATCCACGCGAGTGCACCGGCGAAGTCGGCGTGTTCGATGCACTTCTCGGCCAGCTTCGCCATCGCCCACACACGCATGTCGATCGGCATCTTCGCCCAGCCTTCGCGCGTGACGGCGGCGATCGCATCGCGACGCTCCGGGTCGGCGTGGAAGCGGCCGAAGAGTTCGATCGCGGCGGACAGCGCATCGCGTGCCGCGTCGAAGCCGACGGTGGGGAGCGTGGCCTTCATGTACGCGAGCCGCTCTTCGTAGTCGTCGATCGGCGCGTGCGCGGACACGACGATCGCGACCTTGCCGGCTTCGCTCGCCTCGGCATCGACGACGAAGCCCGCCGCCGTGTCGAGATCGCCGAGGCGCGCGTAGGTCTGCCCGACGCGGCCGCGGATGCGATCGCGACGCCAGTCCTGCGGCGTCTCGTACTCCGACAGCCAGGCCGCGAGGTCGTCGGCGAGCACGGCCGCCGCGCGCGCGTACTCCTGTGCGATCTCCGTCCGCCCGTGGTCTGCCGCGGCGTAGGCGAGGTGCGACCAGGCCAGGCCACGGCGCCAGTTACCGATGCGCTGCGACCGTTGGTCGGCGAAGCGCATCTGGTCGAGGTCGAGCGCCGCTTCGACGACGATCTGCTGCGTGAGCGCGCGGTCCTTCGCCTGCGGGCGCTCCGGGATCTTGTCCGCGATCACACCGGCGAGTTCGAGCAGGTGCCGGCGGTGCTCGTCGATCTTCGCGTCGGCGAGCTGCGCGGCGATCTCGCTCGAGAGTCCGACGCGGCGCTCGCGCGTGACCTTCGGATCCTCGTCGGTCGCCGGCGAGTCGCTCGGCTCCTGACGGGCAACGGGTTCGAAAGGACGGGCCGTCGCGACGGCAACGGTTCCAGCGGCGGCGAGAAGGACGAGGGCGAATCGAATCGGTCGCATGGCGATCGTGGGCGACGTCGGATCGAGCCGCACACGACGTGCGCCGATCGACTTTCGCGGCAACGAAGCTACGCCCCCTCGATCGAACTACGAGTCAAGGTCCTGCAAGGAGCCCAAGCCGCGCGGCCTGCACGTCGAACGCCGCTCGCGCGCTTCGAGAAGGTGCCCATGCAACGAGCCGGCCCGCGGGATCGCTCCCGCGGGCCGGCTCCTCTTTCAGCGGCGACTCGAGAGTCGCCTCAGCTCATCGATCAGTTGCCGCCCAGCGTGCAGTCGAGCGCCGCACCCATGCGGAACTCGAAGAGGCCTGCCGTGAAGAAGGCCGACTGGAAGGTGACGCGGGCGCCACACAGGTCCGGACGGTTCGGCAGCGGGTACGGGAACGGGATCGGTGCCCCGAAGTACGGGGCGAACTTCAACAGGCTGGTTTGGGCCGTGAAGAGGTTCGCGAGCAGCGTGCTCGGACCGCCGGTGCAACCACCGTCCGGCCAGGGCAGCGGCAGCGGACCGCCGAAGCTCGGGAACACGATGGCGAGCGAACCCGGCGTGACACCACAGGTGCCCGGCGAGGTCAGAGCCACCGCGAACGCGGGGTTCGGCAGCGTCGGGAGACCGACGGCCGAGATCGTGTTCTGGAGGTTCGACGGAGCGTTGACGACGTCCGCGCTTGCCACCTTCAGGAAGCCGTAGCAGTCAGCAGCCGACCAGCGGCAGAGCCAGTTCTCGTTGGCGTTGAAGCCACCGCGGTAACCGGCCGGCGTGAAGAAGCCGTCGTTCGGAGCCGAAGCGACGCTCGTCACGGCGTTGTTCGCCGCACGCGGGTCGATCGAGATCGTGTTCGCGATCACGAGCGAACCGTTGAGGATGTAGTTCGCCGACGAAGCGCGAACCGGGGCCGAGCGGATCGGCGAGAGCGTCGCGACCAGGTTGTCGTTGGCCGGCGACGGGCCCGCACCGAGAACACCACGCGCGATCGCTTCCGTGTAGGCAGCGCCGTTCGTGTTGTTGAAGAAGACGCTGTCCTTGATCTCGGCCAGGTTGCCCGAGGTCTGCGCGCCGTAGAAACCAGCCGGAGCGCCGCCCGGGAAGTCGTTCGGGTGCGCCGGAACCGCGTTGTACGCGGTGGTCCAGGTGTTCGCCCAGGAGAGCGTGCCACCGACGCCGTAGCCGACGCCCGCACCGGCCGCGAGGCAGGTGTCACCGACGTTGTCGAACGCGACGAGACGTTCGCCGAGGTCGAGGAACACCATGTTGCGGTACTGAACGCGAGCGTTGTCGCGCCAGGCCGTTCCGTGGTCCGAACCGGCGCCCACAGCGAGCGTGTTCGGGTTGATGAAGCCGTTCGGCACGCCGACGACCGTGCAGTTGTAGATCGCTGCGGTCGTGACCGGCTGGAAGTCCGCCGGCTCGGCACCGTCGACTTCGAACGCGTTGTCACCGATGCCCGAACCTTGGGCACCCGAGACCGACGCGCCTTGGACGATGAAGCCGAACTGCGCCTTGCCGCGCCAGCCCTGGTCGACGTCGAAGCTGTCGTCGCCGACGTTCCAGATCGAGAAGTTCTTGACGCCGACCGTGCCACCCCAGATTTCGATGCCGTCGTCGACGTTGTTCATGATCTCGATGAACTGGAGGTCCGTGCCGCGGCCGATGCCGCCCAGCGAGAGACCGTTCAGTTCGTTGCCGAGACCGACAACTTTGCCGCCGTAGCGCAGCGAGAGGTAGCTGATCGAACCGCTGTCGTCGTCGTCGTTGCCGCCGCCGTAGCGGTCGAACGCCGGACCCGTCGTGAGACCTTCCATGTCGGCTTCGTTGCCGGCATCCGGGAAGGCCGTGTTGCCAGCGAGGCAGGTCGAGATGTAGCCCTCACCCATGATGGTGATGTTGCCCCATTCGTTCGCGGCCTGACGCCACTGCGAGGTCTTGATGTCGTCGCACACCCACGTCGCGCGGTCCGTGCTCGAGGTGAACACGACCGGAGCGGCCGAGGTGCCGTTGATGATCAGGTCGCCGCCGCGCGTGACCGCGAGGCTGCCCTGGTTGCTGGCGACGATCGTGCCGGCTTCGATGGTGAGCGTCGCGCCCGGCTCGACGTAGACCTGCTGGGTGATGTTGTAGACGTAGTCCTTGGTCCAGGTCGTGCTCGTCGTGATGTTGCTGTTGACCTCGATCGTCGACTTGTAGAAGCCGTACGTGTCGGCGGCCGTCCAGTTGCGCGCCCAGTTCGTGGTGGCGTCGAACGCACCGCGGTAACCGGCCGGCGTGAAGAAGCCGTCGTTCGGGGCCTGACCGACACTCGTCACGGCGTCGTTGGCGGCGCGCGGGTCGATTTCGATCGTGTTGGCGATCACGAGCGAACCGTTGAGGATGTAGTTCGCCGAGACGTCGCGCACCGGACCGAACTTGATCGGCGAGTTCGTCGCGACCAGGTTGTCGTTGGCCGGCGACGGGCCCGCAGCGAGGACACCACGAGCGATCGCTTCCGTGTAGGCAGCGCCGTTCGTGTTGTTGAAGAAGACGCTGTCCTTGATCTCGGCCAGGTTGCCCGAGGTCTGCGCGCCGTAGAAACCGGCCGGAGCGCCGCCCGGGAAGTCGTTCGGGTGCGCCGGAACCGCGTTGTACGCGGTGGTCCAGGTGTTCGCCCAGGAGAGCGTGCCACCGACGCCGTAACCGACGCCCGCACCGGCCGCGAGGCAGGTGTCACCGACGTTGTCGAACGCGACGAGGCGCTCGCCAAGGTCCATGTACACCATGTTGCGGTACTGGACGCGAGCGTTGTCGCGCCAGGCCGTTCCGTGGTCCGAACCGGCGCCCGCAGCGAGCGTGATCGGGTTGATGAAGCCGTTCGGCACGCCGACGACCGTGCAGTTGTAGATCGCGGCGGTCGTGACCGGCTGGTAGTCCGCCGGCTCGGCGCCGTCGACTTCGAACGCGTTGTCACCGATGCCCGAGCCCTGTGCGCCGGAAACCGACGCGCCCTGAACGATGAGTCCGAACTGCGCCTTGCCGCGCCAGCCCTGGTCGACGTCGAAGCTGTCGTCGCCGATGTTCCAGATCGTGAAGTTCTTGACGCC
>JBIKNC010000058.1:0-20471 GCA_044358925.1 Planctomycetota bacterium | reverse complement strand
TCCGCGAGCGCTACTGGGTGCCGAAGTTCGGGAACGCGAGCGGCACGGGCACCGGCGACACCGCCGGCGCGAAGACCTGAGCGCGATGGGACTCCTCGACCGTCTCAAACAGCGCCTCGCGAAGACGCGCGACGCGATCGGCGACAAGCTCTCCGCGCTGTTCCGCGGCGGGCGCCCGATGGACGCCGATCTGCTCGGCGCGATCGAGGAGATGCTGTACGGCTCGGACCTCGGCGCGCTCGCGAGTGAGCTGGTGCAGGACCTGTCGCGGCGCCACGCGCGCGGCGAACTCAAGAGCGAAGACGACGTGCGCGCTGCGCTGCGCGCCAATCTGCTGGCGCGCCTCGATCGCGGCGGCGAGATCATGCCGACCACGAAGCCGCACGTCGTGCTCGTGGTCGGTGTGAACGGCTCGGGCAAGACGACGACGATCGCGAAGCTCAGCAAACGTGCGCGCGAGTACGGCGGCAGCGTCGTGATCGGCGCGTGTGACACGTTCCGCGCCGCGGCCGCGGATCAACTCGCGATCTGGGCGCAGCGCACCGGAGCGACGCTCGTGCGCAAGGGCGAAGGCGCGGATCCGGCCGCGGTCGCGTTCGAAGCGGTCGACGTCGGTGTGAAACACGGCGCGGACCTCGTGCTGATCGACACGGCGGGTCGCCTGCACACGCAGAACAACCTGATGGCCGAGCTCGAGAAGGTGCGGCGCGTGATCGCGCGGCGACTCGAAGGTGCGCCGCACGACGTGCTGCTCGTGATCGACGGCACGAACGGTCAGAACGCGATCCAACAGGCCAAGTTGTTCACGGCGGCGGTGAAGGTCACGGGCCTCGTGATCACCAAACTCGACGGCACGGCGCGCGGCGGGGCGCTCTTCGCGATCCAGCGCGAACTCGGTCTGCCGGTGCGCTACGTCGGCACCGGCGAGACCGCCGACCTGATCGAGCCGTTCGAACCGCAGGCCTTCGTCGACGCGATCCTGTCGTCGTCGGACGCGGCGGTTCGCGAATGAGCGAGTGAACGAACGGCAGGCGGATCGTCGGAAGCCTGGCGCTCCTTCCGCGTCGACGACGCGCCACGAACGTGATGCAGAACGCCGCCCCCACACGAACATCGACGGCTCCGATCGCGTGGCTCGCACTGCTGCCGGCGCTGCTGCTCACGCTGCCGACGGACGCGTGGCTGTCGCGTTTCGATCCCGATCCGGCGGCGACGGCGACGGGACTCGTGCTGCTCGCGCTCGCACCGGCCGCGTTCGTCGCGGCGAGCCGCGGGAGCATCGCGTTGCGCCACCTCGCGGTGCTCGCGCTGCCGCTGGTCGTGTGGCTCGCCGGCGCGAACACGAGCGACACGTTCGAAGCGCGGCGCGCGGCGCTGCAAGCGGCGGTGCTCGCCGTCGGTTTCGTGGTCGGCGCCAGCCTCGACGGAGTGGGACGAGCGGCGCTCGTCCGCGCCACGGCGACACTCGGACTCGTGCACGCGGGCGCGGCGCTCGTGGCGGCGCTGTTCGGCTCGCACTTCGAACTCGCGGGCCGCCTCGGCAACGTCGGCCCGACGAACCACGTCGCGCTCGTCGGCGGGCTCGCCGGCCTGTGGCTCGCCGCGCACGAACGCGGCGGCGCGCGAGTGCTCGGCGGCGCGGCGTTCGCGGCCTTCGTGTTGCACGCCGTGTTCGCGCCCGTGCTCGCGGGACTGCTCGCGGCGGCGCTCGTGCTCGGCGGCGCGGCGCTCGTCGCACCGTGGCCGCGAGTGAACGGTCGCGCTGTGATGCTCGGCGGAGCGGGAGCGCTCCTCGCGCTCTTCGTCCTCGTCGCATCCTTCGGCGGCCGCGGTGAGAGCGGCGTGGTGCCCACCTCCACATCGGTCGACACGTCGTCACAGCTCGGCGGCGCCACGGTGCGACGCCTCGTGTGGCAGACGTTGCCCGGCCTCGTCGCCGAAGGCGGAGCGCTCGGGGCTGGGCCGGGACAGTTCGCCGCCGTCTATCCGCCCCACCGCGACCCGCGCGAGAGCGCCGCGTCCGGCGAGGACACGACGGTCGAACATCCGCACCAGGACTGGTTCCTCGTGTGGGTCGAGTACGGCTGGCTCGGCGGCGCGGCGGCGACGGCGCTGCTCGTGCTCGTGCTCGTGACGGCGCTGCGCGCGTTGCGGACGGGGGTGAATGCCGGCGCGGGCGCGGGCGACACGAGCGCACTCGCCGTCGCCGTGCTCGGTGCACTCGCGGCGGCGCTCGCACACTCGTCGCTGCTCTGCAACGTCGCGAGCGCACTCGCAGCCGCGGTGTGTGTCGGAGCACTGCGCGCGCGACTCGGCGACGGCGCACGCGCTCCGCTGCCGGCGCGCTTCGCGGCGCTCGCCGTCGTGCTGGTCACCGCGTGGCCCGCACTCGCGCTGTGGCGCCACGGTGCGGCGCTCGCCGCCGCGACCGAGGTCGTCGCGAACGCCAACGGTCCGCTGCGCGCCGAGGACGCCACTTCCGCACTCGCCGAGATCGAGCGCGCACTCGCCTGGGCGCCCACGAGCGCGCTCGCGAACGACATGCTCGAGGCGCAGGCACTCGCGTTCGTGGGCGCCGGCGTGGAGCGCGACCGCTTCCTGGCCCTGGCCGCCAACGCGAGCGACCGCCAGTGCGCGGCGCGGCCGAACTCACCCACCGCACTCGTCGACCACGGGCTGATCGCGCTGCTCGGCGGCAACATCGACGAGGCCCGTCGCGCGTGGGCGCGCGCCATCGAGATCGCGCCGCACCATCCCACGGCCCTTTCGAATCTCGCGCGCCTCGAACTGTCGCGCGGCGACGCACTCGCCGGGCGCGCGTTGCTCGATCGCCTGGCGCAAGACGGCCGCCTCGTCGGCGAAGAGCGGCGCGCACTCGTGCGCACGCTGCTCGCCGCGGGCCTCGAACCGGCGCGCGCGGCCCTCGCGCTCGAACTCGACCCCAACTCTCCGAGCGAGATCCACGCGGTCGGGCTCGAGCGCAACGACGATCTGGCACAAGGCCTCGCCCACCATCTGTGGGCGCGTCAGTTCCTCGACGCGAACGACCTCGCCGCAGCCGCGGTGTCGTTGCGCCAAGCCGTGCGCGCGTTCGTGAAGGACGGCAGCGAGTCCGCGCTCGCGCGCGTCGAACTCGCCGGCGCCGAGTACCTCGCAGGTCGTGCCGAGGCGGCGCGCAACGCTCTCGCTGCGCTGCCGGAGCTCGATCCGAACGCGCCGCCGCTTACCGTGCACACGGCGCTCGTGGATGCCGTGCGCGCGTTGCTCGACGGTTGACGCGTCACGCCTCGAGGAAGGCGCGCAGCATCCAGGCATCCTTCTCCTGCGTGTCGGCGTAGCCGTCGGCCAGGTTCTCGGTCGCCTTGTCTTCGGCTTGCCGCGCGGCTTCGGCCAGCGCACGCAAGTGCACGTTCACGGCGAGCAGATCGGTGTGCAGCGCGCGCACCATCTCTTGTGCGTTCGGCAGGCTCGCGTCCTCCTTGATGCGTGCGATCTTGAGCACCGACGCATACGTGCGCAACGGCGCCGCGCCCAGCGCGAGCAGTCGCTCCGCGACCGCGTCCGTCTTGAGCGCCGTGGCCAGGTACATCTGCTCGAAGTGCGGATGCAGCTGGAAGAACTGCGGTCCGCGCACGTTCCAGTGGTAGTGGCGGATCTTCTGATAGAGCACTTGGTAGTCGGCCTGGAGCAGAATCAGTCCGTCTTGGATGGCGTTGGTCATGGCGAGTGTCTCGGAGGAGCGAAAGACCGGAGCGGAAGAGGCGGACACGCGGGCGCCCGCAGTCGCGCCGCGCGCATCCCCGCGGGAGTGTGGCTCACGGTCCCGTGAGGGTAAAGACGCGGCCGCGCGCGCCACTCTGATCCTCCCAACCGATCAACGACCCCGCAATCAGAAGTAGAAGCTGAACACGAAGGCTATTTGTCGGTAGTCGCCGGAGAGCGTGCGACCGGACAACTCGTGTTCAGTGCCTTCGAGCATGCGCACGTCGATGCCGATCCGGCCGGGCGCGGCCAACACGTAGTGGATGCCGAAGTGGCCGTACCAGCCGATGTCGGCGTCGTCGTCGCTCGTGAACGTGACGTCGAGTTCAGCCTCTTCGAGTTCGAGCAGCGCCGCGCCCGACCCGAACGTGAGTGCGACCGGTCCGCCGAACGGGCGCACTTCCTTGTGCGCGCCGAGCGAGAGTTCGAACGAACGCGACTCCGCGGCGCCGATGTCGAGGTCGTCGTCGTCGAGACCGCTGAACACCGGCCCCCAGCGCGACCATTGCGCGAGACTCGAACTGGTGAAGAGGCCGAACTCGAGGCCGATCCACGCGTCGTACGGCTCACCGGCGAGTTCGAGGCCGAGTCCGAAGTGGTCGTCGCCGTCGCCGATGGAGCCGTCCCGAAACTCACGCTGCGCCATGTGGAACGCGGCGCGCTCGTTCCAGCCGTCGTCCGCCTCCCAACCCCACGGATCGCGTGAGAAGCCGTCGCCTTGCGCGCGCACGGGCCCCGCTGCCGTGCTCGACGCACACGAGGCGAGCAGCGCGTGCAGCGCGACGACGACGAGTGCGGCGACGTGTTTCATGACGAACCGTCAGGCCAGCAGCGGCGCTCGCAGCGCCCGTTCGACACGCCGCACGAGTTCGCCGCTGCGCAGCAGCTCGCGCGCCTTGGCGATGTCGGTCGCGAGGTATCGATCGCGCCCCAGCGTCTTCACGTGCTCGCGCAGCAGATCGTGCGCGGCCTGCGCGCCGCGGCCGGCGCGGAACTCCTGGTGGAAGTCGCGGCCCTGTGCGGCACACAACCACTCGATCGCGAGCACGTGTTCGACGTTGTCGAGGATCGCACGCGCCTTGCGCGCCGCCGTCGTGCCCATCGACACGTGGTCCTCCTGGTTGGCGCTCGTCGGGACCGTGTCGACCGACGCCGGATGTGCGAGCGACTTGTTCTCGCTCGCGAGCGAAGCCGCGGCGACCTGCGCGATCATGAAGCCCGAGTTGAGGCCCGGCTTCGGCGTCAGGAAGGCCGGCAGGCGCGAGAGGTCGGGATTGACGAGCTGTTCGATGCGCCGCTCCGACACGTTTGCGACGGTGCACGCGGCCAGCGCGAGGTAGTCCATCGCGAGCGAGATCGGCTGCCCGTGGAACTGCCCGGCGCTGACGACCTCGCCGGTGTCGGGGAACAGGATCGGGTTGTCGGTGACCGAGTCGATCTCCCCCGCCATGACGCTCGTCACGTGTTCGAGCGCGGTCTTGAACGCACCGTGGATCTGCGGCACGCAGCGCAGCGAGTACGGATCCTGCACGCGGTCGCAATCGACGTGACTCGACAGCACTTGACTGTCCGCCAGACAGGCGCGCACGTTCGCGGCGGCGCGCGCGTGGCCGGCGCTGTTCTTGAGTTCCGCGAAGCGCGCGTCGAACGGCTGCGCACTGCCGAACAGCGCTTCGAGCGAGAGCGCCGCGAGCACGTCGGCCGCCTTCGAGAGGTTCTGCGCGCGCAACACGGCCAGCGCACCGATGCCCTTCATCACTTCGGTGCCGTTGATCAGCGCGAGCCCTTCCTTCGCGCGCAGCACGATCTTCTCCGCGCCGACCTTCTTCAGCGCAGCGGCGGCCGCCATCTCGCGCCAGCCGCCCTTGCCGTCCGGCACGTACGCCCTGCCGACGCCCATCGTCGCCGCACACAGGTGCGAGAGCGGCGCGAGGTCGCCCGACGCACCGACCGAACCCTGTTGCGGCACGACCGGCGTGAAGCCGGCGTCGAACAGACGGATCCACGCTTCCAAGAGCTCGAGCCGCACACCCGAGTGGCCACGCGACAGACCGTTGATGCGCAGCAGCATGATCGCGCGCACTTCGTCGATCGGCAGCGCCGGGCCCATGCCGCAGCAGTGCGAGAGCACGAGATTGGTCTGCAGCTCCTCGAGGTCCGCCGCTTGGATCGCGACGTTCTTGAGACGCCCGAAGCCGGTCGTGAGTCCGTACACGACGTCGCCGCGCGCGACCGCGTCGTCGACCAACTTGCGCGCGCGCAGGACGGCCTTCTTCGCTTCCGGCGCGATGCCGATCGCGAGTTCTTCGCCAGTCAGCAGCGGATGGAGGTCTTCGAGAACGAGCGAACGACCGTCGAGGAGGAGCTTCTTCGCCATGATCTCTCGCCTCTCGTGGACGGCGAAGCGCGGACGTTACGCTGCGCGCGAGAACGATGGAAGCCGCGGACAGGTCGCACACATCGCCGGCCGCGGCGCCCGAGGGGCGCGGTGCGTTCGGCGGCTTCGTCGGTCCGCGCACGCTCGTCGGCCTGGTCGCGACGGCGGCGCCCTACCTGTTCGACGGCAGCGACGAGCGCTCCGCGTCGGTTCCCGCGCACGGCGCTGGGCGCTTCTGCGACGGCCTCGACCGGCGCTTCGGATGGTGGACGGCGCTCCGCGCGGCGCACCTCGTGCCTGCCACGCCCGAGCCGACGCCGCAGCAACGTGTCGACTACTTCGCGCTGTGCCTGGCGGCGCACTTCGCGAGCGCGGGCACCTTCGTCCCGACCGACGTCGACGCGAAGATCCGTCACGCCGCGTGGTTCGAAGAACTGCCGCAGGAGGAGCGTCGCGACATGGCGCGGCTCGCACTCGGACTCGCACGTTGGGACGTGTCGCCGGTCAGCGCGCGGCTCGTGCACGTCGACGGCTTCGCCGACGAACACGGTCCGGTCAGCGGCCACGACGGCGAGCGTCTGTCCGTGCTCGTCGGCGGCCATCTCGCGTGCCTCGCGCACGACGACGCACACACGGCGGCGGAACTCGAGGCCGCGATCGAACAGGAACTCGAGCGCGAAGCGGCGGCCTTCGCAGCGGCCGAGCGCGCCGCTGGTTCAGGAGCGTCCGTGCGTGTGCTCGTGGACCTGGCGACCTCGCTCACCCACAACGCGGGCGACGTCGTGCAAGCGTTGTCGTCGAAGTCGGCGCGCGCGTTCGCGGAAACGGCGCAGCAACGCTGGGGCGACCTCGCGCGCACGGGCGGCTCGCGCTTCGGCGGCGCGTTCGTGCGCGCGGCCGCGATCTACCGCGAGATCGGCGCGCCCGAGGGCCACCGTCACTATCCGCTGCGCGAGGTCAAGGCTCTGCGCACGAGTTCCGAGCTGCTGCTGCCGCTCGGGCCGCTGCTCGACGAGTGGGGCGAGCGCATCGCGCGCTGGCCCGCGTTCGGCGCACGCGAGCGCGCCGCGGTCGTGAGTGCGCTCGTCGCCGGTTGTCGACGCGTGCCCGGCCAGGATGGCTACCACCGCGCGCTCGCGGGTCTCGAGAGCGCGTTGCCGCGCGGCCTCGACGACAAGGAACTCGCCGAGCACTACGACAACGCGACGCGCCGCGGCTTGGCCGAGACCTCGATGCGCAAGAAGCTCGCCGTGCGGCGCGTGTCGTACGAATCGAGTGTGATGAAACGCGCTCGCGCGGCGCTCGCCGCCGTCTGAAGCGCGTCAGCCGTCCGTCGCGCCGGTCGCCGTCTTCGCCTCGGCGCGCGCGCGCGCCTCGGGCACGTCGGGATACGGCTTGCCGAGGCGCCGCCACGTGTCCTCGTCCTGACCGTCGATCGCGTCCTGCGGCAGGAGCACTTCGAGTCGCGTCGTCGCCTCGACGAGCAACTCCGGTTCGAACGCGACGCGTTCGCCCTGCCACGTCGCGCGCAGTCGGTAGACACCGGGTACGAGGCCGTCGACGACCAGGTTCTGATTCGAAGCGACCAGCGACAGTTCGCGCGGGGTGCCGTTCACGAACACGTCGACGGGCAGTGCTTGGAAGCGCCCGGGCAGCGTCGCGACGACGTTGGCTGCGGCGAGCGGCTCGCGCGGTGCAAGGTGCAGCTCGAACTCGACGTCGTCGTCCTCGGGACCGAGCATGCGGCGCGCGAAGAGCTGTCCGTCGGGCGACGTGGCCTCCAGCAATCGGAACGGCGAGAGATCCGACCAACTCGTCGCGCGGAAGCGACCGTTCGAGTCCGACTCGACGACCGTGCGCGCGGCCGGCATGACGGGCAGAACCTCTTCGAGCCAGAGCTGGTCGGCCGTCGTGAAGTGCCGTTGTGTCGCGCGCACGACGTCGGCCGCGCTGATCGTGATCGTCGCTCCGGAGACGGCGCCGTCCGGACCGTAGACGACGCCGGCGACGACCGGTGCGGGCTGCAGGCCGACGACGACCTCCGTCTCGACACCCGCGTTGAGGTGCACCTGGCTGTAGTCGGGCTTCGCGATCGCGCCGCTGCGATAGACGCGCACGTGCACCGGCCCTTCGGGCAGGTCGTTCACGACGAGCGGCGTCTCCCCCGTCACGTACAGCGGATTGACGCGCTGCCACGGGAACGAGCGTTCGTAGTTCGCGCGCGCCGGGGTGAGCAGCACGAGCGCCGGCTCCGGTCCGCCGATGTCGGGGCGCAAAACGATGCGCAGCGCGGCGGGTCGGCGCAGCACGACGGCGATCGCGCCCGGCTCGACGCGTGTGCCCGAGGCGACGCCGAGTTCGGCGCGGTAGGCCACGTGGCCCTCCTTGTGCACCTCGAACAGGCAGCGCCCGGAAGCGACCTCGATGAAGAAGAAGGTGCCGTTCTCGTCCGTCGTCGTCGCCAGGCCGTCGAGGCGCACGTGGGCGCCGCCGATGGGCTCGTTCTCTTCGTCGACGATGCGACCCTGCACGGTGGCCGGTCGGCCGTAGCCGATGTTGAGCAGGAACTCGCGCTCCTGCCGTAGCCGCACTTCGCGGCGCGAACCGAGGATGCCAGGCCCTCGCACTTCGACGACGTCGATGCCGGGCAACAGGTCGTTGGCCGCGAAGCGCCCGGTCGCGTCGCACGTGAGTGCACGCCCCGCGTTCGGACCGCTGACGAACGCGATCGTGGCGCGCACGGGTTCGCCGCGTGCGTCGGCGATGCGACCGGCGAGCCGCGCGGTCGCGCCGGAGCCGAGCGGCGGGCCGGCCGGCACGACGGGCAGCGTGTGGTCGGCCACGAGGTCGAGTTCGAACACGAGCGGAAACGCGACCGTCGTGTCGACCACGGCGACGGCGCTCACCACGTCTGCACGCGGTCGATCGACGCCTTGCAGCTCGGCCGGATCCAGCGGCGCCGGCGTCCTCGGCTCGACCGGAGCGTCGGCGACGTTCGCACGTTCGATCGTCTTCGGCACGGCCGGATCCCAGCGCACCACGAAGAACACCGCCAACACGCCGAGCACGAGCGCGACGACGGCGATGGCGAGTGAGGGTGTCTTCGACGTGGTCACGCGAATTCTGTGGAACGCTGGCGCAGGAACGATCGACCGACGACCGGCCCGCGGACGAGCAAGGAGCGAAGATAGTCCCGCGGCGGGCGACGGTCGCCGATGCGAACGGAGCGCGCGGGCGGCGTCCCTAAGCTGGTCACCCGATGGCGAACGAGGACGACGTGCAGGGCGCCGCGAGCCGGCGAGCCGCGCACGACCACGGCGCCCGGCCGCCGCGGCGCCTGTGGATCGCGACGGGCTGGCAGCTCGGCGCGCGGCTGTGTTCGTCGGTCGGCACGCTCGCGACCTTCGCGCTGCTCGCGCGCGACCTCGAGGCCGACGCCCTCGGGCGCGTGGCCTTCTGGCTGGCGGCATTCCTCGCCGTCGAGAGCTTCGTGGACCTCGGCAGCGGCGCGGTCGTCATGCGGCGCTCGGCGGCGGACGGGGCGGCGCTGCCCGCCCTGCTCGTGGCGGGCCGACGGCTGCGCACCTGGACGGCGGCCATCGCCTTCCTCGGGTTCGGCGGCGGTGCGCTGCTCGCGCGCGAACCGGGAGCGCTCTGGATCGGACTCGCGGCCACCTACTACTTCACGTGGTCGCTCGAGCTCTCGCCGATCGTCCTCAAGAACGAGCTCTCCTACGGCACGGTCAGCGCGGCGCGCGTGCTCGCGGCCGTGCTGCGGCTCGTGTTCGTCGCGGCGCTGCTCGCGCTCGGCGTGCACGACGCCGGACCGCAACTCGTCGCGCTGACGGCCAGCGCCGGCATCGCCAACGTGTGGGTGCACCGCCGATCACTGCCGCACCTGCCGCCGTCACACGGCCAGGTCGTCGCCGCGCCCGGCGTGTTCGCGCAAGCGTGGCCGCTGGGACTCGCCGGGCTGTGCCAACAGGTCTACTTCCACGTCGACAACGTGTTCGTGCGCGTGCACCTGGGCGACGAAGCGGTCGGGCGCTACTTCGCGTGCATGCGCCTGATGGGCTTCTCGATCCTCGGCGCGCAGTACGTCGCGGCGAGCGCTCTGCCGTGGCTCGTGCGACGCGCACCGCACGGCGGACTCGCGCGTGCGGCGCTGCGGCTGGCGGTGCCGGCGGTGTTGCTCGCGGCGCCGTTCTACGGCGTCGTCGCGGCATACGCGGGCGACGTGCTCGCGCTCGTGTTCGGCGCGGACTTCGCGAGCGAAGCGCACGTGCTCGTGTGGCTCCTGCGCGCGGGCCTCGCGGTTCACGTCGGAGCGCTCTTGCACACGGCGCTCGTCGCGAGCGGCGCCCAACGCGCGGCGCTCGCGGTGAGTGCGAGCGCACTGGCGCTCAACGTGCTCGCCAACGCGTACGCCGTGCCGCGTTTCGGCCTCGCGGGCGCGGCGGCCGTCACGCTCGCGACGGAGGCGTTCGTCGCACTCGCGAGTTGGGTCGCACTCGCGCGGTGCGATGCGGGAGCGCGCTCGTGGAGCGTCGCCCTCGTGCTGCTCGCGCCGCTCGTGTTCGAACTCGCCTACGGGTTCGTCGCGGCGCAGCGTTGACGCGCCGTGCTCTCGATCTCAGCGGCGGCTGCGGAACGGACGCGCGTTCTTCGTGTCGAGGCGCAGGTCCGCGGCCGTGAACTCGGCGAAGGCCGTGCGTGACGGCGATGTGTGTGACGGGGACGTACGCGGCGCGGCTCGTGCAGCCGACGCCACAGCCTCGACCGGTGCGCTCACTTCACGCTCGCAGTCGTCGTCGTGCACCAGCGGCTCGGGATGCAACCGGTTCACTTCGGCCAGCGTCGCGAGCAGTTGGCGGCGTTCGTGGGCGCGGCGCTTCTCCGCTTCGGTCGGTTCGGCGCGCAGTACGCGACCGCGACCGTTCGCCAGCAATTCGAACGCGTCGACGCGGCGCAACGGATGGTCGTCGGGCAACGCGGCGATGTACTCACGAGCGGCGGCGAGGCCGATCTCGGTGTCGTCGAGCACTTCCGCGAGCGCGCATTCGGCGCGATCGAGTGCTTGAGTGCTCTTCGCGAGGCGCCGCTCGAGCAACTCGATGCGTGCGAACGGATCGATGTCGCTCTTCGCCTCGAGGTCCTGCATGGACTCCTCGACGAGCGCATTGCGCGCCTCGAACGTGCGGCCTTCGGCGGCACTCGCGCGGTCCACGGCAGCTGCCACGATGCGCCGGATGTCGGCGCTCTTGAACTCGACGATGCGCTTCACGCCGCGTGCGGCCAGCGCCTGAGGAGTCGTCGCCGCTCCCACCGCGCACAGCTCGTGCGCCAGCCCCTGTGCGTCGATGTCGAAACGTGTTCCGTCGCCGCCCTGGATCTCGTCGTTCATGTGCCCCGCTTGCTCCACAGCCGCGCCGACGCGCAGCGTGCCCCCACGTGGCGCCGCGACCCCTCGCAGCGCGCCGGAACGACCCCGTCCGGCAACACAAAGGTCCCCCGCCTTGGCGGGTGCGGTCGGAGCGCGAGCCGGCCGGCGCCGCAAACCGGGCCGCCGCGTGTGTTTGTGAGCCGCGGCCGTTGTTTGTGGGTGGGCCTCCCGGACCCGTACCGTGGCGCCGCATGCCGCGCCAAGGCACCACGGCCCTGCCCACGCTGCTCCTCGACTACCGGCCGGCGCTGCACAACCGCGAGGGCATCGGGCGCGTGGCGCGCGAACTCGTGCGCGCGCTCGCGGGCCGCGACGACCGTCCGCCGCTGGTGTTGTTCGGCGGAGCGTTGCGCGCGCCGCGTGTGTCCGCGGACGAACTCGGCCTCGCGGGCGCCCACGCCGTGCGCCTCGTCGCGCCGCGCCTGCCCGCGCGCCTGGCCGAACCGCTCTTCACGCTGCTGGGCGGCGCGGATCGCCTGTTCGATGCGGGCCTCGTGCACCACACCCAACTGCGCCGGCTCCCAGCGCGGCGCGCGCCGAGCACCGCGATGGTCTTCGACCTCATGTTCCTCGGCGGCGGCGAGGGCCGACTCGATCCGCGCGCGGCCGCTTCGATGGAACGGCGCGTGCGCTCGCTCGCCAGCCGCGTCGCGCGGGTGCAGGTCACGAGCCGTCACGTGTCGGGCGAGGTCGTGCAGCGCCTCGGTGTCCCCGCCGAGCACGTCGACTTCGTGCCGCTGGGCGGCGATCACGTGACCCGCGCCCCCAAGTCAGCGCGCGACGATGCGCGCCTGCCGCGCGAGCCCTACCTCTTGTCCGTCTCGCGCCTCGACAGCCGCAAGGGCTTCGACCTCGTACTCGCTGCCTTCGAGCGGCTCTTCGCGCGCGGTTTCGACGGCCGTTGGGTGGTCGTCGGGCCGCCCGGTTACGGCGCGGCAGAGATCCTGCACTCGTTCGCACGCTCACCGGCGGCGGCGCGCATCGACGTGCGCGGCGCCGTGTCCGACGACGAACTCGCGGCGCTCTACCGACACGCGGAACTGTTCGTCTTCGCGAGCCGCGCCGAAGGTTTCGGTCTGCCGCCGATCGAGGCCATGTGGTGCGACTGCCCGGTCGTGTCGAGCAGCGCCACGAGCCTCGCCCAGATCGTCGGCGACGGCGCGGACACGTTCGACCCCGCGAGCGACACGAACGGCGATGCACTCTTCGCGCTGATCGAGCGCGCCGTGTCCGACACGACACACCGCGCCGTCTTGCGCGCCCGCGGCGCCTGCTGGCGCACCCGCTTCACGTGGAAAGCCTGTGCCGACGCGAGCCTCGCCAGTTGGCGCGCAGCCGTCGAGCGCGCCTCGGCCGACTGACGCTCACGTGCTGCGTGCGTTCTGTGTCCTGCATTCTTTGCTTTGACTTTGCGTCCTTTGCGTCCTTTGCGGTGAAGTGTAACGCTCGGGGTCACCGGACTGTTGCACGTCACCGCAAAGGCGCAAAGGACGCAAAGTCAAAGCAAAGGAACACAGCAACGGCGAGTTGAAGAGCTGCTCCGAATCGGCAGCCGTCCTGAAAGGCCGCCACGACTCGGCAGGCGCCTTCGGATCTTTCAGTTCGAAGGCGCTCTCGACGCGCCTTCGCTCACCTGCCTTCCTTTGCTTTGACTTTGCGTCCTTTGCGCCTTTGCGGTTTCGTGCAACGCACCCGTGATCCCGTGCCTGTTGCACGTCACCGCAAAGGACGCAAAGGACGCAGAGTCAGCGCAAAGAACGCAGAACATAGAACGCGCGCGGCACGCGGCACGCCGCGCGTCTCACGGTTCGAGCAGGTGCTCCTCGAACAACTCCCAGATGCGCCGGTACTCGTCGAGCCAACTCGACGGCCAGCGGAACGCGTGCGCCTCCGCCGGATAGAGCATGACCTCGAAGTCCTGCTTCCCCAGCTCGATCAAGCGTTGCGCGAGGCGGATCGAGTCCTTCGCGAGCACGTTGTCGTCGATCAATCCGTGGCAGATCAGCAGCGGATCCGCGAGGCCCTCCGCGAACTCGATCGGCGACGAGCGCAGGTACGCCTCCTCGTCGAGTTCCGGCGTGTGCAGGATGTTCGACGTGTACGGATCGTTGTAGTGCGACCAGTCGGTGACGGGTCGCAGCGCGGCGCCGCACGCGAACACGTCGGGCGCCTTGAACAGCGCCATGAGCGTCATGAAGCCGCCGTACGAACCGCCGTAGACGCCGATGCGCTCCGGGTCGACGTCGAGCTCGCGCGCGAGCCACACTGCGCCGTCGACGAGGTCTTCGAGTTCCGGTCCGCCCATGTCGCGGTGGATCGCGGTGCGCCAGTCGCGGCCGTAACCGGCCGACGCGCGGTAGTCCATGTCGAGCACGACGAAGCCGTGCTGCACGAGGAACGTGTGGAACATGAACTCGCGTTGGTACGTGCTGAAGCCGCGGTGTGCGTTCTGCAGGTAACCGGCGCCGTGCACGAAGAGCACAGCGGGCCGTTTGCCGCTCGGCGCGCCCGCGGGTCGATAGAGACGCGCCGGCACACCGCCCGCGCGACCCGGCACGGTCACGTACTCCGGCTCGACCCAACCGCGCGCGGCCCACGCGGGTTCGATCGTGTGGGTGAGTCGGCGAGCTGCGAAGGCGCCGCTGACGGGCACCTCGACCGGCATCTCGTACACCTCGGTCGGCTCGAGTGCGCGCGACACGCTGCACAGGATCGAACGTCCGTCGCGCGCGATCTCGTACGCGCCCACACGTCCGTCGAAGTGGGTGCGGCGCTCCGGCGCGCCGCCGTTCACCGGCACGGACCAGACCTCGTGCACACCGAGGTCGGTCGCGTTCGCGACGAAGAAGAACGTCGCGCCGTCGGGCGACAGACGCACGTCGTCGACTTCGAAGGCGCCGCTCGTCAGCGCGCGAGGAGTGCTTCCGACGTCGCACACGAACAGATGCGACCAGCCGCTCTCCTCCGACAGGAACCACATTCGGTCCGTGCCGGGCACCCAACCGCTCTCGTCGAAGCCGCCGACCCACGCGGGGTCGTGTTCGCGGTGCACGTCGACGAGTTCGCGCGTCGCGGAGTCGACCAGCGCGGTCCAACGATCCTTGTCGTCGGTCGAGTGGATCTGGACGACGAGGTGCCGCCCGTCGGGTGACCAGCTCCCGAGGCGCACGCGCACGTCGCGCGGGCCCGCTTCGCGCGGCGTGTCGCGCAGCGCCGCGAGCGGATCGTCCGAGATGCCGCGCAGCGCGGCGAACGACACGTCGAAACGCTCGCGCGTCGCGAGATCGAAGAGCACGATGCGTTGCGGCTCGTTCGATCCGTCGCCGACGTGCGGGCGCACGCGCCGCGTCTCGACGTCGGCCGATTCGGTGAGCCACACGGGCATGAGGTCGCGTGTGTTCTCGTCGGAACGCGCGTCGCTCTCGACGACCGCGACGAGCGTGTCGCCGTGCGGCGAGATGCGTGTGTCGGCGGCACGCTTCCCCGCGCCGACGTGCAGCGCGCGCGGCGCGCGTGTGCGGTCCGCGTCCGTGCGAGCGCGCTCGGCTTCGCGCCGCTCACGCTCGAGACGCGCGTCCTCTCGTACGACCTCGATCAGGCGCTCCTGCGCCTCGGCGCGAAAGCCCTCGGGCGCATCGACCTCGAGTTTCGGTTCGTCGCCGCCCGCCGTGCGCGCGACTTCGTGCGCAGCGCCCCCGGCCAGCTCGAGGCGCCACCACGCGCCGTCGTCCTCGAACAACAACGCGGCCAGGTCGTGTGACCACTCGACGCGCCCGATCGACGTTCCGCGTGTGAGTTGAACGACGTCGGCGCCGTCCCACAGGAACAGGTTGCCGGCGTGGACGAGGAAGGCCTGCGCGGCGGGTGCGAGACTTGCACTCGAGACCTGCGAACGCTGCGGCGCGAATCTCCAACCCGGCAGGTTGAGCGGCACGTGTTCGTCGTCGTCGAGGACCCGCTGCGCGAGCGTCGCCCGTTCGATGCGCACGCGGTCCTCGACGTCGCTGCCCGCGCGTTCGCGGCGGTACAGCACCGACACACCGTCGACGCCGAAGTGCGCGCCCTGCGGCGAACGTGCGACCCACTCCTGGTCGGCGAAGATCTCCTCGAGGGTGACGGGCGCGACCTCGCCGCCGGCTGCGGCGCGTTCACTCGCGAGCGGCTCGCCGAAGCGAGTCTCTTCGGCGATTGCCGGTGCCGACGTCGAGGAACAAGCGGCCAGAGTCGTCGCGGCAAGTGCTGCGGCGACGAGGAGTGCAACGGTTCTCATGCGGCGAGCAAGGTAGCGACGCGCGCTCAGGATCGGCGCGTCCGCGCGCGCGCCTGCTCGGCGTCGACTTCGTCCTCGCCCCACAGAAGTCGGCCCTCCATGCCGCCCGCCAGCGTCAGCGTCTGCCCGGTCGCATGCGGCGACAGACGCGGCGAACACAACCACAGCGCGGCCTGTGCGACGTCGTCCGCGCGGCCCAGTTGCCGCAGCGCCATCGTGCGCACGACACGTGTCACGGCGCTGTCGTTCTGCAGCGCGGGCCGCGCCATCTCGGTCGCGGTCCAACCCGGTTCGATCAGGTTGACGCGCGCGGCGGGGTCGAGGCTCACGATCTCGTTCTTGAGTGACAGCACGAGCCCGACCAGGCCCGCCTTCGCCATCGCGTAGTCGCTGTGGTTGCGCTCGCCGAAGCGCCCCGCCGTCGAACCGATCACGACGGCCGACGCGCCGCCCGTGTGCGGGTCGTTCGCCGCGCGCGGGCCGCTGCGCGCGAGTTCACGCACGAACGCGCGCAGTGTGTGCGCAGCGCCGAGCAAGTTGACGGCGACCGTGTCCAAGAGGCGCGCGGGATCGAGAACGTCGAGGCGTTTGGGTTCACTCGGCCAACGACCGGCGTTGGCGACCACGTGATCGAGTCGTCCGAAGCGCTGTGCACCGAGGTGCGCGGTGCGCTCACACGCCGCGGCGTCGCGTACGTCGCACGTCGTGCACAGAATCTCGTGCCCGGCGAGTTCACGCGCCGCGAACTCTTCGAGCGCGGCGAGTTGCGAGTGTGCGCTGAGCACGAGCTGCGCTCCCTGCGCCGCGAAGCTCCGCGCGAGTGCGCGACCGATGCCGCCCGACGCTCCCGTGATCCAGACGCTGCGTCCCGCGAGTCCTGTGTCGAGCATGGTGGTCAGCGTTTCGGTGTGCGGCGCGGCGGCAGTCCGAGCGGCGGTGCTCCGAGCGCGAGCCACTCCTCCAGTCGTTCCTTGATCTCGTCGCGTGCGCCGCGGTATGCGCGCATCTGCGCGGCGGCGTCGCCCTCCACCATGTACGGGTCGGGCACGGGCCAACGCAGCACGACGGTTTCGCGCGGCAGGCGCGGCGCGCGCGCGAGCGCCGACTCCGACAGGGCGATGAGCACCGCCGGCGCCGGGTCGAGGTGTGTGTGGATCCAGGTCGAGTCCTGCGCGCGGATGTCGACACCGATCTCGTCCATGACGGCGACGGTCGAGGGCTGCACACCGATCGGATGCACGCCGCCCGACGCCACGTCGACGAGGTCGCCCGCCATGTGGCGCAGGAGCCCCTCGCCCATCGGGCTGCGGCACGCGTTGCCGATGCACAGGAAGACGACGCGGGGTCTGTTCGCAGCCGGGGTCACGCGTGAAGAGGTTAAGGGCCTCGTACGCGGCAGCCTCGTACAGGGTGGCCACGTGCGGCGCCGCAGCGTCCCAGCGGCGGGGAATCGGCGCCGCGTGCGCGGCGGCAGCGCCCGCGTGATCCACTGACGCGCCGCATGGCGCGCCGCCCCCGCATCGGCTTCGATCTGTCGCCGCAGGGCCATGCGGCGTCGCTCGGCGTGCGACGTGCGGCGCTCGAGCTGTGGCGTGCGCTCGGTCGGCGGCGCGAGCGCTTCACGTGGGTGCCGATCGCGGCCGAACGCGGACCGTCCCCACGCGTGTGGCGCCAGCTCGTGCTGCCGTGGCGCATCGCTCGCGAACGACTCGACGGCTTCCACTCCACGGTGAGCGCATTGCCGTGGCTCGCGCGCTGTGTGCTGGTCCAGACCGTGCACGAACTGCCGTGGCGGAGCGGCGCGGTCGAGAACGCCGGAGTGCGCCATCGCACGTGGGCGCGCTCGCGCCGCGCGCGTGCGACGGTGGTGCCGAGTGTGTTCACGCGCCGCGCACTCGCGGCGGAACGCGGCGGCGACGAACGCGGGATCACCGTCGTGCCGTGGGGCGTCGGGCCGCCCTTCACGACGACACCGCTGGTCGCTGGAGGACGCGAGCCGCTCGTCGTCGCCGTCGGTGCGACGCGTCCGAAGAAGCGGCTCGACCTCGTGCTCGAGATCGTCGCGAGCTGTGCCGCTGCACGCGAACAGCGCATCGTGGTCACGGGCGACACGCGCGGCGACGAGGACTGGCTGGCCGTCTGCCGGAGCGAGGCGCACCGGCTCGGCGTCGCGGAGCGCCTGGATTTCGCGGGCGCACTCACCGACCTCGAACTCGCGCGTCTGCTCGCACGTGCGTCGGTCGCCATCGTCGCGAGCGACAGCGAGGGCTTCGGCCTGCCGGCTCTCGAGGCAGCCGCGTGCGGTGCGCCCGTCGTCGTGCGCGCACTCGGCGCGGCGGAAGAGGCCGCGGGCGCGGCGGCGGTGCCGTTCGCGAGCGGCGCGAAGGACGGAGCCGCGGCGCTCGCGCGGGCGCTCGCCGTCGACGCAACCGTGCGCGACGACTTCGCGCGCGCGGCGCGCACCCGTACGTGGGACGTCGCGGCCGAGCGCATCGAGGCGCTGTGGAGCACACTCGTGTCATGACGACGGCCAACGAGACCGCCGCCCCCGACACGACGCACGGTCCGCGTGTGTTGATGCTCGGCAACGTGATCGCGCAGGAGCGCTCCGGCGTCGGGCGCTGGGCCGCGTGCATGCTGCCGCGCCTCGCGCGCGAACTCGCGGCGCGCGGCGGCGAACTCGCGATCGCTGCGCCGAGGAACACGCACCTCGTGCTGCCGCGCGAGGCGCGCCACGTGGTGCTCGATCTGCCGAGCGGGCCTCCGCTCGTGCGTTGGCGCCGCGAAGGACCGCTCCTCGCGCACGTGCTCGCACAGGCGCGCGCCGCCGGTCGGCCGTTCGACTGGTTGCACACCGCGCACCTGCCGCTGCCGCGTCGCATCCCGCCCGGCGCCGTGCGCACGAGTTGGCTCGTCCACGACCTGCGCCAACTGCACGGTGAGATCGTGGGAGCCTCGCGCCGCCTCGTCGCGCCCACCTTGTACCGAGCGGCCGTGCGCCGCGCGGACCTCGTGTGCACGGTCAGCGCCCACGTCGCGCAGGAACTCACCGAACGTTTCGCGAAGGACCTCGCGAAACGCGCGCTCGTCGTCGTGCCCAACGGCGCGGACCATCTGCCGTTGCTCGAGCGCGTCGACGACACCGAGCACCGCTTCGTGCTGGGCATCGGCCACCTCGAGCGCCGCAAGAACGCCGCCGTCGTGCTCGACGCACTCGCACTCGACCCGGAGCTGCCGGACCTCGTGTGGCTGGGCCGCGGACCCGAACGCGAACGCCTCGTGCGCCTCGCGCGCGAACTGTGCATCGAGCGGCGCGTCACGTTCATCGACGGCGCCGACGACGAGGACCTCGCGCGCCTGCTCGCGCGCGCGGCCGTGTGCGTCTTGCCGTCGCTGCTCGAGGGCTTCGGCCTGGTCGCGGTCGAGGCCCTGCGCGCCGGGACGCCGCTCGTGCACGCGCGGGCGGGAGCCTTGCCCGAGGTCGCGGGCGGGCACGGCCACGCCTTCGATCCGAAGGACCCGCGCGACCTCGTGCGGGCGATCGACGCGGCCTGCGAGGCGGGCACGTCCGCGGCCGGACTCGCCCACGCGGCACAGTTCACGTGGGACCGAGCCGCGCGGCTCCTCGTCGACGCCTGGTCGAAGGCTCCTTCCGTCGCCGCGCGTGCGCCTACACTGCGCGCGTGAACTCACGCCGCCGTTTCCTCCGCGGGTCGCTCGGACTCGCCGCCCTCACGCTGCCCATGTCCGTCGGACGCGCCCAATCGTCACGAGTCCCGCCGTTCTCGATCTCGCTCGCGCAGTGGTCGCTGCATCGCACGCTGCGCGGCGGTGAGCTCTCGCACGTCGGCTTCGCACCCTTCGCGAAGTCGCGCTTCGCCATCGACGCGGTCGAGTACGTCAGCACGTTCTTCGAACGCGGCGCGACCGACTTCGCGTATCTGGCCGACGTGAAACGCGCCGCCGACGACGCCGGCGTGAAGAGCCTGTTGATCATGGTCGACGGCGAAGGCGCACTCGGCGCCGAAGACGTGGCGGAGCGCACACGCGCCGTCGAGCGCCACTTCAAGTGGATCGCCGCCGCGAAGTTCCTCGGCTGCCACTCGATCCGCGTGAACGCGGCCGGTTCGGGCGATCTGGAAGAACACAGCGCGCGTGCGGCGGAGTCGCTGCACCGTTTGTGCCTCGTCGGCGACGAGTACGCGGTCGACGTGATCGTCGAGAACCACGGCGGGCCGTCGTCGAACGGTGCCTGGCTCGCGCGCACGATCGCGCGCGTCGAGCATCCGCGCTGCGGCACGCTGCCCGACTTCGGCAACTTCCACGTCGGGCGCGAATCGAACGGCGGCGGCGACGAGTGGTACGACCGCTACAAGGGCGTCGAGGAGTTGATGCCGTTCGCGAAGGCGGTCAGTGCGAAGAGCCACGAGTTCGATGCTGAAGGCAACGAGACGAACACGGACTACCGGCGCATGCTCGGCATCGTGCACGCGGCCGGGTATCGCGGGTATGTCGGGATCGAGTACGAGGGCGAGCGCCACTCGGAGATCGAAGGCATCGAGCTGACGAAGGCGTTGCTCGAGCGGGTGCGAGCGCAACTCGGCGGCTGAAGGCTCTCG
>JBIKNC010000057.1:0-20604 GCA_044358925.1 Planctomycetota bacterium | reverse complement strand
GCCGCGCGCCCGCACGCGCCGCGGAGCCACGCCGCGCTCGCGAGCGCCGCCCCACACGCGACGACGCCCGCGCCGCTCGGATGGTTCGCATCGAGCTCGAGTTCGACCTCGTCGGGCGCCGCATGCTCCGAACCACACAGCACGAACGTGCGCGGCGCGCACCGGTGGAGCCGCACCACACACACTCCGCGCACCGCCTCTTCGATCACGAGCCGCGGCACGAACCCGCTTGCGCGCACGGCGACGCAGCGCCGCCCGCCGAGTTCGATGTGCTCGCACGTCGCGCCGGGGATGCAACGCCCGTCGTGCGTGTCGATCACGAGGAGCGCAGCTCCGGTCGCGACTCGAAGCGCTGGCCATCGGAACCTGCGCGACGCATCGAGAGCTCGGCGAACGATCGACACATCCACAGTGTCGTCCGTCCACCGCCTTGGAGCGGTCACCGACGCGTCACGGCGCCGCGTCAGTCGAGTTCGACCACACTGCCAGGCGCGCCCGTCTCGATCACGCGCTTGCCGATGCGGTAGCGCGTGTGCGGCAGGAGGCCATGGAGCAGGTACTTCTCGCCCTCGTGCTGCCAGCGAGTGCTCATCGGCTGGCGATCCCCGAAATCGGCGAGGAGCGCGGCGACGTTGGCGCGCGGCTCGACGCGCAGGCGCACCATCGCGGACGGCGCGAGGGCGGCGACGGTGGTCGTGTGCACGGCACTCGTCAGCGTGATGTCGTGGCGCGCGATGCGGACGCTGTAGAGGCCGCGGTCGTCGTCGTACTCGAAGTCGCTGACGATCGCGACCCACTCGCCGGGCGGCAACAGAGTGGTGGATGTCGCGCACGGAGTGCCGTCGGCGGCGCTTTCGAATTCGAAGTCGGCGGCTCTTCTCTCGCTGCGCCCATCGCGGCTGAGGTACTGCAACTCGAGTGTGTGGTCGCGCGCGACGAAATCGGCGCCGAGCGTGACCGCGATGGTCGACACGGCCGTGTAGGCGGCGATGGCGTCGACGTGGACCACTGTGTCCGGGCCGACGTCGACGACCGCGAAACTGCCGTTCACGAGGTTGACGAGCTCGGGGCCCGAAACGCGTGCGACGTCACCGATGCGGTGTCGGGCGTGCAGCTGCGAGAGGAAGCTGAGATCGCCCTCGCGCGGACTGAAGTTGCGCAGCTCGACGCGGTACACACCGGGTTCTAGGCCTTCGAGCACGACCGGCGCGTCGAGAGTGAGGACTGCGTCGCGTCGCGGCGCGTCAATGCTCACCGTGCGCGGATCAACGGCTGCGGCGATCGGCCCGACGATGTCGGCGTTCACGTTGTGCGTCGCTGCGCCAAAGCCGCTCGGCAGCGCGGAACCGGCGACGAGTCGCGTGTGGATCGTCAATCGGCCGGCGGCACCCGCTTGCAACTCACCGAGGTCGAGTACTTCGCCCGGCGCGAGCGTGAACTCGCGCACGCAGCGGCACGACACGTTTCCCGGTCGCTCCCAGTGCGCCGAGAACGTGTAGTCGCCCGCGTCGAGCGGCGACCACTCGAAGCTTCCGTCCGCTTCGATGCGCGGCGCGCTCGTGTGCGTCGTCACGCGCACCACGTGTGCGTTCGAGCGCGACGGCTGTTCACACGACAGCACGAGCCGCGCGCCCGGCTCTGCCTCGAGCGGCAGGCGGCCGCGCACGGTCGCCCCGCTCTCGTGCAGCACGGAGATTGCGTTCGCTTCGTCGACGCGGAGGGTGAATGGCACCGTGCGGCCGATGTCGCGGTCGACGCGGCTCGCGATCGGCGATCCGTCGGCGCGCACGAAGTCGAGCGGTGCGGCTCCGAGCGAGAGGATGACCAACGACCTGTTCGCCGGCATGTTCGCGAACACGCGGGTCGATCCTCCCGGTACTTCGACGACGTGAGACGACCAGCAGAGATCGTGCAGTCGATCGTCTTCGAGGCGTGAGAACTCGAGACCGGCATGCGCGGCGATGAACGGCGAGTTCCGGATGCGTCCGACGCGGTGCGTGGCGTCACTCGCAGCTTCGACGCCGCGCATGAGTGCGAGCACGTCGTCCGCGACGCCGGCGACGTTCCACGGCAACGCTCGGCCCGCGTTGCGTCCGTCGTCTCGCGGTACGCTCGCCGACTTCGACGCGAAAGCGCTCGTCGCCAACCACGCGCCCACCGCATCCGCCGCGTGGTCGTTCGTGACGACGAGACGCACGATCGAGCCACGCAGCGGTGCGGAGGCCTCGACCGCGAGCGTGAGCGTCACGCTCAAGAGGAGTTCGAACTCGAACGGCTCCGCGGACCCATCCGCGAGCCGCTGTGCGATGCGCTCCGGATCGACGACACGCGGGCAGTACCCGTCCATGGCGACGATCCACAACCCGTCCGGCGCGAGATCCTCGGCGAACACGGCGTCCTCTGGGCGCGCGCGCCGCTGCTCGCCCGCCGCGTTCGTGCAGACGACCGTGAAGTCGTCGAGCGGCGGACGCGAACTGCCGATCCGCGGATGAAGGAGCTCCGCGAACGTCTTCCCGATCGAGTTCGCGGCGCTCGGCGCCTCAGCGCTCGTGCGCCCGCCCGCGGAGCGCGGCGCGGCGAGGTCCGAGCGCGCGTCGCCGCCCGCGCTCGTGCCCGCTCTGCTGTCCAAGTCGGCGCTCCGGGACGAGCCCGCGGTCCCGCTCGCATCGAAGTCGCGCCGCTCGATCGCGCCGTCGTCGCGCATCGCGAGGAACACGAGAAGCGCGAGCGCCGCGGCGAGCACGGCAACGAGGACAATCCGGCGAACGAGCATGAACGTCGCCCGCGAGCCTACCAGCCGCGCCGCTCCCCGCTCGTCCGTCTCCTCACGGCCACCATCACTCCAGTACCACCTCGCTGCCCGGCGCGCCCGTCTCGATCACACGCTCGCCGAAGCGGTAGCGCGTGTTCGGCAGGAGGGCGTCGATCACGCTGCCGGTCGTCGACTGGACGAGCTGCATACCGACGTGGCCGCGCTCGCCGAGTTCGGCCAGGACGACTTCGAAGCTCCCTTCGTAGTCATCCGGCAGACGCAGGCGCGCGGCGGGCTCGAGTGGTCCGGCAACGGTCGTGTGGACGCCGCTCGTCACCGTGAAGTCGACACGCGCGACCTGGAACTCGGCGGGAGCGTGGATGTTGCGCTTGAGGACGTGCGAGACGATGGCGATCCAGTCGCCGGGCGGGAGGAATTGGGTGAGCGTGCCCGTGCTCGCTTCGTAGCCGAGCGGCGTCCTTTCGAGGTGGCCACCTTCGCGACGCTGGCCTCCGTCCGCGCGGATGAACTCGACGCGAATGTCGCTCTGGCGATTGGTGGGCGACGCGGGGATCGGCACCGTCAGCGTGCACGCTCCGGCGAGCGCGACCTTCGCGACGACTTCGACGCTCGCGTCTTCGTCGACCTCGACGATGGCGTACACGCCAGGGTTCAGGAGTTCGAGCAGCCGACGATCGGCTCCGGTCGCGAGCGCGGCCAGCTTCTGCGCCTCGGCAACGGAACGCTCGACGTTCATGTCGTCGTCCTCCTGCAGCGAACGCACCCAGCGCAGGTCGATCCGGTACGTGCCCGGTTCGATGCCGTCGACCACAAGCGGTTCGCCGAAGGCCACGCGATGGTCGCGATTCGGTCCCCACGCGACGCGCGGGTCCGGTTGCTCGTCGGTGTCGATCGGACCGAGGACCATGATCGTGGCCACGAGTGACGCTGCGCCGAACTCGGGTGGCAACGCCCCTTGCACGTCGAGCTGCGCGTGGATCGTCAAGCGCCCCGCGAACAAGGGACGTAGCTCACCGAGGTCGTGCACCTCACCTTCGTCCAGCTCGATTTCGTGCACGACTTCTCGGCTCACGCCACCGGGCTCTTCCCACATGGCCGAGAACGTGTAGTTGCCCGCGTCGAGAAGCGGCCACTCGAAGGCGCCATGCTCGTCGATCGCCGCGTCGCGGACGCCCTCGAGCAGCAGGCGCCGATCGGGCAGCGCGGCTTCCGGAAAGCGACCGCGGAGAACTGCCGGCGCGACGGCGCGAACGTACAACTCCGTCGTTTGGCCGGTGATCAACTCGAGGCCGGAGCAGCAAGCCGCGGCGACGTCCACGCGCGACAGGAGCTGCGACCCGTCGCCGCGTGTGAAGACGAACGGCACGCGGCCCGCGACGACGAGTGCGAGCAGCGACTCCACCGGCACGTTCTCGAACAGCACGCGCCCCGTCGTCGGGGTGGAGGTCGGCGCATATCGCCACGACCAAGCCGCCGAATCTGAAAACGATGGCCCTTCGCCTCGCCGACTTTCGAGACCCTTCCAAGGGCCGAGCGACGCCGCACGGATGCGCGCGATCCGGTGGGCGACGCCTTCGGCTGCGAGCGAACCGTGGACGAGTGCGAGCACGTCCTCGCAAAGCGCGACGTAGCTCCAGGGCAATTGTTCCCTGCGAGGACCGCCTTCGTGAAACCAGTTGGGAGCGCGCAACGTGCCGCTGCGGGGCATGAGCAGCACACGCTCGATCGCCCTCGGCTCCGTCACGTCGAAGTTCAACGCGACCGACGTGCACGGCGCGAGCGGAACGTCGAGTGGCAGTGCTTCGTCGGCCGCCGCCTGCTTCTCGACGAACTGGGGATCGACGACGAACGGGCAATGTTCAGCCGCGGCGACGATCCACAGCGCTTGCGCCTCGAAGTCTCCCGCGAGAACGATGTCGTCGAGCTGCGCGCGGCGCTGTTCCCCCACCGCGTTCGAGCACACGATCGTCGCGTCGCGCAGCGGCAACGAGGTCAGCTGCGCCATCGGTCGCAACAACTCCCCGAACGTGCGGCCGACGACGAGCGCCCCGACGGAAGGAGACGCGGTCGCAGGAGCCGGTCTCGGCGGCGCGTCGGCCGCAGAGCGTTCAACGTCGGCGGTGACGGCTGCGAGGTCGACGTGCGCGGCGCCCGCCGTTGCAATGGAGGGGTCAGGCGCGGAGTCTTTGCGATCGATGCCGCCGTCGTCGCGCAGGACGAGGAAGGCGACGAGTGCGAGAACTGCGACGACGGCGACGACGAGGGCGAGGCGGCGAGCGAGCATGCGAGTGCGCAGGAGCCTAACGCACCGTGCTCCACGGTTGGGCCGCGTGGTCGGGCCGCGCGCGCTCTCACGGCGACGAACGTTCGATGGCGCTCTTCACGCGTCGATCCTCGTCACGCTGCCCGGCGCGCCCGTTCGGAACTTTCGGCCGATCGGGTGGATCGTGTACTCGCTGTCGGGCAGCAGGTCCTCGAACACGATGTAGGTCGTGCTGTGAACGCTCGAATTCGGCGCACGGTCATGGTGCGTGCCCACGACGTACAGCAGCTCGCGCGACTCGGTCTCGTCCGTCTCGGGATGCGCGTCGACGACCGCTCGCGAGAGTTCGAGCGCGCAGGCGGCGACGAGCTGGATCTCGACGATCGCTTCGTCCGTCTCGCCGACGTCGAAGCCGCGCCAACCGACGAGGCGTTGCGAGCGTTCGATCGGAAGCGCGCCCGCGCCACGTTCGGCGCCGCGGACCTCGGCGACCCAGCTGCCCTCGTCGAGGACGTGTTCCTGAGGTGAGCCGTCGCCGACCGAGGTTGCGACGGCGAGGGGATCGAAGCCAATGGTCGAACGACCGCGCCGATGCATCGAGAGTTCGAGTGGCGGAAGTGGATCGACGCCGGCGTGCACGAAGCGGAACGTCGTGCGCCAGTGCGACACCAGCTCGACGGCGACGGTCTGTTCCACATGGCTGGCCACCGTGATCGGCACGATCGGGTTCGCGATGCTCGGGCGCAGCACGAGTCGATCCAGGCGCGGGGCCGGCTGGCCGCGCACCAGCAAGCGATAGCGGTCCGGCAACACGCCTTCGACGACGATGGCGTCGCCGAGTCGGGCGGTCATCGATCGCAAACTCGGCTCGAGGCGACGCGCTCCGCTCGCTTCGAACTCGAAGGCCGTAGCGCTGCTGCGCGCGCTGCCACCGGCCGTGGCCGGCACGATCGTCACCGACTCGGGTTTGAACGGCAGCAGGTCGACGCTCCACGAGCTGTCACGCAGACGGGTGTCGACGGCGGGCTCGACTTCGATGCCGTCGATCGTGACACGCGGTCGCAGGGTGATCCGATGCCGTTCGAGATCGGGATCGGCGCGCAGCACGCCGAGGTCGAGCACATCGTCGGCCGGCACGTCGACGACACGCACGTATTCGGTGAGCACGCCGCCTGTCGTCGTCCACCTCGCGCCGAAGCGCTGGCGTCCGGTCGCGACGGGAGCGATCTCGAAAGCGCCGGACCGCTCGGCCGCGAGCACCTGACGCGGCGCGAGCGGCGCGACGTTCTCGGGCTCGATCCAGATCGCATGGGTTCCGGCATCGAAGTCGTCGAGCCGCCCGCGCACGGTTCCGAACAGGGTGCGCTCGATCACGAGGCGCGGCGAGGTCGCGGGCTCGAACACGACACTCTTCAGCGCGTCGCGCGTCGCGAAGTCGCTGGTGCTCGCGATGCGCAGCGGCTCGGCGATGCGCATGTCGATCGCGATCGGCACGCCGGCGGGCAGGTCGTCGATCACCCACGGCAGTCGATCCGGCAGCGTGAGGCGTGTCTGCGCGCCGAAGCTCGGATCGGGCGTGCGCGCGAGATCGAAGTGCGGGAGCGCAGCCGGCTCGCGCCGCACGGTGAGCGCCGCGACGCGTTGTACGCGCGCCGACACGTCGAGGTCGCCGTGCAGCAGCTCGCGCAGGCGGCGGCTGACGTCGATCGCGGCGCGGTCCGCGTCGCTCCCCGTTGCACGTCCGTCGTAGCCGGACTCGATCGAGTACTCGATCGGGCGCTGCGACAGGTCGATGGACATGTCCGCGACGATGTGCAGCGCAGCGGACGGGCGCAGCTCGACCGTCAACGGTTCAGGCGCGTGTGAAGCGAAGTCGTTCGGCAGGAACGGCCGCGCGACGTGCGTCGGTCCGTCGACGACGCCGAGCACGCCCGGCCGCAGGTCGCGTTGATCGATCGGGCCGTCGAGCGGGCGCTCGCGACGCGCGCCACTCGCGTCGAAGAACACGAGCGTCGCGTCGGCGACCGGCGCGCGCGTCGCGAAGTCGATCGGCGCCAGCAACTCGCTCCAGAGCCGCGCGCCGCCGCTCGTGGCGACCGTTTGCCCAACCGGTGCGAAGCGGTCGTCGATGGCGCGCCGCTCGCGTGGCGGCACAGCATCGGAACTCGTCGCGAGTGCACTCGCTTCGACGGCAGCATCAGGTTCGGTGCCTACGCTCTCATGCGTCGATTGGTCGGCGCGCCGAACATCGCTCGTGCCGCCGCTCCAGACGACGAACGTGGCGACGAGCACGACGACGAGAGCGGCAAGGGCGAGCAGTCCGCGCTTCATGCGCTGAGCATCCTCGCACACGGGCCAGGTTCGCGTGACGGGTACGGTGTCAGACACCGGATCCGCCACGGCGGCGTGGAAGTGCGGAGTCGCAGCACAGCGAGCGAACGGCGCGCGAAGCGCGCCATTCGCTCGCTGTGCTGCGACTCCGCACTTCCACGCCGCCGTGGCGGATCCGGTGTCTGACACCGTACCCGTCACGAGCCCCTACTCGACGACCGTCGCCGAACCGGGCGGGCCCGTGCGCACGACGTCGCCCTTGGTGGAGCGATGGTCCGTGTCGGGCAGCAGCCCCGGCACGAGGACGCGCTCGCCGACCGCGACACCGCTGAATGGCGTGTACAGCCAGTCGGGGAAGTCGCGCAGTTCGAGCCCTCCACCCAAGCCGGTGAGGTGAAGAGCGGCACTGGCGGGGAAGTCGAGTGTCGCGCCGCGCACGAGTTCGACGGCGAGCGGTCGCGTCGCGCCGGCCTCGACGAGGACGCGCCCGAGTGCGACGCCGTGGCGCGGTTCGGCTTCGGTGGGCGGCAGCGAAAGGCGCATGAACGCATTCCACTCACCCACCGGCAAGGCGAACGTGCCCGACAGGAAGCCACCGCCGCTCGCATCGCCGCGCCATTCGGCAAGCCGCTCGTCGCGGCCGAGTTCGCCTTCACCGCGGAGGAACCAAACCTGGGTCATCGCACCTGGCCGCGCGAACTCGGACGGCACGAACACATCGACAGCGACGGTCCCGCGCGCCGCGATCGGCACGCTGAAGCGCCGCACGTCGGCCGCGGGGAGATCGACGTGCCAACTGCGTTGACCGCCGACGATGCCCACCTCACCGAGTTCGTACGCGCCACCGAAGAGCCCGCTGAGACCGTGTCGACGCGCGAAGCTGCCGGCTTCCTCCTCGGCTTCGGCGCGCGGGACTGCGGCCACCACCGACAACGCGACGCTTCCGCGTCCGAGGCCGTGAGCCTCGATCACCTCGCCGTGACGGCACCACCGGAACAACGGCTCGCGCACGCCGCCGAAGCTCTCGTTGGCTTCGAGGCCCACGAGCACCGCGAAGTCGTCAGGCGCGAGTTCGACGCCCGCAGCCGCGGTCGCTCCGTCGACGACGAGGTCGATGGCGAACGCGAACACCTCCGACGACGCGGACAGTTCCCCGATGTCGTGTGTCGAACTGGGCGCGAGGTCGAACTCCGCGGTCGCTTCGTGTCGCTCGCCGCTCTCGTCGTGCCACGTCGCCGAGAAGCGGTAGTGCGCCGGCAGTTGGTCGTCGATGGCGAACGCCCCTCCGGCCGACGGCGGCTCGATCTGCGTGTGGATCTCACTTCGCGAGTTCCCGTCGTGTCCGATGTCGACGAGCGCGAGCATCATTCCGAACGGCGCTCGCGCTCCACCAGGGAACGAACCGATGATCCGGCCGCGCACGACGCGTTGCAGCCGAATGTGTCGCACTTCGCCACGTTCGAGGACGACATTGCTCGCCAAACATCCGCCGCGCGCCTGACGCTGGCGATGCGTCATGTCGCGCTCGCCGTCGTGATCGAGCGCCTCGTCACACTCGACGACGACGGACAACCGTGCGATCGACGGCACCTCCTCGAAGCGCACCTCACTCGCATCGTGCGGCACCTCGAGCCGCGCGACCCAAGGCAACAGGAAGTTCCACGACGCGAGC
The DNA here is from genome assembly GCA_044358925.1 of Planctomycetota bacterium. GTDB lineage: Bacteria > Planctomycetota > UBA1135 > UBA1135 > Rohdeia. The sequence continues at coordinate 11,565 of JBIKNC010000057.1, read as the reverse complement.
GACCCGCCACCGGCGACATCGTCGAACGCGTCACCGCTGCGACACTCCCGCAGCAACGCGGCGCGCTCCGCGGGCGACGTCGCCTCGTCGGCGAGCCGGCGCCAAGCCGTCCCTTGCGATTGGAACGCGACATGCTCGGGCGTCATCTCCCCCGTCATCCCGCACCGCGCCCGCGGAATCGGCGTCGTGCCGTCGGCATGCAGAGCCACGGATTCGACGACCGCACTCCCCGGCGGCGACGGCGGCACGTGGACGACGATCGTCGCACTCGGTAGCACACGCAGCTCGAGCGGCGCAACTGCTACCGCCTGCTCCGCGAGCGCCTCCGCCGCGACGAAGCGCGGGCACGCGCCCTCGCGCAGCAGGACGAGCATGCCCGCCGGATCGAGGTCGCGCTCTTCGATCGCGGCGTCCGAGCGCACGCGCCGCACCGCGCCATCGCCCGCGATCACGAGCACCTCGTAGTCGCGCACGAGCGGCCCGTCGATCCCCTCGCGCAGCACGATGACGTCGGCGAAGGTGCGGCCCGCGAGGGCGCGCGCATCGGCCGCGATCGTCGCCTGGGGTGCCGCGGTGGGCGCGCGTAGCACCTCGACCTCGCTGTTCGTCGTGTGCACGGCATCGGCAAGATCCGTCGTCTGCGTCGGCGCGTCGACGGGTGTGTCCCTTTCGCGAGTCGGCTCCGAGCGACGGACCTGGGAGCCACCTCCACCGAGCAGATACAGACCGAACACGAGCAGCCCTAGTGTCGCGATCAAGATGAGCGAGCGTTTCATCGAGCACCCATCATGACAACGACGACTTCGGTGTGCGCGGCGATCGAGTCTGCGCTGAGTCCGATCATTCGATCTCGACCGTGGTGCCTGGATCGCCCGTTCGAACGAGGATTGGGTTCCGTCCGTTGCCGTCGGTCGCCACGTGGTTGGTGTTCGGCAGCAAGCCGGTCACGTGGATGCGTTCACCCATCGGAGCGACGGGAAACGGCGAGAAGTAGCGCCAGTGCGGCAGCCCCTCGAGCGCCAGTCCGTTGACCATGTCCGGGAGGTGGCTGTGGCCTGCCGGGAACGAGACCGTTGCCGCGCGCACGAGTTCGACCGCGAGCGCACGCGTCGCGCCGGCGTCGATGTGCACGCGGCCGAACGCGACGCCGATGCGCGGCTCAGCCGCATCGACTGGTAGCACGAGTTGCGCGTACACGCTCCACTCGCCGATCGTGAGCGGCAGCGTGCCGGACATGAAGCCGCCGCCGGAGGGATGGCCGCGCCAATCGACGAGTTGCTCGTCGCTCGAGCCGAACTCGCCTCTCGGGATGCACCAGACACGAGTCACGGCGCCCGGCCGCACGAACTCCGCAGGCACGAACACGTCGAGGGCGACGTTGCCCGTGACATCGACCACCGCGTCGACATCGACCACGGCGTCGCCCGGCACTTCGAACGGCGGCGTCGGCCGAGACTGGCCCAGGTTGTAGCCGCCGATCACGACGTCGGAGGTGAAACTCCCGTGGAGGTCGTTGCGTTGCACGAACGCATCGGCCGCTTCGCCCGAATCGCTGCGCGACACGACAGCGAGTGCGAGAGCCTCGTGCGTGCCCGGCAGCAACCCGTCCACACGTACGGTCTGACCGTGTTCGGCCCAGACGTGCCGCGTGGAACCATAGCTTTGGCTCTCGCTCGACTTGACCCTCAACAACGCGAAAAGCCCCGTGGGCTCGAACACGACTCCGCTCGCCGACGTGCGTTCGCTGGGCACGATCCGGACGCGGATCTCGATCGATTCCGTCGCATCGACGAGCCGACCGAGATCGAGGTCCTGTCCGGGAGCGAGATCGAACGTGTCGTCGCTGAAGCGGCGGATGCCGTCGACGTCGCCCCAGGATCCACGCAGGCTGTAGCGACCGGGCACCAGGCCCGCGACGTGGAACGATGGGACGTTCACGGTCTCCGGATGGCTGAATCCCATGCGCGTCGGTTCGGTCGAGTCGCCGAGGACCTCGAGCAGCGCGAGGTCGACGTACGAGACCGGTCGGGCATCACTGGGAAACTCACCTCGTACCGAACACAGCGCCACGCGTCGCAATCGGTAGGTCCTTCGTTCGCCGCGTTCGAGGGCGATGTCGGTCACACAGCAACCGCCTGCGTCCGACTGCACGAAACGATGCGTGAGGCTGCTCGGGCCATCGTGCTCGAGAGGTTCCGCGCACGCGACGACGAATGCGAGTGGCGCCGCCGTGGGGACCTGCTCGAACTCCACGACCGCGCCCGACGATGAAACACGGCGCGCGATCCACGGGAGCAGGAACCCGGTCGGTGATTCACCGCACGCGACGCGCTCGAAGGACTGGTGCGCGCGGCACGCGACCAGAGCCGCGGCGCGCGCGGCGTCCGTTGCGACCGGGTCGGTCAGCAGCCGCCACGACTCCGCCGCGAGCGCCATGTCGCGATGGATCTCGCCGAGCTTGCCGTTGGGTGGCACGACGACGAAGTCGACCGGTGCGAACATCGCCGCGCCCAGCGAGATGTGCCCGAGCGGCGCGTCGTCCGCGGACGTCGGCGGCAGTTCGACGGCGAGTGTCGCACTCGGTGACACGTACAGCGTGTGCGGCGCGGCGGCCGCATCCATGCGCGTGATCAGGTCGGCGTCGACGAAGCGCGGACACGCGCCCTCGCGCAGCAGGACGAGCATGCCGAGGGGATCGAGGTCGCGCTCTTCGATCGCGGCGTCCGAGCGCACGCGCCGCGCCGCGCCATCGCCCGCGATCGCGAGCACCTCGTAGTCGCGCACGAGCGGCCCGTCGAGCCCTTCGCGCAGCACGACGACGTCGGCGAAGGTGCGGCCGACGAAGGGGCTCGCCGCGTTCACCGCGTCAGAAGCCGAGGGTTCTGTCGGTGGGTGGTCGACGGTGGCGACTTCGCTGCGCTCGACGGTGGCCGTCGGATCGGCGAGTGTCGACTCGTGCGGCGCGGCGGGCGTGTCGACGGTCGGCCGCGGCGCGCGGTCGCGTTCGAGCAGTGCGCGGTCGTCGAGCAGTAGGAACACGAGCCCGAGAGCGACGGCCAGAGCGAGGATGGCGAGCAGAACGCGTTGCATCAGACGTGGATCGATCGCGTGGCGAATGAAGAGGCGCGCGAGGACACGGTGTCGGGAGACGAGGCGTCGCGCGAACAGGTTCGACGACCGTCAGGTCACGAGCCGGCGGCAGCTCTGACGCACGTTCGGGTCCAAGCGGTTGTTGTTCGGAAGTGCTTCTCGACCGCGTCGATGGACACCTCGCGAATGCCCGGCGCGTTGGTTCTGGCCTCGCAATGTTGAACGGTTTTGGCGCCGGACAACTCGACGCGCGTCACAGGCTGTCGACCGGCGGGCGGCGCCTCGAGTTCGACGACGAGCGTCGCGCTCGCCGCGAGTTCGAGTGCGAGCGGCAGCGAGTCGGGCTGCGCGCACGCCGCTGCGACCAGCGCCGGGTCGAGGAAACGCGGGCAGCTCGTGGGGTTGCTCACCGACCACAATCCGCCGGGTGCGAGGTCGCGAGCGGTGACGGCGTCGTCGAGCGCGGCGTGGCGCACGCTGCCGTCGGCGCGGAAACACGCAACCTGTGCGTCGGTGAGTGGCTCGCCCGTCACCGAGCAGCGCGGCGAGAGCACGTCGCCGAATGCGAAAGCGAATTGCCCGCTCGAGTCGGCGGTCGCAAAGTCGCGCTGCGGCGGCGCGCTGCGTTCGACCGGTTGCGGTGCGGCGGCGAGTGGTTGCGGTTCGGTGACGGGCGGAACTGCGGGCGCTGCGCTCGTGTCGACGTTCGTGTGTTCGATGCGCTGGATGGAACCCGTGTCGCCGTCGATGACGTTCGCGACGAGCCACCACGCGCCCAGAAGGACGACAACGAGTGCCAGTAGATACAGCGAGCGCGTGCGCGTCATGCTGCCTGCGAGTGTACGGGGCTCGTGACGGGTACGGTGTCAGACACGGATCCGCCACGGCGGCGTCGGAGTGCGGAATCGCCACGCAGCCGGCAATGGCGCGCTTCGCGTGCCGTTGCCGGCTGCGTGGCGATTCCGCACTCCGACGCCGCCGTGGCGGATCCGTGTCTGACACCGTACCCGTCACGCGGGCACGTGCTCGTGCACACGCGCTCGCGCCACGAGGCGCACCCAGTCGGCGGCGTGCGGCAGCGCGAACGCGGACGTCAGGAACGGCTCGATCTCGAAGCGCCGGCCGGGCGTCAGCGTGACACGGCACGCGCCCTTGCGCTGGTCGGTGGCGGCGCCGGTCTGCACGGACTCGAGCTCGCGCAACACGTCGCGCTTCTTCGCCTTCGCGCTCCACTCGTAGCGGTAGTGGCCGTCCGCGACCTTGCGCAGCATGTGCGGCAACGCCTCGCGTTCGAGGTACGCGCGCGGCGCGAACGGATAGGGCGACTCGATCGTCCACGTGATCGGCGCGTCCTCCGCCGGCGCCGCACCGACGAGCCGACCGAAGCCCGCCAGCTCGCGATCGACGGCGGCGAGCCGCTCCGGATCCGCGAGCAATTCGCGCAGCGCCGCGATACCGCGCTCCTGAATGCGCACCGTCACGACGTCCGCGCCCGCCGCCCAACACGGTTGCTTGCCGTCGCCGCCGAAACGCGAGGCGATGAAGCCGGCCCACGGTTCGACGAGCTGCGGCTCGACCTTCATCAACGCACGTCCCAACGCGACGCCGAACAGACGGCGCGGCAGGCCGCGCGCGCGCTCGCCGATGTCGACCAGGAGTTCGACGGGCTTCTCACTCGTGCGCGCGGCCTTGATGCGCGCCTGGAACTCGGCCAGCTCGTAACCGCGCGTCTGCTTCGAGAGCACGATGTCGCGCACGTGTTCCTTGCTCGGGCAGCCGCCGCACTTGAAGCACTTCGCGCGCGTCCACGCGCGGCCGAGGCAGTAGTCGATCTCGACGTAGCTGCGCGCGCGCACCACCTCTTGCCAGAGGAAGTCGCGCTTCACGCTCGTGTCGATCGCGACCCACGGTTTGCGTTCGCCGCTCTCGAAGTCGTGGCCGCGCATCATCGCCACCGGGTCGATGCCGCGCTCGCTCAGCGCGAATTGGAGAGCCTCGCGGAAGCGTTCCGACATGTCGCGGTAGTACACGAAGCCCGTCGCATCGACGGCGGCGACGAGCGCATCGGCCACACGCGGGTCGTCGGCGCGCACGAGCAACTGCGACACGACGTACTCGTCGAGCTCGGCCGACTCGCGGAACTCGAAGCCGTGGTTGCGCACGCGCTTCGCGACGCGTTCGATCACGTCCGCGTACCGCTCCGGCGGCGGGGCGTCCTCGTACTCGAGCGGCGTCCACGGGAAGCGCACGAGCGGCGTCATCGAGAACAGGATGCGCGTCGTCGCGCGCAGGTCGCGCCGGATCTCGGCCATGTGGCCGAGCAGGTCGCTGAACGCTTCGAAGTCCTGCGCCTCCTCGAGGCCGGTCGCGATCAGGAAGACCTTCAACGCGCGCGCCTTGCTGCGGAAGATCGAGTCGAGGCTCTTGTGCAGGTCGGGCGTCTCGAGGTTCTTGTGCAGGTACGCGCGCATGCGCGGCGAGATGCCTTCGAGTCCGCACGTGATGCTCGACTTCTCGATCGCGTGCTGGAACTCCATCATCTGCGGATCGTTCGCGAGCAGATCGAAGCGCTGCGACTTCAATCCGACGCGCCGGAAGTGCGGCACCAGGTCCCACAGCACCTGGTAGAAGCCGGAGTGCATGTTGAAGTTGAAGCTGTAGAGCTCCACTTCATCGAGCCCCATCGCGGCCTTGAGCGCGAGCGCGCGCTCCTTCAGCACCGGCGCTTTGCGTTCGCGGTACGGCTTGCGATCCCAACTCTCCGCGCAGAAGCTGCAGAAACACGGACAGCCTTCGCTGATCTGCAGGTGCGCCGAGCCGGCAGCGTCCGCCATGTGGTAGACGGGCGCTTCTTCGAGGTGCGCGGCCTTGTCGAGACTCCAGATGAAGGCCTTCTTCGTGCGGCGCGGCGCGTCGGGCTGCACGAGGCCGTCGATCTGTTCGAGCGCCGCGAGCGTCTCGCGCTTCGAAGCGCCCGCAGCCTTCGCGTCGCGCGCGATCTCCATCAAACGCACGATCGCGCCGTCGTCCTCGCCGACGAACACCGCGTCGACCATGGGATCGCTGTTCCACAGGCACGTGCTGTAGAGCGCGTTCGCGCCGCCGAGCAGCACGAGCGGCGCGTCGGCCTGCTCCATGCGCTCGCGTTTGCCGAGCGGGATCCCCGACCGGCGCAACATGCTCGGCAGGTTGACGAGCTCCTGCACGATCGAGTTGCTGATGCCGACCAGGTCGAACGCGCGCGCGCCGCGTTTGCTCTGCGAGCCGACCAGCCACGGCACGCCGTCGCGTTCGAACAGCGCGAGGTCTTGCTTCGGCGGCAGGTACGCAAGGTCCGGGAACACACCCCGCGTCCGCGCCGCCAGTTGGTAGAGCAACTGGTGCGTGAACGAGTACCCCGTGTCGAAGTACGTCGATAGGCGTGCGAAGAGCACGCGCCACGGTCGCTCGTCCCAGGCCTCGCGCGGCAGCGTGTTCACCTCGCCGCCACGCAACCACGCGCCCGCGCCCATGAGCTGCGGGTGGACGGCTTCGAACCAGGCGGAGTGCTCGTTGGAGTCGTCGTGCGGCAGCATGGCTTCGTGCGCTCTCGGCGGAGCGCGCGAAGAGGTTAGCCGCGCCGCGCTCTCACGGCGGGCCGAGTTCGGTCACGCTGCCGGGTCCACCGCTGCGGAAGAACGGTGAACCCGAATGATCGACGTAGTCGGTGTTCGGGAACAGGCACCACACCGCGAACAGGCGCCCGCTCGGTGACAGTTGCACGTGCCACATACGGCTCGCGGCGCGCGGCAGTTGGGGAGGTCGCGCGGTGTGGTAGCTGATCGAAACGGAGCCGTCCGACGAAACCGGTCGAGGCTCGTTCTCCAGCGTCGCTCCGCCGTCGGCGACCGCCGCGAGCGCGAGGTCGACGACCACGAGTGCTCCGGCCGTGTTCGCCGTGAACGAGGCCGAGCCGACGAACGACTGCAGCACGAGGCCGTCCCGCGGTTCGAGCGTCGCGCGGCCCGTGCTTCGCCACGACGGGCGCGCGACGGCGACGACGACCCACTCGCCGCTCGGCAGTGAGGCGCTGCCCTCGACGACACGCGCGCGCGGTTCGAGGTCGGAGAGGCGCTCGTTCAGGAGGTCGATCTGCACCTCGCGATCCGTGCCCGAATCGAACGCCCAGGCTTCGAGTTCGAGTTGCGAACCGACGACGGGGGCGGGCACGTTCAGTCGGAACGCGTGTTCGAGAGCTGACGCGAAGCGGAACTGGATCTCGACGCGCGCCCGGCCGGCTCCGAGTTTCACTTCGCGACCGCGTGGATACTCGTCTTGCTGGTACGCGCGCGCGCATTCGGCGGGCACCACGAGAGCCGTCGCGGAGACGAACTGGTCGCCGGCCGGCAAGCCGCGGACCACGACTTCACCGGGACCGGACAGGCGCAGCGGGACGGCACGCACGACCGCGACGTCGTGGAGCTCGAGCGCGCCGGCAGCACGGACGTAGACGTCGAACTCGAACGTCGGAAGCCTGCCGCCGAGTCCGGTGATGTCCATTTCTCCGTCCACGAAGAGGCCGCTGGCGATCACCAGCTCACAGGAGTCTTCAGCAACGTCGATGGCGCCGAGGTCACGCTCCTCATCTGGAGTGAGAGTGACGTCGAACACTCGCGTCGCGAACGCGCCGTCGGCGGCGCGCCAGTGCAGCGTGATGAGGTTGCGACCAGGCGCGACGTCGGACAGGACGAAGGCCTGGTCGGTCGGGAGCAGCTCCTCGCGTGTCGGCATGGACACTCCGCTCTCGACAGCGTGCACGACGAAGGCACGGGCATCGCTCGCCGTGTTCGGCAGCACGCCGCGCACGGTCGCCATGCCTGGGCGGCGCAGTTCGAGTTCCGTGACGACGCCCGCCGCGATCGGAACGCGACCGGAGAACATCGTCGCCGTGCGCCACTCGGTGTCGCCGCGCACTCGATACGCGAACTCCGACACGACGTGGTTGGTCGTCACCACGCCTGCCGGCGTCACTTCGATGAGAACGTCGACACCGCCGACCAAGTCGTCGATCGAGAGCGGTAGATTCGCCACTTCGTCGAGTGCGACGTTGGACCAACCCGATGTCGTCGGCGGTCCGTCGGGCGTCAGTGCGACGTGCAGCGTCTCGGTGCGCGTGAGCCAGCGCACCTGTCGTTTGCGACCGCGCGCATCGTTCGACTCGTCGAGCAAATGGCGCAGCGACTTGCCGAGAGCGTGGAACGGCTCGCGCGCCTCCAAGGTGTCGAACCCGGCCGCGACGAGGTGAGCGTCGAGGTCCTTGGGGGAGTCGTCGTCCTGCGTGTGATGCAGGCGCAGGTCGAACGCCGGCAGTACGTCGTCGCCAACCGCCGCGAAGCTCAACGCGCCGCTGGGATGGAGCGCCACCGTTCGCGGCGCACCCGCGTGGTTCGCGAGATGCTCCGCGAAGAAGAAGCGCGGCACGTGTGACGGTGAGTCGAGTGCGAGGAGGACGCCGCTCGAAAGATCGGTCGCAAGCACGTTCTCGTCGAGCCGCGGCCGCCGCAGCTCGCCGTCCGCATCGATGAGCGCGAGATGTGCACCATCGATCGGCGCGCCGCTCGTGCGATCGACGGCGACGATCAGGTCGCTCCACGTGCGGCCTTCGAGTGAGCCGCCGACGGCGGAGCGCGACGCGTCGCCATTCGTGTCGGCAACGTCGGCGACGTGCGGCGTCGACGGTGATGCGAGAGCGGGATCGACCGGAGCGCTCTGCTGGGCGGGTCGCGTTTCGGCGAGTTGCGGCGCGGCCGTGCTGCGATCGACCGCGATCGTCGGCGGCGCCTCGCGCTGGAACACGAACCAACAACCGATCGCCGCGGCCAATGCCACGGCGATCAACAGCAGGGAGCGAGCAAGGACGTTCGACATGCGAGGTCGGCGAGTCAGGGAGGAGTGAGATCAGGCGGCCGCGCCGCTCAGCGTAGATCGAGTTCTGTCACCGAGCCGCCCACACCCGTGCGGAACAGCGGCTTGCCCTCGGGGTCGACGTAGTCGGTGTTCGGAAGCAGGCTCCAGACCTCGAACGAAGTGCGCTCGTCGTAGTTGAAGCCGTACCACATGCGCGTCGTGGTCACCGGGAAGTCGGCGGGGCGCGCCGTGACGTAGGTCTGGCCCGTCGTGTCGTCCATCGGCTTCGCGTGGACCTGGAGGACGGCGCCGAGTTCGAGGTCGACCACGATCGGCGCACCGAGCTCGTCGGTCGAGAAGCGCTTCGTGCCTACGAAGGAGCGCAGCGTCTCGCCGCCGTAGGGCGTGAGCGACGTGTCGTTGTCGTGTTGCCAGGTGGGTCGCGCGACGGCGACGATCAGCCACTCGCCGGGCGGCAGCGCGGCCTCGGCTTCGAAGGTCCGCGCCTGCTGCTTCCCGAAGAACCGCGCGTTGTCGCGCAGGTCGACCGAGACTTCGGTGCCGTCGTCGATCGAGAAGGCGACGGCGTCGACCCACACGTCCGAGCCCTTCACCGCCGGCGGCACGTTGAAGACGAACTCGGCCGTGCGCGAGGACTTGAACGAGAACTCGACCGTGCAGCGAGCGTCGCCGCCCGACAGGTCGAAGTTGTTCGTCGGCATGATCGTCGACACGAGGTACGAACGCTCGACTTCGGTGGGGCGCTCCAGTTCGCTGACGTGGACGAAGTACTGCCCGGGAGAGAGGCCGCGGACGGCGAACTCGCCCGGCCCGCTGACGCGCAGTTCCTGCGTCGGTCGCGAGAAGCTCGACGAGTCGTCCGGGGTGTAGCGCTGCAGGTGCACGCGGAACTCGTAGGTCGGGAGCTGCCCGCCGAGCCCGTCCGAGTTGGGCGCGCCGTCGAGGCGGAGCGACGAAACGAACGTGAGCGCGCGCGACTCTTCGAGCACGGCGATGCGCCCGAGGTCGCGGTCCTCGCCCGGTGCGAGTTCGAGTTCGAAGGCTCGCACGCCGAGTGCGCCGTCGCGCTCGTGCCAGTTCAGCGTGAGCGCGAGGCGGCCCGGCGCGAGGCCCGTGGCGACGAAGGCGCCGTCCTCGGCGATGTCCTCGTCGTTGACGAACGTGTACGAGTTCTCGCTCAGTTCGCGCATCACACGCATGTGGCCGCGCGTCGCGCCGATCGGCAGCAGTCCGCGAACCGTCGCCGCGCCCGCGACGCGCACCTCGACGCCGGTGGTTCCGCCGACGGTGATCGGGGCGACGAGGTTCGAGTACAGATTCGCGTCCCACGCGGTCTCGCCGGCGAGGCGCATCTCGATGATCTCGGCGCTCGGCTCGCCGGAGGTCGCGTCTCGCGGCGAGAGCATGAGCGCGACGTCGAGCCCGCTCGGGAGATCGGCGACGACGTGCGGCCAGGTCGTGATGCCGCGCCCCTCCGCCTCCGACCAGCCCGACACGGTCGGCGGGCCGTCCGGCGTGAGCGCGACGTGCAGCTGCTCGGTGCGCCCGAGCCACTTCAGTTGGCGCTTGCGGCTGCGCGGCTCGTTCGACTCGTCGAGCAGGTTGCGCAGCGACTTGGCGAGCGCGTGGAAGGGCTCCAGCTCGTCATTCGTGTCGATGTCGTGCTCGGCGAGGTGGGCGTCGAGCGACTGCGCCGGATGGAAGCGCTGCGCCGGATACACGCGCATGTCGAGCGGCGGCGGCGTGGCGGGCGGATCGGGGAGTGCGATCGAGAGCGCGCCGCTCGGATGGAGCTGCACCGGCCGCGGCGCGCCCGTGTGTCCGGCGAGATGCTTCGTGAAGAAGAAGCGCGGTACGTGTGTCGGTGCGTCGAGCGCGAGCAGCACACCTTCTGCGAGATCGGTCGCGAGCACCGCTTCGTCCATGCCGACGCGCCGCAGCACGCCTTCGGCGTCGATGAGATCGAGGTGCACTCGTTCGATCGGCTCGTTCGTCGTGCGATCGACGGCGACGAGCAGTTGCTTCCACGTGCGCCCGTCGAGTGCGGCGCCGACGATCGAGCGGGCACCCGCGGCCTCGTCGGTCGCGGTCGGGGTCGCAATCGGGGTCGCTTCGCTCGGGTCCGGCGTGAGCGGTATCGCTGCGAGTTCGATCGGCGCAGCGCTCGGAGCTTCAGTCGCCGTCTCGGTCGCCGCCGCCTCCCCCACCTTCGCGATCGGCGCGACGCCTTCGTCGCGCACGAACCAGAACACGAGTCCGAGAACGACCGCGACCGCGAGCACGAGTGCCAGCGGTCGCGTGAACGAGTGCGAGGAGTGTTGCGTCGACATGGCGAGAGGTTGGGCGGGCCGTCCTCGAAGGTAGCCGCGTTCGTCGCGAACGCGAGTCCGTGCAAGGTGCGACGAGTCGGGGTCCCGTTTTGCAGCGCGTGGCGCTGTTGGCGCGTACGGTGCCAGGCACCCTGTCGCCAGATCCGGCACTTCGACCCCGCCGTCGATCGGCGAACGGCCGCGCGAAGCGCGGCCGTTCGTCGTTCGTCGGCGGGGTCGAAGTGCCGGATCTGGCGAC
>JBIKNC010000262.1:0-5946 GCA_044358925.1 Planctomycetota bacterium | reverse complement strand
TGGCGTCGAAATCGCAATGACCTGCGAGCCGCACAGCGCGCGACGCCGCGCGCCAATCGCCGTCGACGAGCGCCGGAAGAACCGCTCGCGGCAAACGCGCGGCGAGTTCACTCGTCCAAGCCGCCGCGGACGTCGGCGACGCCGCCACGAGTTCGAGGTGCGCGGCGAGGGCGGCGCGCGCGCTGGAGCCTTCGCGACCGACCGAAACCTCGCACGCGGCGAGGAGCGCGCGACTCGCACGCACGTCCAGTGTGCCCACGAGCACGCGGCGCGCCTCACGGCGCACGCGTTCGTCGTTCGCGCCCGCGGCCGCCGCGAGCACGTCGATGGCGAACAGGCGCCGCTGACCTTCGAGTGCGGCACACGCACCGGCGCGAGCCGAGGTCGAGTGCTCGGATTCGTTCGCGAGTACTTCACCGACGAGGAAGTCGTCGAAGCCGCTGCCGCCGCGTCCGCTGAAGCGCTCGTCGAGTGCGTCGCGCACCACGGCCTCGAGCCCGCGATCGAAACCCGAGCCCGCGTCGTCGCGACAGGCGGCGAGCAGCTCCAGCAGCGCGATGTCGATCGCCTGGCGCCGCGCGCCGCGCACGTTCAGCGCGCCGTCGAGTTCCTTCGCGACCTTGCCCAGATCGAGTTCCGCTCGACCGCGCGCGTCCTTGCGCGCCCACTCCTCCAGCAGCGCCGAGTAGCGGTCGCTCGCGACGACGGCCTCGACCGTGCAGGCCCTGTGCGCCGGATCCACGGGTGCCGTCGCCCGGCTCGCGAACGCGGGTGCCGAGGTCAGCGCGGCGAGGAGGAGGGCGAGCTGTTGCACGTGCACGGACGCAGTTAGCGGCGCCCGCTCCGCCGGTCACGAGGACGTGGGCTCACTTGTCGAAGACGTTCGTCTCGCCCGGGCGGATGCGTTCCTCGACCTCTTCGACCGAGAGGTCGAGCCGTTCCAGGTCGAGTCGCACGGGCTGGGGCTTCTCCGCCGACTTCGGCGGCGTCGTTTCGGTGGGGCGGGCCTTGGGATCGCGGTCGGGAGTCTTCATGTGGCCTGGTGCGAAGGTGTGAAGTCGAAGTGTGGAAGGGAACGCAGAGCGCGGTGCCGACGACTCAGGTCGCGCGCACGCCCCTCGGTTCGACGAGCACTCCGGCGCGCCGCAGTTTGCCCGCGAACTCGCGCAGACGCTCGCGCCCGCTCTCACCAGGCGCGAGCCGCGCCTCGAGCGCGACGAGGCTGCCAGCCTGTTCGATCGCTTCGAGCAGCGCCAGCCCGTCGGCGCGCAATTCGGTGAACGGCGTCGCCGCTCCGGGCAGGTGCACGACGACGCGCTCCTTGGCCGCGAGTTCACCCAGCCGTTCGCGCGCCACGGCGGCCGCGCCCTCGACGTAGCGCCCCGTCGTGAAGTCGGGCCGGATGGCGCGTGCGAGCGGATCACCCAGCTTCGCCACGCACTCGGCGTAGCTGTACGGCACGACGACGCGCCGCAAATCCTTCGACACGACGAGGTCGGCGCCCGGCACCGCCGCGTTCGCGCGCCGCGTGCGCGCACGACAGGTCGCCGCGAACTCGTCCGGCGTCGTTCCGCGCGCGAGGTGCAGGAAGTAGTGCGACTTCTGCATGAAGAACAGGACGTTGTCGCCGCCGAACAGCGGGAAGTGCTCGCGCAGGTCCGCCATCGTCTCTGCGAACATCTGCGCCGCTTCGGCCTGCGTCATGCCGACGTCGGTCGTGTAGTCGTGGTAGAGCTGCAGGTCCGCGCGCGGGTCCTGGAGGACCGTGATGCCGAACTCCTCGGGGTGGTGGTAGGTGCGCGCGACCTCGTCGATGTGGAAGGTCTGCAGCGAGACCTCGCGCACGACGTCGGCGTTGTCGACCAGGAACTTCGCGGTCGCTCGCGCCTCGTCACGCGTCTCCGTCGGGAAGCCGACCATCGCGTAGAACGTGACGCTGATGCCCGCGTTCGAACAGTTGCGCGCGACCTCGAGCGTCGACTTGGCGCTCTGGCCCTTCTTCATCAGCTTCAAGAGGCGCGGCGTCGCGGTCTCGAAGCCGAACAGGAGTTTGCGACAGCCGGAGTCGAACAAGCGCTTCGCGCCCTTCTCGTCGTAGGCCTTCGGTTCGACGCGCGCGTCGCACCAGTAGGTGATGCCGGCGTCGCGGTCGATCAGTTCCTGCGGCAGGTCCGCGATCATGCCGGGCGGCATGCAGTCGGTGATGAAGTTGAAGTGCGTCGCCGCGTGCCGCTCCTTCAACGCGAGCACGTGGTCGACGATGCGCTTCGACGAGCGCGAGCGGTAGCCCGGCCCGATCACCGTCGGCAGCGTGCAGAACGTGCACGCGCCCCAGTAGCAACCGCGGTTCACGTCGTACGGGATCACGACGCGCGGACTGAAGTACTTGTCGAACGGCAGGTCGTCGAAGTCGGGCAGCGGCGCGTCCTCGAGTTTGATCGGGTGCGCCGGAGTGTTGCGCACCGCGACGATCGGCGAGGCACTGCGATCGAACCAGTGCAACGAGCCGATGTTCGCGAGCGGCGCACCGGACTCGACCGCGCGGCACAGCTCGAGCAGCGGCGCCTCGCCTTCGTGGTGCACGATGGAGTCGAGGCAGTCCGCGAACTGTGCGACCTTCATCAACTTCTCGCCGATGTAGGCGAGGAATCCGCCGCCCGCCGTCACGTGGCAGTTCGGCAGCGCTTGTTTGATCAGACGACCGAGCGTGAGGCCCGGCACGAGTTGGCTGCCGTAGATGATCGAGATGCCGACGACCTTCGGCGCGCGTGCGACGAGGCGCGGCAGCAGATGTTCGCGGAAGTGCTCGATGAACGGGTTCTGCGCCTCGTCGAGCGTCGCGGCCAGCACCTCGTGCGAACGGTCGTTGCCGTACGCCATCGTGAAGTTGTGCGGCGTCAAGACGCTGGGGAAGTGCGCGGCCGAGACGACCCGCAGGCCCGTGTAGAGCGTGCTCATCGCCGCGAGATACGCGTCCTGGTCCCAGAAGCCCTCGCCGCGCACGACGCGTTTCGCAGCTTCGACGCGTTCGCCCAGACCTGCGCGGCACAGCGCGGCTTCGGTGGCGACGCGGAAGCGCTCCATGCGTTCGAACGGCAACGGCGTGCGCCCGTCGAATTCGTGCAGCGCGAGTTCCTGTTCGATGCGCTCGCCGCAGCGCTCGAGATAGGGCGCCGAGAGGAAGCGGTCGTAGGCCTCGATGTTCGCGTCGATCACCTCGACGTCGTCGTAGCCGTTCGCGCGCAGGTAGGCCTTGAGGCACGGCAGCGCGAGATACGGCTGCGTGAAGTGGCCTTGCGGCGGGAAGACGAGAGTGACCGGGAACGGGCGGCGCTGGATCATCGGACGGCGGTGGGGGCGAGAGGTCGCGGCAGTTGGACGAGTCCGCGCTGGGCGAGTGCGTCGAGCAGCGGGGCGAGTTCGTGGTCGTGAGCGATTTCGGCGGGGTCGCGACCGTCCATCTCGCGCAGCGCTCGTGCGAGCCCGGCCTGCACCATCACGGTACGCGCGGCCGCGCCGCGCCGCGTGACGGCCAGGTGTCGCACCTCGCGCGGCGCGAACGGCGCCTCGCGCCAGGCGAGCGGATCCGTGCGCGGATCGAAACACACGTCGCACACGACGGCGCTCTGCACGAGTTGCGGCGGAGCGTCGCCGAGGGCGCCGACGCGCACGATCGCTTGTTCCCAACGCAGCGCGTCGATGGTCGCGCGGTCGTTCGATCCGAGGGCGAAGCTCTCGAACGAGCGGCCGTCGGCGAACCACGCGCGCGCGAGTGCGAGGACGTCGAGCCGCGCCGCGCGCGCACACAGCGCGAACGTGCGCGGGAAGCGCATCAACACGCTCGCGAGCTCGTCGGCCAAACGCCGCAGGAAACGCGCGCGTTCGAGGCCGCCCGCCGCCGCGATGTCGACGGCGAACGTGCCGAACAGGTCCGGGTGCGCGTCGATGAATGCGCGTTCGGGCGCGGTGGTGCCCGCTCCGAAGGCCATGTCGGGCGCGAGTTCGGCGATCGGGCGCGAGCGCCCCGCGTCCTCCTCGCCGAGTCGGCAGCCCGGTTGCGGATTGGGCAGGTGCAGCGACAGGTGCACGGGCGCCGCGAGCGCCGCGTCGAGACACAGATCGAGTGTGTGTGCGAGCTCAGGGTCGCCTTCGCCGGGCAGACCGAGCACGAGCGACAGGATCGGCGCCACACCCGCGCGATCGAGCGCGCGGATGCGCGCGAGCACGTCGAGTTCGCGGTCGATGCGTTTGCCGTGCAGGTTGCGCAGGTCCGCGTCGCCGCTCTCGATGCCGAGCAACACGCGATAACAACCCGCGCGCCCCATGGCCGCCACGAGTTCGTCGTCGAGGTGGTCGACGCGCGCGCGCACTTCGAACGGCACGGGTCGACCGCGGCGTTCGAGTTCCGCGCACAGCGCCAGCGCGTGTTTGCGATCGGCGCCGAAGATGTCGTGGCACAGATAGACCTGCTTCGCGCTCGGCAGCGCCGCCGCCGCGAGCATCTCTTCGACGAGGCGCGGCACCGGGAGCACTCGCGAGCGCCGCTTCCACGTGCGGCCGATCGAACAGAACGAACAGTCGTAGACACAGCCGCGACCCGAGTCGACCGGCACGAGTCCGTCGTGTGCGCCCGTGATCGCCTTGTAGCGCGCGAGGCTCGGCACGAGATGCCAGGCCGGCGGCGGCAGAGAGTCCAGATCCGCGAGCGGTGTGCGGTCCGGTTCGACGACGACGCGACCGTCGCGAGCACGCCACGTGGTTCCGCTCACACCGCCCAGGTCGAGCGCGCGTTCGACACCGCGCGCACGCGCGCGCTCGACGACTTCGAGAACGACGACCTCGCCCTCGCCGCGCACGACCGCGTCGACGAACGGGAAGCGCTCGACGAGAGCGCTCTCGATGCTCGTCGTGCCCGGACCGCCGAGCACGATCGCGAGATCCGCGCGCCGCGCGCGCACGCGCTGTGCGATCGCGAGCGCCGCGGGCAGCGTGGCACCCATGCACGAGATCCCGAGCACGAGACGCGGGCCGCCACCTTCGAGCAGCAGCTCCGCCGCAGCGTCCGCCAGGCGGTCGTCGCCCGCGAGCCCGCCCTCGGCCAGCCGGAACGCGAGGTCTTCGAGGGCGACGCTCACACCCGCGCGCTCGAGGGCGCCGCCGAGGCGCAGGAGGCCGGGCGGCGGCATCGAGTACCCGAACGTGTCCGCGTGCGGCGCAGAGGCGAGGAGTACGTCGACCGTCACACACCGATCATGCGCAGTCCGCCGCGCGTGCCCGAAGCCCGGGCTGCGCCACCCGCGGCGGCGCTCTCCGAGACGGGAGCGCCTCCCCGGGGAGCACCCCACTTCGGTGGCGCGAGCCGCGTTCGAACTCCATCATCGTCCCCCCGCAACTGGCAGCGGCCTCCGGACTAGTTGCCGCCTCTCGTCCCGTGCACCCGTGCGGGGCACTCACGCTCCCATGCAACGCGCTCTCGCTCCCTCTCTTCTCGCGTGCTCGCTCGTCCTCTCCGCCTGCGGCGGCGGCGACGACTCCGAGGCCTTCGTCGTTCGCACCGGCGCGTACACCGCCGCCGCGAACCCGCTCATCCTCCAACGTGAGTCGTGGTCCGTGTACCTCGCCAGTGAATCGCAGTCGGGCCTCGGCAGTCTCAACGACGACGTGAACCTGCCGGTGCCGGACAACGACACGACGGACGTGATCGCGATCGCGGTGCGCCTGTCGACCGGCACCGAAGCGGTCACCGGTGTCTCGCCGCTCTCGGCGGAAGCGCTCGGAACGAGCGTTTACTTCGCGGTGGACGAGAGCCTCGACGTCGACTGGAACCTGAACACGTTGGTCGAGGACGTGCTCCTGCGCTACTCGCCGACGCTCATGGCGCCGGAAGTCGTCGACATCGCACGCTTCGGCACGGGCCAAAACCTGGTGCGCTCCGCCAGTCGCCTG
>JBIKNC010000261.1:0-5959 GCA_044358925.1 Planctomycetota bacterium | reverse complement strand
GTCTGTCCGCCGACGTCTTGGCGGCCGAGTCCGCGCTGATCGTCGAGCCCGACCCGTTCACGCGGCCGACGTGGCCCTACGACGAGGCCTGGTTCTGCCTGCTGCTGGCGGAACGCGCCCGCAGCGGCACCCACACCGGCAGCGGAACCGACCCGCTCGACGACCTGCGGCGCACACACGAGCGACGCCTCGTCGAAGCGCTCGAAGTGCTGCCCTTCCCGGACCCGTTCACCTACCGCAGCGATCCGCGCCTCGCGCAGGACGGCGTCGAACCGGCGCGGCGCGAACTCTTCGGCCCGGTGTGCGGCTTCTACCGTTCGTGGTTGTGGGCCTTCGTCGCGCTGGGTTGGTGCGAGCCGCTCGACGACGACGTGCGCGCACGCCACCTCGCGCTCTGGCACACCCGCGTCGAGCCGCTCCTGCCCGAACTGCTGGCCGGCACGGAGAGCCACGGCTACGACTTCCTGTGGGTGCCCGCGCTCGCGGCCCTCGCCGCCGACGCGGTCGGCCGGCCAGTCGGCCGGGGGGCCGTCTACGCGCCACCGCCGCTGCCCGCGCTGCCGGACGCAGTCGTGGTGGCGACCGTGCATCCGCTCGGTGTGTTCCTCAGCCAAGGCTGGCCGGCCGCGGCAGGGCTCGCCGAACGCGCCGACACCTCGGCGTGGACCGACCGCCGCGAAACCTTGCGCGCGCGCCGCGACCTGTGGGCGCTGGACTTCGACGCCTGCTCGCACTGGCTGCCGCAGTACCTGTTCGTCGGTGAGTGGCTCGCCGCGGGACGGCCGTGAGGCGCGCGCGGGGAGCACGCGCTTCGAAAAGCACCCGCCTCGTCCGTTGACGCCACCCGGTGCGCTCGCCAAGATCTGCGCCCCCGTGGTCGGATAGCTCAGTTGGTAGAGCACTTGACTGAAAATCAAGGGGTCGCCGGTTCAAGTCCGGCTTCGACCACCACACCTCACCTTGCCCTGTGTCGTCGCTTCGCGACGACGGCGGTTCGGTGTGGGTGCTCATGGCCCAACGGCTGGCGCCGTTGGAGCGACTCTCTCTCTGCCCTGTGTCGTCGCTCAGCGACGAAGGCGGATCGAGGTGTCGGCGCACAGGCGCGCGCGAGGCTGGTGAGACGACATGACCTCTGATCTGTCGACCCAGCCCAGGATCATCACGAAGAGCGACCCGACGCGGGTCGTGATCGAGTGGCGTGACGGTGCGCGCTCGGAGTTCAGCGCGCGCATGCTGCGCGACATCTGCCCGTGTGCGCGCTGCGTGGACGAGGTCACGGGACGGCCGATCCACGACCCGCGCTCGACCGCGGCGGACATCACGACCGCGCACGTGTCGCTGGTCGGGCTCTACGCCCTGTCGATCGGCTTCAGCGACGGGCATGCGACCGGCATCTACACGTTCGTGATGCTGCGCTCGCGCGGGGTGTGATGCGGCGCTCGCGCGGGGCGCGCTGCTGCGCTGTGCCCGCCGGCGACCAGCGTTGAGCCGGGCCCGCGGGCCGGTGCCAGGCGCGCTCCGAATGCGGCCAGCGTGGGGCAAGGACGGCAACGACCGGCCTGAAGAGCGTCAAATTGCCATCTATTGACGCACTTGTTCCCATCTGAGCGTCACCGGCTCACTCGCAGGCAACGACAGCCCTCCGTCCTGGAAGGCGGATCACTAGACTCCGCGGCCGCAGAGGACGGACTTCGTGGGCAAGTTCCCACGCAGACGCCCGATGTCACATCCGGAGTTCGGCCACAGCGTGGCCGGGCTCCACCAAGGAGGCGAGGGGCTGTCTCACAGCAGCACCACGCCGACTCCCCATCCCAGAGGACACATCCATCCTCTTCTCTTCGGAGTGCACAAGTGATGAATCCCCTTCTGACTGGAGTCTGCGCGTTCGCGCTCGGCAACCTGGCCACGGCCGGAACCGAAGCCTCGAGCGACTGGCTCGGCCTGGATGAGGAGCTGAACGCGATCGCCTCGAACGTCAACCTTCAAGGTGGCGGTGTCGAGCTAGGCGCCCTGGTTCGGGCCGCGTACATCAGCGCCTCGGGCGACGACTTCGGCGGCTTCACCTCGGGTGAAGATCAGCTCGGTCTGGTCATCGACGACGCCGAACTGTGGTCGCAGGGCAACCTCGGCGACTACTTCTGGCGCGTGTCGGTGGACTTCGGTGACGGCTTCTCGCCGTACTTCCTCGGCAACCTCAACGGTGGCACACAGGCGCTCAACGACGCCGGTCTGGCCAACACGACGCGCAACGACACGCTGGAGGATGCGTACGCCCGCTGGAACTTCCACGAGAACTTCAACCTCCAGGTCGGCCACTACATCTTCCCGACGACGTTCTCGTCGTCGTCGAACATGGACTCGCTGCTGCTCCTCAGCCGCACGAGCGTCGGTGAGTACTTCCACTCGTACAGCCTGGGCGCGATGCTCTCCGGCGACTACGACGGCACCTTCCTGTGGCACCTCGCCGTCCTGAACGGCGCGGACGGCACGGACGACGACCAGGAACTCCGCGGTCGCGCGATCTACAACATCGGCGGCGGTCGCAACCGCACCGAGGGTGCGCTCGGCGCCAACGACGAACTCAACGCCGCCATCGGCGTGAGCTACGTCGACGACGGTGAGCTCGACGACGGTTCCGTCCTCGTGTTCGACGCCATCGCAACGGTCGCAGGCTTCAGCATCGGTGGCGAGTACGCCGCGTTCGACGACGACCACGCCACGGTCGGCCCCGGCTTCGGCCCGACGATCGGCCTCAACTACACCGAAGGCATGGATGTCATCGCCTTCAACCTCGGCTACCTCCTCTCGGAGAACTGGGAGCTCGGGGGCCGCTACGAGCAGCTCGACGACGAAGACGACTCGACCCTCATGTCGATCGGCATCAACTACTACCAGATGGGCCACAACGCCAAGTGGCAGCTCATGTACATGGACCTCGCGTCCGACGTGGCTGCTCAGGAAGGCTCGCTCATCGGTCTTGGTCTGACGGTCGGCTCGAACGGCTGATCCTCGAAGGACAACTCGAAGGCCGCGCGCGTCGCGGCCACCAAAGAGAGCCCTGCGCGCGTCGCAGGGCTCTCTGCGTTTCCAGGGCGCTTTCGAGGCGCCGGCGCGCGGCCTGCTATCCTCCGCGCGGCTCGTCACCCCCCACCACTGCCCCCATGAAACCCCGTGTCTTCGTCACCGGCGGCGGCCGCGGCATCGGCCGTGCGATCGCTCTGAGGTTCGCCCGCGAGGGCAGCAAGGTCACCGTCGCCGCCCGCACGTCGGCACAACTGGAGAGCGTCGTCGCCGAGATCGATGCGGCCGGCGGCCAGGGCTTGGCGGCCAACATGAACGTCGCCGACCACGGGTCGGTCGAATCGGCCGTCTGGCGCGCCGTCGAGTTCATGGACGGCGGGATCGACGTGCTCGTGAACAACGCGGGTGTGTTCCACAGCAAGCCGATCGACAAGATCCGCCCGGCCGACTGGAACTTCGTGATCGAGGCCAACCTGACGGGCCCGTTCCTCGTGTGCCTGGAAGCGCTCGACTACATGTCGGACTCGCAGCGCGCGCACGTGTTCAACATCGCGTCGATCGCCGCCAAGCAGGGCTACGCCGGAGGCGCGGCCTACTGCGCGAGCAAGTACGGCCTGCGCGGCTTCTCCGACGCGCTGCGCCTCGACGTGGCCGCGCAGGGCATCAAGGTCACGACCGTCTATCCGCCCGCGGTGGACACGACGATCTTCGAGGGCACGGACGTGAAGATCGACAAGGCGACGATGCTGAAGCCCGAGCGCGTGGCCGACGTGATCTGGAACGCCTACACGAGCGGAAGTGCGCCGGACGACCTCGACGTGACCGCCTGAGAATACGGTGCCGTAGCAAAAAGCCTCAGGATGCGCAGCGCCCCTGGCGCGTGCGGCAACGGCGCGGAGCGCCGTTGCCGCACGCGCCAGGGGCGCTGCGCATCCTGAGGCTTTTTGCTACGGCACCGTATTCTCAGGCCTCGCTGTCGACCCACGCGTCATGCGTCTCGAACAGGCGCAGACGAGCGAGCGCGGCTCCGGGCACCGCACGCGCGAGCTGCGGCTCCAGCCGCTCGCGGAACACACGCACCAGGTTCTCCGCGGTCGTCAGCACGCCTTCGAGGAACGGCACGTCGCCGCACAGATCGTGGTGGTCGCAGGGCTCGAGGACCTGCTCACGCACGATCCGGTCCAAGTCGGTGAAATTCAGCACCATCCCCGTTTGCGGGTCGACCCGACCCTGCACGGTCACCCACAGCTCGTAGTTGTGGCCGTGGGGCCGCGCGCAGGGTCCGAACAGTGCCGCGTTCTGGGCGTCGGTGAGGTCGGCGCGGCGCAGCACGTGCGCGGCGCTGAATCGGTAACGGCAGGTGATCGATGTGGTCGACACGAGGAGATGGCCGCGGCGCGGGAGAGCAGCGTCAGCGCGAGCTAGAGTAGAAGAGCGAGCGAGCCCCCCGCCATGTCGATCAAGCGCGTTTGGATCATCGAAGGTTGCATCTCGTGCAACCTGTGCGAGGACCTCTGCCCGGAGGTCTTCGAGGTTCCGCCGGGCGACACGTCGCGCACCGTGAAGGGCCACCAAAAGCTGCTCGTGAAGGCTGACCTCGGGCTCGAGACGAAGATCGGCGAAGCCGTCGACTCGTGCCCAGTGGAGGTCATCCACATCGAGCGAGCGTAGCGAGCTCGACAACAGCACTGCCTCCTGCCTCCTGCCTCCTGCGTTCCGCCCACCGCGCGCTGCCTATCTCCCTGTCATGAACAGCGCGCCCTCCGACCGCACCCTCGCCGCGCTGCGCGCCGGGCTGCTCGTGTCGATCGGCGTACTCCTGGCGCTCGTGTCCGGTCAGGTGCGCGAACGCTGGTTCCGCAGCGAGCGCGAGGAACTCGAAGACGCACTCGTGACCGTGACGGAGCTGGTCGACGAGCGCTACGCCTACCCGATCGAGTACGAGGCGCTGGTCGAGAACGCGCTCGCCGGGCTGCTCGGCCGCCTCGACGAACACAGCGAGTACTTCCCCGCCGAAGCCAGTCGGCGCGTCGAGCGCGAGACGCGCGGCACGTACCACGGCATCGGCGGCGTGTTCGCGGAAGGCTCCGACCAACTGCAGTTCCTGTTCGCGCTGCCGGGTTCGCCGGCGCAACGCGCGGGCGTCGAACCGGGCGATCGCATCTCGGCGCTGGACGGGCGAGCGGCCGAGTCGCTCGCGGCCCCCGAGCGCCGCGCACGCCTCACGAACGACCGCGGCGAGAAGGTCGCGCTCGAACTCGTCACGCGCGACGGGCGCACGAAGCGCGTCGAACTCGTGCCCGAGGAGGTCGTCGAGCCGACCGTGCACCACGTGCAACTCGTCGACGCGGACGCGAGCATCGGCTATCTCGCGCTCACGTCCTTCTCGCGGCGCACGCCGGGTGAACTGGATGCCGCGATCACCGCGTTGCAAACCTCCGGTGCGCGCGCGCTCGTCATCGATCTGCGCGGCAATCCGGGTGGTGTGCTGTCTTCGGCCGTGAGCATCGCCAACCGCTTCGTTTCGAGCGGCACGATCGTCTCGGCGCACTCGCGCACCGGCGTCGAGGACTACGCCGCTGAAAAGGGCGAGGACAGGTTCGAAGGCCTCCCGCTCGTGTTGCTCGTCGACGGCAATTCGGCCAGTGCCAGTGAAGTCGTCGCCGGAGCGCTCCAAGACCACCGCGCCGCGGTCCTCGTCGGCGAACGCACGTACGGCAAGGGCTGCGTGCAGACGCTCACGCCGCTGACCGCGCTCGGCATCGACGGCACGATCAAACTCACGACGTCCGTCTACCGCACGCCGGCCGGCCGACTGATCGAGAAGTCGCTGCCGGGTGCGTGGTCGCCGGGCCTCGCGCCGGATCTCGAAGTCGTGATCGGCGACGAGCAGCGCGGCGTCCTCGCCAGGTACCGCGACAGCTACTCGCCGCCGCTC
>JBIKNC010000260.1:0-6081 GCA_044358925.1 Planctomycetota bacterium | reverse complement strand
GGAGCCGCGCGGCTCCTCCACCAACGCGCGCCGCAACTCACCCGTGCGCGGATCGGGCACGGTGCGCACGAAGCGCCGTTCGAACACGTCGTTCGCGAGACCGAGGCGCGCGGCGAGACGCTCCGCTTCGCCGTCCGCGAGCCACACGTGCCCGTCGCCGTGCGAACAGCAGTGCCCGCAGCGGTGGCACGCGAAACGGAACGGCACGACGCCGGCGAGGCCGGGCTGCGACGCGTCGCCGTTCATCGGCGCCGCCGGCCGCGCCTGCCGCGCAGCGGATCGTCGTCGTCGGTCGGTGAACGCCAATCGAGGCCGCGCTGACCGGCGAGTTGGCCTTCGACGTCGGCGACGAGCGCGGCCCAACTCTCGAAGCGCTCGGACGGCTCCTTGCTCATCATGCGCTGCACGAGATAGTGCAGGTGCGGCGACACACCGCGGCGCTTGAGTTCGGGCGAGTCGAGCGACTTGAGGACCTGCATCGCGAGCACGTCGCGATCGTCCGCCGCCTCGAACGGCAATCGACCGACGATCAACTGGAACAGCGACACACCGAGCGAATACACGTCGCTGCGGATGTCCGCGACCGCGCCGCCGCGCGCCTGTTCGGGCGAGAGGTACGCGACCGTTCCGGCAGCCTTGTCGCTCGCGCCGTCGGCGCGCGCCTCGCCCGCGAACGCGGCGAAACCGAGGTCGATGAGCACGGCGCGCCCGTCCGGTGCGACCAGCACGTTGCCCGGCTTCACGTCGCGGTGCACGAGGCCGAGGCTCTCCAGGTGACCGAGCGCGCGCGCGACGTCGAGCACGAAGCGCAGCGCCTCGGCCTCGGTGAAGACGCGGCCCTTGTCGAGCTCCTCCTGCAGACTCGGTCCGTCGATCAGCTCGAGGCGCGTGAAGTACGTGCGCCCGAACTTCGCGACGCCGTGGCACTTGACGACGCCCGGGTGGTCGATGCGCCGCAGCAGCTTCGCTTCGCGCACGAACGCGTCGACGGCGCGGCTGTCGTCGGCCAGCGCCGGCAACATGACCTTGAGCGCGACCTCGCACTGAAGCGCGTCGTCGCGCGCGCGCCAGACGTCGGCGGTGCCGCCGCGCCCGAGGCGGTCGATCACCGTGAGTCCGGGCAGCTCGGGCAACTCCCCTGCTCGGGTGCGCCGCAGCCGCGCGACTTCGGCGGCCTTCCAGCCGACCTCACCCGTCAGCAGGGCGTCGAGGTCCTCGCCCGCCGCGACGCGCCGCGCCAACTCGCGGGCGCGCTCCGCCGCGAGCTGCCCGCGCGCGACGAGCTGCGCCAAGAACTCGTTGTCGGACGCTGCACCGGCCATGGAGAGCGATCGTACGGCACGCGCGAGCGGAGACCGCGCTTCCGTATGCTCCTCCGCCCCGGAGGCCAACGTGCTCACGACACTCATCACAACGTTCGTCCTGTCGTCTTCCTTCGCGTCGCCGTGCCAGGACACGAGCGGCAGCGCCGCGGCGCCCGCTCCCGCCGACGCCATCACCGACGCCATCACCGCGCGGCGCGAACGCGTCGACTCGGGCGAGGTGGCCGCACAGTTCGGCGACGACGTCGTCACGTGGACGGAGCTCGACGCGCTGATGCTGGCGCGCCACGCGCTCGGTCCGGTCGCCGAGGAGCCGCTCGCCTTCCTGGCCCAGAGCTCGCTCATCGAGCGCCTCGGCCGCGAAGCTGCGATCGAGATCACGTCCGCGCAGATCGAAGCGCGTTACAACGAACTCGACCGACTGACGCTCGAAGGCGGCGTCGAAGGCGGCCTCTCCGGCCACCTCGAACGCGAAGGCGTCGCGCGCGCCGACTTCCTCGAAGCGCTGCGCGACCAACTCGTGCTGGCCGAACTCACGCGCCGCGCGCTGCGCCTGCCGGCCGATCGCACGGTGCCCGAATCCGACCAGGCCGTGTTCCTCGAACAGCAGATGAGCGGTCGTTCGATCGAGCCGCTCCCCAGGCCGTGGAAGGACGACGTCGTCGCACGCTTCGGCGACATCGACATCTTCGGCAAGGACCTCGCCGCGCGCCTGCGCAACGTGCTCGGTCGCGAGAAGGTGCGCGACGCGCTCTTCCAACTGGCCCTCGCGGCGCGCGTCGAACGTGAGTGCAAAGACCTGCCGGCGGACGTGCGCGAAGCGGCGCTCGCGCTCGAGATCGCCCAACGACGTGCCGATGCCGAGAGCGATCCGCGCTACCAGGGTGTGTCGTTCGACGCGCTCCTGTCGGCGCAGGGCCTCGACCCGGCCGCCTACGCCTCCGACCCGTCGGTGCGCATCGCGGCGCTGTCGACACTCGTCGTCGACACACGGTGGGCGGGCGACAAGCTCGAACAGGCCTACCGCGCCGAGAAGGAGTGGTTCGACGGACAGTTCGGTGAGTCGATCGAGGCGGCGATCGTCTTCGCGATCACGAACGAGAAGCCCGACGGCATCGTGAAGTTCACGCGCGAACAAGCGCGCGTTCGGTTGGCGGACATCGCCGCGATCAGCGAGACGAAGACGGCGTTCGCCGCCACGGTCGCGAAGGTGCAGCAGGACGCGAGCGACGGGATCGTCGCGAGCGACCTCGGGCGCGTGCAGCGCACGAACGCGCGTCTCGACGCGGAACTGCGCGAGACCGTGTTCCGGCTCCACGCCGAAGGCGTGCGCGGCACGAGCGCGCCGGTCGAACTCTCGACCGGCGTCGGCGTCTTCTTCATCGGCGAGCACCGCCCCACGCCGCCGTTCGCCGAATTGCGCGATCAGGTGCACACCGAGCTGCGCCGCCGCCTGCTCGTCGGTCTCCTGCCCGCCGAAGAACTCGCGACCTACGTGGATCCCGAGCCGCTCGACGAAGGGAAGTGAGCGCGAGCCCGTTGCTCTGAAACACACGAGGCGGCCCGATCTTCGCGATCGGGCCGCCTCGTTCACGTTCAGCGCGGGCCGAAGCCCTGGGCGCCGAACACCGTCAGCACATCACAGGCGCGACAGGCGCAGCGCGCGCTCGGCGGCCTTCGTGCCGGTGTGCGTCTCGGCCAGTTTCGCGAGGCGCTTCGCAGCCTTCTCGTCGAGACCGTCCTCGTAGCACTTCTCGAGCATGCTCAGGAGCGCGGCTTCCGCCTCGGCCTCCTTCTTCGTCGCGTCGCTGGCGAGTGTCTCGCGCAGCTTCGTGAGCCGTTCGGCGACGGCTGCGACACCGAGCGCTTTCTTCTCGAGCTCACCGAAGCGCTCCGTGGCGTCGGCGAAGCAGCCCTGTTCGAGCATGCGTTCGACACGAGCGACCTTGGCGGTCACGCGGGCTTCGAACACGAACGACAGCTCCTGCGCCGCTTCGGCACCCGGCGTGCCCGAGTCACCGAGCGTGCGCGCGAGTTCGATGCCCTTGGCCCACTTGCCGGCGTTGAACTCCTTCCAGGCCTTCTCGAGTTCCTTCGGCGTGTCCTTCGGAACGCGGCCTGCGCTCTTCAGCTCGGCCTCGATCAGGTCCACGATCTTGCTGTGGTCCGACTCCGGGTGACCGCTCGACAGCACGCGGCCTTCGGCACTGAGCAGCACGTAGTGCGGCAGACCGTCGCCGGTCATCTGCACCGGTCGCTCGAGCGACCAGAGTGCGTGGTTGCCCATCCAACCCTGATCCCAGACGAAGCGCTCCATCTGGTCGAACGTCGCACCCTGACACTCCGCGAAAATGATCCCGAGGTCTTCGCCGAACTCAGCGGCGAGCTTCAATGCCGACGGCACCGAAGACGAAACGCAGGGGCCTCACATCGTGCCCCAGAACTCCACCAGCACGGGTTGGCCGATGAAGTCCGAGAGGCCGGTGATCCCGCGAGCGTTCACGGGCGCCTGCTGGAAGGTGTAGGACTTGGCCTCGGCGGCCGTGTCCTGTGTGGGCGCTAGCAGCCCGGCGAAGGCGACGAGCGCCACGCTTCCGATGGAAGTGAGATTCATGGTGTGGGTCGGCGCGCGGCGGAGGTGGAGGGAGGGGGTCCACCGAGCCGCGCGACTCTCGCCCGAAGGCTACCAGGGAACTGGCCCTCAGCCGGGCCGGGCGTGGCCGGAACCGTGCCCACGCGGTTCACACACTGCGGTTCGGACGGCGGCTCGCCGCCTCGATCTCGCTGCGACGGCTCTCGTAGCCCGCTCGGCCCATGAGGGCGTAGGCGGCGATCTTGCCGGCCTCGACGCCGGGCTGGTCGAAGGCGTCGACGCCGTAGTGCTCGCCCATCAGCGCGACGCTGACCTCGAGGAACTGGATCAAACCGCCCAACGTGTGGGCGTCGACCTTTTCGACGACGATCGTCGCGTTCGGGCGGCCCGCTTCGGTGAGCGCGATGCGCGTGCCGTCGCGTTCGGCGCGGAACAACTCGCCGAGGTCGCGCCCCGCCAGATACCCGACGCCGTCGAGGTCCGTGTGCGCCGCGGGAATCGCGAGCGGCGCGTCCTGCTTCTCGACCGCGAGCAGCGTGAACCACTTGTCGAACGGACCTTCGACGTAGAGCTGTACCTGGCTGTGCTGATCCGTCACCCCCACCGCGCGCACCGGTGTGGGTCCGGTGAAGACGTCGGCGCCGCTCACACTCTTGCGTTTGCCGATCGACTCGGCGAGGAGCTGCGCGTACCAGTCCGCGAACAGGCGCAGACGGTGGCTGTACGCGAACGTGACCGCGATCGGTTTGCCCTTCGCGGTCTGCATCAGGTACTGCACGGCGGCGTGCACCTGCGCGGGGTTCTTCGCGAAGGCGACTTCCTTGCAGCGCGTGTCCATCGCCGCGGCGCCGGCGAGCAACGCGCGCACGTCGATGCCGACGAGCGCCGCGGGCACGAGTCCGACCGCCGACAGCACCGAGAAACGCCCGCCGACGCCGTCGGGCACGACGAAACTCGTGTAGCCCTCGCGCTTGACGATCTCGCGCAACACGCCCTTCTTCTCGTCCGTGGTGACGACGACGTGCGCGCGGTGGCCCGCCTCACCGAGTGCGGCGACGAGCTTCGCGCGGAACAGCATGTACTGCGCCATGGTCTCGGCGGTGCCGCCGGACTTGCTGATGACGTTCACCAGCGTGCGCTTCAGGTCGAGTCGCCCGAGCACGTCGCCGATCCAATCCGGATCGACGTTGTCGAGCACGAACAGGCGCGGACGACCCGGCTGCGGCTCGAGGTCGTGGCACGGTCCGTTCAGTGCGGCGTGCAACGCGATCACACCCAGCGCCGAACCGCCGATGCCGCACACGACGACGTTGTCGAAGCGGCCCTTCACGGACGCCGCATAGCGCTCGATCGTCGCCAGCACGTCGTGCTGATGCGGCAGGTCGAGCCAACGCAGGTCCTTCGTGCGCCGCGCTTGGACGCGCGCGAGCGCGTCCTTCGAGGGCGCTTCGAGCGCCGTGAGTTCCGCCGCAGTGATGCCGTGGCGCTGGCCGACGGCGTCCGAAAGCACGTTCGTGTAGTCGAAACGCATGGGGCGAGCAGTATCGGCGCGGCGCCCCGCGGCGAGGCGCACCAAAAGCGCGCGGAGCCCGTCCGAGTGCTCGAACGGGCTCCGCGTACTGGCACCGCGAGGGTGCGGGCGACGCTCACATCGCCTTCACTCTCGTGCCATCACTCTTCTCTCTGCCCGCCCATGAACACCATCACGAGGTGGATGAGCTGCAGCACACCGGTCAGCGCCGCCGCGACGTAGGTGAAAGCCGCCGCACCGAGCACGTCGGACACGCCGCGCGCCTCCTCCGACGTCGTGACGATGCCCGAGCCTGCGAGCACGGCCTTCGCGCGGTTGCTGGCGTCGAATTCGACCGGCAGGGTGATCAGTTGGAAGAGCACGGTCGTCGCGAACAGGCCGACGCCGATCATCACCAGCGCGCCGCCCAGACCGCCCGACACCGCGCCGCCGAGCATCGCTCCTGCCATGACGGGCAGGTACCAGAGCTGCGAACCGATCTGCACGACCGGCACGAGCGCACTGCGCAGGCCGAGCCACTGGTAGGCGCGCGCGTGTTGGATCGCGTGGCCGGCTTCGTGCGCGGCGACCGCGATCGACGAGACCGAGCGACCGTCGTACACGTCCGGCGACAGGCGCAGGGCTCGCGCCGACGG
>JBIKNC010000259.1:0-6082 GCA_044358925.1 Planctomycetota bacterium | reverse complement strand
GCGCCCTTCGGCGGTCTGCGCGGCGACGACTACGAGCTGAAGCTCAACTCCTACGACCTCGGTGTGGACATCGAACTCGCCGACGCGGTGCAGCGTCTGCGTTACGAACAGCCGCAGGTGCGTGTGTGCGTCGTGACCGGCGGCATCGACCGCGTGTTCTGCGCCGGCGCGAACATCCACATGCTCGCGACGAGCACGCACGCGTTCAAAGTCAACTTCTGCAAGTACACGAACGAGACGCGCTGCGGCTTCGAAGACGCGAGCGCGCACTCGAACCTGCGTTTCCTCGCGGCGCTCAACGGCACGGCCTCGGGCGGCGGCTACGAACTCGCATTGGCGTGCGACAAGATCCTGCTCGTCGACGACCGCAACAGCGCGGTGAGTTTCCCCGAGCTGCCGTTGCTCGGTGTGTTGCCCGGCACGGGCGGCCTCACGCGCATCGTCGACAAACGCAAGATCCGCCCGGATCTGTGCGACGTGTTCTCGACGGTCGCGGAAGGCATCAAAGGCAAACGCGCCGTGCAGTGGAACCTCGTCGACGCCATCGCGCCGCTGTCGCAGTGGAACGAGGCGGTGCAGAAGATGGCGAGCGAGATGGCGAGTGAAGTGCCCGACTGCAGCGACCGCCGCGGCATCGCACTCACACGCCTCGCGTACGAGGAGATCGGCGACGGACGGCGCTATCGCTTCGTCGACCTTGTGATCGAGGACTCGGGCCGCGTCGCGCACCTCACCATCAACCTGCCCGCGGTACTCGGGCCGAGTGACGCCAAGGCCGCGCACGCGCAAGGCGCGGCGTTCTGGTGGCTCGACCTCGCGCGTTCGCTGGAGGACGCGCTGAACCACCTGCGCCTCGACCTGCCGGCGGTGGCGCTCGTGCTCGTGCGCGTCGTCGGCAGCGACGTCGCCGCCGCGACACAGAGCGACACGGTGCTCTTCGCCGACCACTGGTTCACGAACGAGGTGCGCCAGCACTGGAAGCGCGTGCTGAAGAAGGTCGAGAACAGCGCGAAGAGCTTCTACGCGATCGCCGACGAGGGCACGGCCTTCGGCGGACCGTTCCTCGAACTGCTGCTGGCCTGCGATCGTTCGTTCGTGCTGTGCGACGACGACGCGCCGGTGAGCCTGGGTGTCGGCGACGCGAACGCCGGCGCCTATCCGATGGCGAACGGGCTGACGCGCCTCGAGACGCGCTTCCTCGGAACGCCCGAACACGTCGGCGACGTGCTCGCCGAACGCGAGAACGACGCGAACGGCGTCATCGACGCGGCGCGCGCGAACGAACTGGGCCTCGCGACCGCCGCGCCCGACTCGATCGACTGGGAGGACGAAGTGCGCCTCGCGATCGAAGAGCGTCAGAGCTACTCACCCGACGCGCTCACTGGTCTGGAAGCGAACCTGCGCTTCGCCGGCCCCGAGACACTCGAAACGAAGATCTTCGGCCGCCTGTCGGCCTGGCAGAACTGGATCTTCCAACGCCCCAACGCCGTGGGTGAACGCGGAGCCTTGAAGTGCTACGGCACGCCTCAAGCGCCCGAGTTCGACTACGACCGCACGTGAGATCCGAAGAACTGCCGACGATCACCGCTCGCCACACCGCCTCCACGCCTCAACGCCACACCCACTCGGTTCGAACATGACCGGCATCGACTACAGCCAGCGCATCCCGAACAACGTCGACCTCAAGTCCGACAAGAAGCTGCAGCGCGCACTCGAGGCGTGGCAGCCCGCGTTCATCGACTGGTGGCGCGCGACGGGGCCGACGGACTTCAACATGAACGACGTCTACCTGCGCACCGCGATCAGCGTCGACTCGGACGGTTGGGCGCACTACGACTTCGTGAAGATGCCCGACTACCGTTGGGGCATCTTCCTCGACGCGAAGGGCGCGGGCGACACGATCGGTTTCGGCGACCACTTCGGCGAGGAGCCCTGGCAGCAGGTGCCCGGTGAGTACCGCAACTGGCTGCGCCGCCTCGTCGTCACGCAGGCCGACACGGAGCCGGCTTCGGTCGAACAGCAGCGCCTGCTCGGGCACACCGCACCGTCGCTGTACGACCTGCGCAACCTGTTCCAGGTCAACGTCGAGGAAGGCCGCCACCTGTGGGCGATGGTCTATCTGCTGCACCGCTACTTCGGGAAGGACGGCCGCGAAGAGGCCGACGAACTCCTCGAGCGCCGCTCCGGCAACCCCGACTGCCCGCGCATCCTGCAGACGTTCAACGAGCCGTGTGAACACTGGCTGTCGTTCTTCTGCTTCACGATGTTCACGGACCGCGACGGCAAGTACCAACTGCTGAGCCTCGCGGAGTCCGGCTTCGATCCGCTCGCGCGCACGTGCAAGTTCATGCTGACCGAGGAAGCGCACCACATGTTCGTCGGCCAGACGGGCGTGGGCCGCGTGATCGAACGTACCTGCCAAGTGCTGCACGAAGGCAAGGACCCGCGCGCCGAAGGCGTCGTGCCGCCGGAGCTGCTCCAGAAGTACATCAACTTCTGGGCGTCGAGTTCGACCGACCTGTTCGGCTCGGAGATCTCGAGCAACGCGTCGAACTTCTTCCGCGCCGGCCTCAAGGGCCGTGCACACGAGGCGCGCCACGAGGACCACATCGCTGCCGACGGCTTCTACAAACTGCCCGTCGTCGAGAACGGTCGTGTCGCCGTGCAGGACGTGCCGCTGCGCAACGCGATGAACGAGGTGCTGCGCGACGCGTACCTCGCGGACAACCAGAAGGGCATCGACTACTGGAACCGCATCATCGAGAAGTACGAACTCGACTGGCGGGTGAAGCTCCCCCACCGCGCGTTCAATCGCAACGTCGGTGTGTATGCGGGTCACCACTTCGATCCGGAGGGCAACCTCGTCGACGAGGCCACCTGGAACGCGAAGTCGAGTTCGTGGCTCCCGACGCGCGAGGACTCGGCCTACGTCAAGAGCCTCATGAAGCCGGTGCGCGAGCCGGGCAAGGTCGCGAACTGGATCGCGCCGCCGGCGAAGGGCGTCAACGGCATGCCGATCGAGTACGAGTACGTGAAGCTGTGACGAGTTGCGGCTGAACGAGCGCGGCTCGCTCGGAGCCGTTCAGCTCACACGACGAGACGGAAGAAGTTTCCGCGCGGCCCGCGCCCCACCGAACGGTGAGGCGCGGGCCGCGTGCGTTGGCGCCGCATTCGCACGCGCAGTCCGCGGCGATCCTGAGCGTGTGTGCACGACTTGCGTGCACACGCCGGCGTTTTCGCGTTCGGTGCGAAGAGTGACGCCCCGCGAACTCGACAGAGCCCCCGGGTGGAGGTTCGGCCTGTTGGGAAGCAGGCCCAAACGACTCGGCTGCCGGGTCCAAACGGGGCAAGGGATGAACAACGTCGACAAGACGCCGCGCTCGGCGCGTGCGTCGGGGATTTCTTTCGGCCGCATTTGCTGCGCGGCGGCGCTCGCGAGTGTCGCGAGCTGCGGCGGCGGCGGCGGCGGCGGCGGCGGCGGCGGCGGAGGTGGCGGCGGCGGCGGCGGTGACGTGATCATCTTCGACGGCAGCGGTGCCGTAGGCCCGGGTTTCGATCCCGGTGACTACGCGCCGCCGACGGCGGGCACGCCCGTCGCGCGCTTCGAGACCGTCGCGCCGAGCGATGAGTTCTTCTTGCTGCGCGGAACCATGCCGGTGCCCGCGGGCGCGCTGACCGATGCCAAGACGAAGAGCCCGTACGCGGTGCTCGACTCGAACGGCAACGTCGCGTGGACTCAACTCGAGCGCATGACGCGCTATCCGTCGAACGCACAAGGCTGGGCCGTCGTCGAGCTCATCGCGAAGGTGCAGCGCCCCGCCGGCAAGGTCGCGGGTGATCGCATCACGTACGACGTCGTGCAGGTTGCGGACGGAACGTCGCTCGCGAAGCCGAACAACACGACGAACGGGGTGCTGCTCGCGGCGACGGCCGGTCTGCCGACCGTGGTCAGCGATCTGTTGTCGGATCCGACGTCGATCCGCTTCACCTCGCGCGACGTGTTCGGTCACGAGTACGTGCAGTACCCGCTCGAGCCCACGAATCCGCGCCAACTGCTGCGCTACGGCCCGATGCAGACCGAACTGCGCACGTTCGGGATGATGGCGCCGGTCACGCCCGTTGCGGGCAACACCGGCACGCTGCCGCACATGTTCAGCGTGCACAGCTACGTCTCGACGCTGCAGGGCGAAGCGGTCGTGCTGCTCGACGTGCGTTTCACGAACGGCGTCGTGAACCAGAGCGGTGGGACGACGCTCGACGACGCCGTGGGCCCGTTCTACTTCGACGCGCTCAACGTCGACGTGCCGCCGGGTTGGAGCGTCGTGCAGGACGTCGTCGACCCGATGGTCGGCACGGACTTCAACAGCGGCTCCTACGTGCGCCATCCGATCGTCGAGGTGCAGTCCGGCAACAAACTGCACTGGTTCCCGTCGCAGGCCAACATGATCCGGCGCCTCGCGATCTGCCCGAACACGATCGAGGATCGCGCGCGCGAACTGCTCGAACAGGAAGGCCGCGCGTTCTGCAAACGCGGCAGCGACGCGGGCACCGGCGACGAGTACTACTCGTGGTGGAACGAGAGCACCTCGCGCTACTTCCCGCAGTGCTTCCCGTTGCCCTCGCTCGCGCACAACGGCTACAGCACGATCCGCCAGCGGCTGACCAACGACTTGAACGAGGTGCTCGGCTACCTCACGACCGGCACCGGCTACGGCAACTACCCGGTCAAGGACGGCCGCATGGGTTGGGCGCACGCCTGGGGCGTGCCGTACGGCGGCATGACGGGCGGCAACGAGATCTTCCTGTTCGACGGTCTGCAGACGGCGGACTCGGCGTCGATCGACGGCTACCGCTACCACCAGACGCACCACCGCATGGTGATGGACCGCCATGCGACGTCGCTCTACCGGTTGAACGGAACGCCGCTCGAAGTGACGGACCTCGTGGTCGACGGCACGCCGAACGACTACATGCCGCACAACTTCTTCATCGGCATCAGTTCCGGCAACCCGTTCGGGTTCAACAATGCGCCGAGCTTCCAACGCGACGCGGTCGCGGCGCAAGGTCGCACGCCGGACTACCAGGCGCTGCTCGCGAGCTACGGCTACATCCTCGGCACGCACCTGATCCGAGCGACGCGCTCGATGAAGGTGCTGGCGTGGCTCGGCAACGACTCGCTCGCGAAGGACGACCTGTTCATGCAGGCCGAACTCACACGCATCACGCACAACCTGTATCCGACGAACGCCGCCGGCAACGGGGGCAGCTCGAGCCTGTACGGCGACAAGATCTACGTCGAGGCCTTCCCGCAGAACGGCTATGCGTTCCAACGCCACGAGGGCTGGTACGGCGACACGATGGCGGCGGCCTACGCGTTCCAGTCGCCGGCGTGGCGCACGGCGAACAAGCCGTGGTTCGAGACGTTCGTGCAGACGGCCGCGAACGGACAGGTGCCGTGCTCGGGACTCATCTACGCGAAGGTCAACGACAAAGTGCTCGACGGCAACTATCGCGGCGCGCAAGCGTTCGAGACCTCGATCGGTGACAACGCGTTGAACGGTGTGCTCGAAACGGTGTTCCGTGGAGCGGACGCGACGCACACGGCCATGACGCTCGACGTGCTCGTGAACTTCTACCAGGGCTTCGTGTCGCCGCAGGCTTGGAACCAGACGATCGACGCGCCGTACAACATGTACGCGATGGGTCCGATCGCGGACACCGCGCCGGTGTGGTGCAACGTCGGTCAGATTCCGAGCGACGGCTTCTCGCCGGACGTGAGTCGCTGGAACACGGCGTCGACGTGCGGTTATGCGTACTGGCACACGGGTGACGAGTACTTCCTCGAGCGCATGGCCGGCATGTTCGGTGGCACGGACCCGCTGCAGGAGATGAAGTCGCAGTGGCTGCAGAACGTGGAGAACGAGGCCGCGTCGCTGTCGGCGGCGCAGCGCTGGGCCGGGGAGCTGTGACGCGTACGGTGCCAGGCACCCTGTCACCAGATCCGGCACTTTCGATGTGAGGCGAGCGCTGGTCGGCACTGCGCCTTGCGTCGGAGGCGAACGCGGCTGCGCCGCGTTCGCCT
>JBIKNC010000258.1:0-6140 GCA_044358925.1 Planctomycetota bacterium | reverse complement strand
GCGCAGCACGCGCCAGGGGCGCCGCGCTTCGTGAGAAAGTTTGCTACGGCACCGTATTCTCAGCGCAGACGCGGAATCGCCAGGCAGACGAGCACGAGCGCGGCGCCGACGCCGTAGCCCGTCAGCACGCGACCGAGTTCGCCGGCGGCGAGGCTCGCCGTACCGCTCGCGATCACACCGGCGCTCGCGAACAACGTCAGCGAGAACACGGCGCTGCCCACCAGCGACTGCAGCGAGAACCACGTCGCACGCAGGTTGCCGTCGAGTTCGTGGTGCACCATGACGTTGCGCAGCGGTTGCGCCAGGCCGTGCGGCACACCGCGCGCCGCGAGCACGACGGCTACCAGCGGATGCACGACGGCGGCCATCGTCCACACGATCGCGCACTGGAGCACGAAGGTGAACAGCAGCGCGCGCCGCTCGCCCAGCACCTCGCCGAAGCGCGGGGACGCGCGACTCGCGAACGCACCGAGCAGCATCATCGCGCCGAGCACGAGTCCCGCGACGAGAGTGGGCCGCTCGCCACCACCGAAGTCCACACCCGCTGCTGCCAGATACGGCTGGTGGAACTCGAGCGGCACGTGGTTCACGACCTGCATCGCGACCGCGAACACGAACACCCACAGCAGGCGCGGCCGCGCGAAGTTGCGGGCGAGTTGCGCCCACTCGCCGCGGCCGCCGCCCGCGCGTTCACTCTCGGAGCGCACGTCCGCCAGTCCCAGCGCCGCGATCACTCCGACGACACCCGCCGCGCCCGACAGCGCGTAGCCCGCACCGAGCCACAACGTGCTCGCCGCTCCACCCACGACACACGCGAGCGCCGCGGACGCGAAGCCCACACTCGCGCTCCGCGACTCCCAAGCGCCGAGTTCCGCGAGTCGCCCGCGCGCTCGCAGATGGTCGTGCAGGAACGCCGTGTCCGTGCCGCTCACGAACGCGCTGCTGCCGGCGACCAGCACCTGGCCGACGACACACGCCGCGAACCCGCTCGCGCCCGCCACGACGAAGCCGCCGAGCGCGAGCATCACCATCGCGACCACGAGCGTCGCCCGCCGCCCGAGTCGATCGCTCGCGTAGCTCGACGGCAGTTCGAGCAGGACCTCCGCGACGTAGTACACACCCGCCAGCACGAGGGCCTGCTCGTCGCCCAGCCGCGCCGAGAACAGGAAGAACGCCGTCGGCAACCACGCGTACGCGCTGCGCGCCGCTTGGACCACGAGCAGCCGCGTGAGCGCTGCGTCATGTGTCCGCGTGTCGCGTGTCATCGCGTCACGCGCGCTCCTCGCGCTTCTCGTTCTCGTCGCCCAGCTCGTCCTCGTCGTCGCGCTCCGGGATCGGGAAGTCCGGCCTGTGGCTCAGCCCTCCGCCCGCACGGAAGCCGACCACGCGCATGAAGACCTCGCGCCGCGCGACGACCCTTTCGCGCGCCATGCTGGGCAGCATCCACGGCGCCGCGAACGCGAACACGAGCCGCGCGACCGTGCCGACCGCGAACACGACGCGCAGGTCGTTGCTCGCGAGGCTCGCGATCCACGCCCCGAGCATGCCGCCGAGGAGTTGGCCGCAGCCGTTCACGAACTGCTGGATCGCCGAGAGGTGCGCGCGGGTGTCGCGGTAGCTCGACGACACGAGCAATCCGAACATCGACACCTCGTACCCCGACCACGCGAGGCCCGAGAAGGCTTGCGCGATGAGCACCCAGTAGAAGTGCTCCATGAAGACCCACGGCAGCGGCACGAACGACAGCAGCACGAGACCCGTCAGGTACGCGGGTCGCGCGCCGAGCTGATCGACCGCGCGCCCCCAGGCCGGCAGCAGCGCGATGCGCGCCGCCGTGACGGAGAGCGACGCGGCCGTGTACTGCCAGTACTCGAAGCCGAGGTCCTCCATCATGTAGGGCGCGTAGTACGGCCCCGACACGTAGAGCGCGGCCTGCAAGCAGAAGCCGAACACGACCAGGCGCCACGCGGACGAGCCGCGTTCGGTCGCGAGGAAACGCTTCACGCGCGCGCCGGGCGCGACGCCGGCGAAGCGCGGCTCGGGCGTGCGCAGGATCATCCACGCACACGACAGGCGCGCGATGCCCGCGAGCGCGAAGAGCACCGCGAAGCCGCGTCCGCTGTCGCCGCCGATGCCTTCGCCGCCGGTTTTCAGCGCCTGCAGGATCGCGCCGCCCGCGAGGATGCCGACGCCGATGCCGGTGTAGACGAACGCGTTGCGCCGCGCGAGATAACGGCCGCGGATGCCGCTCGGAATCAAATCGCCGAACCACGACGTCCACGCCGTGCCGGCCGCCTGCCCGAGCACCTGGTGCAGCGCGTAGTTCGCGAGCAGCGTGTACGGCGTCGAGAGCGCCAAGTAGTCGAGCGCACCGATCACCGCGAGGTTCAGGCCCTGGATGGTGTTGAGCACCGCGACCAGTCGCCGCCGGTCGCGCAGCTTGGTCAGCACGCTCAACGTCAGCAGCGGACCGAGCGAGCCCAGGAACAACGGCAGCGTCACCAGCAACCCTTGCACGAACGGCGTCGCACCGAGGCGCACCGAGTCGACGAAGATGTACGTCTCCGCCAGGCCGACCATCAGCGCGAAGCCGACGCCTTCCTTGATCGAGAGCGCGAGGCCCCGCTCGACTTCGTCGGGCGAGAGCTTGCTCGGACGCGGCGCCGGATTCACGGCAGCACCCAGCCGCGGCGCACGAGTTCGAGCGTGAGCGCGACGAGCGGCAACCCGACGATCGCCGTGTGGTCGGCGCACTCGAGCTTCTCGAAGAGCGCGATGCCGCGCGCCTCGAGTTTGTACGACCCCGCGCAGTCGAGCGGCCGGTCGGCGGCCACGTAGCGCGCGATGCTCGCCGCGTCGAGCGCGCGCATCGAGAGGCGCGCCGCGTCGGTGTGTTCCCACACGCCGCGCACCGGCCCGACCACACACACCGCCGTCAGCAGTTCATGCGTGCGCCCGGCGAGCCGCGCGAGCTGTTCACACGCGCGCTCTGCTGTTCCCGGCTTGCCGAACGTCTCGCTCCCGAGCGCACACACCTGATCCGACCCGATCACCGTCGCTCCGTCGCCGACCACGCGCGCCACCGCCTCCGCCTTCGCGCGCGCGAGCTGCCGCGCCACCTCGCGCGGCGCGAGCCCGCGCCCCTTCCACGCCCCTTCGTCGACGTCCGGCGCCGCCGTCTCGAACGCCACGCCGAGCCGCCCGAGCAGCTCGCGGCGATAGGCGGACGTGGATGCCAGGACGAGGCGCATGGGGCCGAAGAGCTTACGTCCCGGGGGTTCAGCTCCCGTGCTGCCCGTGTGCGCAGTGGGTGTGTCCGTCCGACTCTCGACATCACACGGAGTTCGTGCTCGCGCCGATATCCTGCTGGGCCGCGAAGTCGTCCGGAGATCGAACATGACCAGCTCTGCAACAGCCACCGCCGCCCCCGCTCCCCAAGCCGTCCACCGCAAGGACTACACGCTGCCGGACTTCACGGTCGAGCGCGTCGACCTCGAGTTCGAGCTGGGGGAAGAGTGGACGACGGTGCGCGCGCGGCTCGACGTGCGGCGCAATCCGAAGGGCGTGAAGGGGGCGCCGCTCGTGCTCGACGGGGAGGGACTGGAGACGGTCTCGGTGAAGCTCGACGGCAAGGTGCTCGCGAGTGGCGAGTACGAGATGACGGAGGAGAAGCTCACGCTGCGGCGTGTGCCGGATCGGTTCGAGCTCAGCACGGTCGTGCGCATCCGGCCGCAGGACAACAAGGAGTTGTCGGGCCTCTACAAGTCGTCGGGCAACTTCTGCACGCAGTGCGAGGCGCAGGGCTTCCGCCGCATCACGTGGTTCCTCGATCGGCCGGACGTGATGGCGCGCTACACGACGGTGATCACGGCCGATGCGACGAAGTACCCGGTGCTGCTGTCGAACGGCAACCGCGTCGAGGAGAAGACACTTGCGAACGGACTCACGCGCGTGAAGTGGGAGGACCCGTGGCCGAAGCCGAGTTATCTGTTCGCGCTCGTCGCGGGCAACTTGGCGTGCCACGCGGGCACGTTCACGACGGTGTCGGGTCGCACGGTGGCGCTCGAGATCTGGGTCGAGCCGCAGAACATCGACAAGTGTGAGCACGCGCTGCGTTCGCTCGCCAAATCGATGGCTTGGGACGAGCAGGCCTTCGGTCGCGAGTACGACCTCGACGTCTACATGATCGTCGCGGTCGGCGACTTCAACATGGGCGCGATGGAGAACAAGGGGTTGAACATCTTCAACTCCAAGTTCGTGCTCGCGCGGCCGGAGTCGGCGACGGACGCCGACTTCGAAGCGGTCGAGGCCGTCATCGCGCACGAGTACTTCCACAACTGGACCGGCAACCGCGTGACGTGTCGCGACTGGTTCCAGCTCACGCTGAAGGAAGGCCTCACCGTGTATCGCGACCAGTTGTTCACCGGTGACATGACGTCGCACGGCACGAAGCGCATCGACGACGTGCGTCAGTTGCGCGCGGTGCAGTTCGCGGAGGACGGCGGGCCGCTGTCGCACCCGATCCGGCCCGAGTCGTACATCGCGATGGACAACTTCTACACCGCGACGGTGTACGAGAAGGGCGCGCAGGTCATCGGCATGTACGCGACGCTGCTCGGGAAGGACGGCTTCCGGCGCGGCATGGATCTGTACTTCGAGCGGCACGACGGCCAAGCGGTCACGTGCGACGATTTCCGTGCGGCGATGGCCGAGGCGAACGGCCGCGATCTCGCGCAGTTCGAGCGCTGGTACCTGCAACCGGGCACGCCGCGGCTCGGCGTGACGGTGCGGCGCGACGGCGCGGATCTGGTGGTCGCGTTCGAGCAGCGCGCGCCGAAGAACCATGCGAAGGGCTTCGAGCCGCTGCACGTGCCGGTGCGCTTCGCGCTCGTCGGAGCGGACGGCGCGCGCGTGCCGTTGCGCACGAGCGGCGTGCCCGGGGGCGCGACGGAGGCGGTGCTCGAACTCACGAAGCTGCGCGAGGAGTTCCGCTTCGCCGCCGTGCCCGCGGGCGCGGTGCCGTCGATCCTGCGCGGCTTCTCGGCGCCGGTCGATCTCGAATACCAACAGAGCGACGCCGAGCTCGCGTTCCTGTTCGGCAAGGACGACGACGACTTCAATCGCTGGGACGCGGGCCAGCGTCTGTTCGGCAAGTTGATCCTCGAGAGCGCGCGCAAGGGCGCGGCCGCGGTGCCGACGGCGTTGCACCTCGCGGCGTTCGCGGACGTGCTGGCCGACACGCGCATCGACGGCGCGATGAAGGCGGCGCTGCTCGTGCTGCCGGGCGAGACGACGCTCGCGCAGGCGATGGACGTGATCGATCCGGATGCGCTGCACGTGGCGCGTGTCGAGCTGCGGCGCCGGCTCGCGAGCGAACACCACGCGCAGATTCTGGCGCTGTACGAGGCGACGCGGCCGAAGGGCGCCTACCAGCTCGATCAGGCCGACGCGCAGCGGCGCGAGTTGAACGGCGTGCTGCTCGCCTACCTGTCGTCGACGGGCCACTCCGACGCGGCCGGCATCGCGTGGAAGCACTTCGAATCGGCCGACAACATGACCGACCAGCAGAACGCGCTGGGTTGTCTGGTCGAGATGGACGTGCCGGAGCGCAAGCGCGCCCTCGACGCGTTCCACGAGCGTTGGCACGGCGACCCGCTCGTGCTCGACAAGTGGTTCATGGTGCAGTCGACGAGCCAGATGCCCGGCGCCCCGGACCGCGTGCGCGAACTCACGAAGCGCCCGGACTTCACGCTCGAGAACCCCAACCGCGCGCGTTCGGTCGTGCACGCCTTCGCGGCGAACAATCCGACGGGCTTCCACGACGTGAGCGGCGCCGGCTACCGCTTCGTCGCGGACCACGTGATCGCGATCGGCGCGTTCAATCCGCAGATCGCGTCGCGCCTCGCGAAGTCCTTCAACCAGTGGAAGCGCTACGACACCAAGCGCCAGGCCCTGATGAAGCTCGAACTCGAACGCATCGCGGGGACGAGCGGTTTGAGCAAGGACGTGTTCGAGGTCGTGACGATGGCTTTGAACGGCTGAGTCGTGACGCGTACGGTGTCAGACACGTAGCCGTCACGGCGGGGGCGAAGTGCGGGGTGTCGGTACGGTGCCGTAGCAGATTCCGTCAGGTTGGCCGG
>JBIKNC010000257.1:0-6144 GCA_044358925.1 Planctomycetota bacterium | reverse complement strand
CTGGACGCGAAGACGCGCAGCGCCGAGGTGCTCGATTACCTGGGCACGAGCGCCGAACCGACGCCCGTGCCCGCCACCCGGCCGCTGGTCGGTGCGCGCGTCTTCCTCTCCTGCGCCGAGGCGTCGGGCGAGATCCACGCACGCACGCTCGTGCTGCGCACACCGGCGCGGCTCGGCGACGTCGCGTACGTTGGCCTGTGCAGCCCGGGGCTCGAAGAGCTCGGCGTGCGCGCGATCGGCGACCCGGTCAGCCAGGCGCGCATGGGTCTCGGTGTGATCGGAGCACTGCCCTTCTACCTGCGGCTCCTCACGAACGCGGCGCGTGTGCTGCGCGACGAACGACCGGACGCGGCGCTGCTGGTCGACTCGCCGGCGCTGCACGTGCCGCTCGGGCGACTCGCGCGGCGCTACGGCGTGCCGGTCGTGCACCTCGTCACGCCGCAGTACTGGGGCTGGGCGCCGTGGCGCGTGCGCGGCTATCGCAAGGCGGTCGACCTCGGGCTCTCGATCCTGCCGTTCGAGGTGCCGTGGTTCGCGGCGCGCAACGTGCGCGCGGCGCACGTCGGCCA
This sequence comes from Planctomycetota bacterium, assembly GCA_044358925.1. GTDB lineage: Bacteria > Planctomycetota > UBA1135 > UBA1135 > Rohdeia. The sequence goes on along the minus strand of JBIKNC010000257.1, from coordinate 5,575 downwards.
TCCGCTGCAGGACCGCCTCGTGGACGTGCCGCGACGCGAGTCGCCGTGTGAGGACGGGCCGCTCGCGCTCCTGCCCGGCAGCCGAGCGAGCGTCGTGCGCCGCAACCTGCCGTGGATGCTCGCGCGCCTCGCCGAAGCGCCGCCCGGCAGTGCGCTCGCCACCGTGCGCGCTCGTGTCGCGGTCGGTCGAGCGGACCTGGCCGACTTCGCGCGCGAGTGTGTGAAGAGCGCCGGGCTCGAAGCGCGCGTCGACGTCGATCGCGGCGACCTGCACACGGTGCTGCCGCGCTGCCGCGCCGCGTTCGCGGTCTCGGGGACGGTGCTGCTCGACGTGCTGCACCATCGCCTGCCGATGGTCGTGATCTACCACCTGAGTCGCTTGGAGGAGGCACTCTCGCGCCGGTTGCTGACCGTGCCGCACGTGGCCGCGGTCAACCTCTTGGCCGGGCGCGGCGTCGTCCCCGAGTACAGCTTCCACGGGGACGGGCCGACGGCCGCCGTCGCGGCGGATCTGGAGGCGCTGCTCGGGCCCAGTGCGGCGCGCGACGCGCAACGCGCGGGCCTCGAACTCGCCGCCGCACGTCTCGGCGGGCCCGGCGCGATCGACCGCACGCTCGGCTGGCTCGCCACGTTCGTCGCGCCGCGCGCCGCGCAGCGCCGTGCGGCAACGGCCGGCGCTGCGACAGCCGGCTCGGCAACGTCCAGCGCCGCGACGCCGCTCGCGGCAGAATCTGCGGGCGCCGTGAATGAACCGGCGCGGCGCGTGTAAGAGCGCCCCGTCGATGGACAGCACCCCCCACCCGCTCGATCGCCACGCGCCGCAAGGCTCCCCGAACAGCCTGCCGCCGAGTCTCCCTGCCGGCGGCCTCCCCGCCGACGCCGAACACGAGACCACGCGCCTCATGCGCGCCGTCAAACTCGGGGACCGCTCGGCTTTCGAACTGCTCGTCGAGAGCGTTCGCGCTCGCGCCTTCCACGTCGCCGTCGGCCTGGTCGGTTCGCGCGACGACGCGCTCGAGTTGTGCCAGGAGGCGTTCGTCAAGGTCTACCGCGCGCGCGAGACGTTCCGCGACGGCGAACCGTTCCTGCCCTGGTTCCACCGCATCCTGCGCAACACGTGTTTCAGTTTCCTGCGCAGCGCCAAACGTCTGCGCGCGACGAGCCTCGACGCACACGACGCCGACGATCCGCGCGGCGCGTGGGAGATCGCGAGCGACGAAGCTCCGGTCGATGAACGGCTCGAACAAGAGGAACTGGCGCAGCGTTTCCGCCGCGCGCTCGAACGCCTGGGTGCGCGCGACCGCGAGATCCTCGCCCTGCGCCACTTCGACGAACTCTCCTACCGCGACATCGCCCGGGCGCTCGGTGTGCCCGAAGGCACCGTCATGTCGCGGCTCTTCCATGCACGTCGCCGCCTGCGCGACGTGATCGGCGACGACTTCGCGACGGAACTCGCGGAGAACAGTCGACCGCTCGAGAACGAGCCCACGCGTCCGCGCTCTGGTGCGCGGCGATGAGTCCTCCCATGCGTTCCGAAGAACGAGAACCGACACGCGACGAGCTGCTCGCCATGGCCTACGCCGACGGCGAACTCGATCCGTCCGCACGCGCAGAGTTCGAGCGCCGACTCGCGAGCGAACCGACACTGGTGCGCGAAGTGCGCGACGTGCGCGCGCTGGCCGTGCTCGCGCGGCAGGTCGCACCGAGCGAACCGCAGGACGCGGAGTGGCAGCGACTCGAACGCGATCTGCTGCAGCGCCTCCTGCAGCGCGGCGGCTTCACGCTCTTCTCGCTCGGTGCCCTGTCGGCACTCGCGCTCGTGCTCCTGCGCGCATTCGGCGACGAGAGCTGGGACGGACTGCTCGTCCCGTCGTGTGCCTCATGTTGGATCGCGGGCGGCGTGGTCCTCCTCGTCGCCGCGTTGCGCTGGCGGAGCCGTACGCTGCCGCACGACCCCTACACGGACGTTCTGCGTTGAAGCTCTACGAGATCCTCTTGTGCACCACCGACTCGGCGCCGAGCCGACGCATCACCCACACCTTCGGGCTCGTACGTGGCTCGTCGGTGCGCGCACGCCACCTCGGCAAGGACATCACCGCCGCGTTCAAGAACCTCGTCGGCGGTGAGATCGACGACTACACCAAGCTCATGGCCGAGGCGCGCGAGCAGGCGCTCGACCGCATGACGGCCGAGGCGCGCGCGCTGGGCGCCGATGCCGTGGTCGGGCTGCGCTTCAGCGGCACCGAGATCACCGCGGGCGCGGCCGAGTTCCTGGCCTACGGGACGGCGGTGAAGCTCGCGCCGGGTGAGTGAGCGGCTGAGGGAGCGGCAGCCCGCAAGGGGTCAGGCCTCGAGCGGGCGCAGCGCGCGTTCATTCGTCGTTGCCCCGGGGTCGGACCGGCTAACTTCTGTGCCTCGATCGAACCCGCGCCCGCGCGGTCCGTTCGTGCGCGGCGACGCGCACAGCACGCGCGGCCCGAAGCCATGCTCACCACGCTCTTCCTCGGTCTCGTTCCCGCCTTCTCGCTGTCGTCGCTCTCGTCGCCGTCCGCGACGCTGAAAGCGCTCACCGCGCTGCCGACCTGCGGGCCGCTCGTGTCCGTCTCTCAGGAGGCGGAGCGCGCCGCGCCGCGCCGCTCGTCCGAGGACGCGAAGGACCTGTGCGACAACGCCATCCGCTGGCTGCGCTCGCAGCAGCGCGAAGACGGCTCGTACGGCGACGTCGGTGAGACGGCGCTCGTGCTCGCGGCCCTCGCCCTCTCGCCGCGCGCCTACACCGCGAGTGAAGGTCCGTTCGTGACGCGCGCGCTCGACGCACTCGCCGCGCGGCAGCGCGACGACGGCGCGATCTGCGCCGCGGACGCGGATCCGCTCGCCGCGCTCGAACAGACGATCGCCGCCGCGCGCGCTCTCGCGCTGTACGACGGTGCGACGGCCGGTGCGGCGCTCCAGAAGGCCGAGGCCTTCCTGCGCGTGCCGACGACGACGCCCATGGCACTGGGCAAACTCGAAGCGGAAGCGGCGCTGCTGCTCGTCGAGCGCACCGAAGCGGAGATCACACCCGACGGTCGCATCGACGGCGCCGGCGGAGCGGTGCGCGCGACCGCGGAACGCGTGCTCGCACTCGCGGCGGCCGCGAAGGCGATCAAGAAGATCGAAGTCGCCGCGCCGAGCACCGCCACCGCACTGCCCAAGTACACGCCCGCCGATCGCGCCGCGGCAGACGTCGCCCTCGTGCGCGGTTCGGCCTTCCTCGTCGCGACGACCGAAGGCGACAGCGGCCTGTGGGGCGCGGGCGGCCGCCCCGATCCGGGCATCACGGCGCTCGTCACGAGTGCCTTGATGGCCGTGCCGAAGGACCAGCGCAGCGCCGAACACGAAGCCGCGATCACGCGCGGCCTCGCACACCTGCGCTCGCTGCAACACGAGGACGGCTCGATCCACGTCGGCGGTGCGCTCACGAACTACGTGACGAGTGCGTCGGTGCTCGCGCTCACGGAGACGGGCGATCCGGCCGACGCGGAACGTGTGCGACGCGCGACCGAGTTCCTGCGTGTGCTGCAAGCCGACGAGGGCGAGGGCTACGGCCCGGACCACAAGTACTACGGCGGCATCGGCTACGGCGGCGACGAGCGCCCCGACCTCTCGAACGTGTGGCTCGCCGCCTCGGCACTCGAAGCCGCGGGCATCAGCGACGACGACGAGGCCCTGGCGAAGATGGTCGCCTTCCTCGAACGCACGCAGAACCGCACGGAGAGCAACGACCTCGTCCTCGTCGAAGGCGGCGTGACGATCCGCCCCGGCAACGACGGCGGCGCGGGCTACGCGCCCGGCCAGAGCAAAGCCGGCACCGTCACCCTGCCCGACGGTTCGGTGAGCCCGCGCTCCTACGGCTCGATGACCTACGCGCTGCTCGGCTGTTACCTCTTCGCCGGCGTCGACAAGAGCGACCCGCGTGTCGTCGCCGCGTTCGAGTGGATCCGCGCCAACTACACCCTCGACCTGAACCCCGGCTTCGAAGCCTCCGGCGACCCAGCCGCCCCCTACCAGGGCCTCTTCTACTACTTCAACGCGATGGCGAAGGCGCTCCACGCCTACGGCGAGGAGACCATCGTCGACGCCGACGGCATCGCGCACGACTGGCGCAGCGAACTCGCCGGCCGACTCGTGTCGCTGCAACGCCCCGACGGCTCGTGGCTGAACGAGAACAGCCCGCGCTGGTGGGAAGGCAATCCGGTGCTCGCGACCGCCTACGCGATGATCACGCTCGACGACGCGCTGCCGCGTGCGGCAACGGCGGAAGCGGGCGCGCCGGTGCGCTGATCGACACGTCGAGCTGCGAAGCGCTCGACGCTCTCTGCACCTATGCCTTCGGTCCGCGGCACGAGCGGCCGCTCTTGTCACTGCGGCAGGCGTGAGAGCAGGTCCGAGGTCGCGCGTTCGAGCTGCATGTCGACACCGGCGGCCTCGTCGCCGGGCAAGCGCGGCACGTCGAGGTCGGGCACCGCTCCGTGGTTCTCCATGTCCGTGCCGTCGGGCAGGAACCAACCGCGGAACGGCAGCCGGACGCGCGTGCCGTCGACGAGGGTCGTGCCGCCGGTGGAGATCACTCCGCCGAACGTCGCAGTGCCGACGAGGCGGCCGCGGCCCGTGGTCTTGATCGCGTGCGCGAAGATCTCGGCGTTCGAGAAGCTGTACTCGTTCACGAGGACGACGATCGGGCGGCTGTAGCCGTGGATCAAACGGCGGTCGCGCGGGTACGCGTCGCGCGGCGTCGTGTCCGGGTCGGCGCCGCGCGGCAGGGTCCACGCGTGGCGCGGCGCGGTGAGCGACGCGAGCAGGATGTCGGCCGTCGAACCGCCGCCGTTGTCGCGCACGTCGATCACGAGGCCGTCCTTGCCGGCCGCGGCCGCGTGGAGGTCGTGTTCGAAGTCGCGCACGGACGGCGTGCTCATGCCGCGGATGTGCAGGTAGCCGAGGCGGCCCTCCGACAGTTCCTCGACGCGCGCACGCCGTTGACGAACGTCGTCCTCGTAGGCGAGATCGACGATGCGTTCGAACGGCACGGTGCGCAGCAGGAGGCGTTCGAGCACACCGCTCGCACGTGTCACGTCGAGCAGCACCTCTTGATCGCGACGCGCTTCGAAGAACGTCGCGAAGTCCGCGGTCGGCAATGCGCCGTCCGCCGCACACACAGCACCGTCGACCGCGGTGACCATGTCGCCGACGATCAACGCCCGTTCGCCGATCGCCGCAGGCGCATCGGGCAACACACGTGTGATGCGGAACCCGCCGGGCGCCGGCTCGACGAACACACCGAGGTGCCCCGTCGACGCACCCGGACCGTCGAACGACGGGCCGCCGGACATCGCGAGGTGCGAGCCCTCGAGTTCGCCGAACAACAGGTTCGCGACGCGGTTCAGTTCCTGACTCGTGCGTGTGTTCGCGGCGAGTTCGGCGTAGCGCTCCGTCAGTCCGTCCCAGTCGAGGCCCTTGAGATCGTTGTGGTAGAAGCGCTCGCCGACCACGTGCGCGGCCTCGCGGAACTTCTGGCTCTGCTCGTCCGCGACCGGCA
>JBIKNC010000256.1:0-6159 GCA_044358925.1 Planctomycetota bacterium | reverse complement strand
GGCGGCATGGCGTGTTTGCTGGCGGCGTCGAGAACGCTCACGCCGAAGCACCTCGACGCGCGCATCGCGGCCAGGTGTTCGCGCCCTGTCGCCACCGCCACGGCGACCGTCGGCGGCGCGAAGCCGACCTGCTGGACGAACGAACCGAGGAAGCCGAGCGGCCCGCCCTCCGCGACCGTCGTGACGACGAACAGGCCCGAGGGGATGCGCCCGAGAGCGCGCGCGAGAGGCGGGTGGGACATCGTCGATCGGGCCGCGTGGTGGGGGCCGCGCCGAGCCGCTCCAGGCACCCTCGGAACACGTCCGCGAGGCACGCCGCTGCTGGCTTCGCACGCGTTCGTTGGCGATACTACCCGGCTCGCGGTCGCGCTTCCTGCGCCGACCTGACGCTCGCTTCGCACACCCCTCGATCGCCCTCGCACCCCATGACCGAGACCGGATCCGAGCCGACCCCGGCGGGACGCATCGAGCCGCGCCTGATCGAGCGCGAGATGAGTGAGAGCTATCTCACCTACGCGCTCTCCGTCATCCACAGCCGCGCGTTGCCCGACGTGCGCGACGGACTCAAGCCGTCTCAGCGCCGCATCCTCGTCGCGATGAACGACCTGCGGCTGCGCCCGACGGCGAAGTACCGCAAGTGCGCGAACATCGCGGGCACGACGTCCGGCGAATACCACCCGCACGGCGAGTCGGTCATCTATCCGACGCTCGTGCGCATGGCGCAGCACTTCTCGCTGCGCTATCCGCTCATCGACGGTCAGGGCAACTTCGGTTCGATCGACGGCGACCCCCCGGCCGCCATGCGATACACGGAAGCGCGCATGAACGGCGAGTCCGTCGAGCTGATGGCGGACCTCGACAAGGAGACCGTCGACTACCAGCCGAACTACGACGAGCGTCTGCTCGAGCCGGTCGTGCTGCCGGGGCGCTTCCCGCAGCTCCTGTGCAACGGTTCGGAAGGCATCGCGGTCGGCATGGCGACGAGCCTGCCCCCGCACAACCTGCGCGAAGTGTGCGCCGCGATCCGCGCGGTCCTGAAGGACGCGAACGTCACGCTCGCCGACTTGTGTCGCCTCGTCACGGGCCCGGACTTCCCGACCGGCGGCGTGATCATGGGCCGGCGCGGGATCCAGCAGGCCTACACGACCGGCCGCGGCCGTGCGCTCGTGCGCGCGCGCTACGTCGTCGAGGAAGGCCGCGGCGGCAAGGAACAGATCGTCTTCACGGAGATTCCGTACCAGGTCCGCAAGGGCACGATCATCGAGAAGATCGTCGAGGTCGTGAAGGACGGCCGGATCACCGGCATCTCCGACGTGCGCGACGAGTCGGACCGCGACGGCATCCGCCTCCTGGTCGAGCTGAAGAAGGGCGAGGACACGGAAGTCGTCGCGAAGCAGCTCTACCAGTTCACGCCGCTCCAGACGACGTTCTCGATCATCAACCTCGCGATCGTCGACCACCAGCCGCGCACGCTCACGCTGCGTGGTCTGATCGACGAGTACATCCGCCACCGCAAGGACGTCGTCCGTCGCCGGACGCGCTTCCTGCTGCGCAAGGCCGAGGAACGCAAGCACATCGTCGAGGGCCTGCGGATCGCAGTCTCGAACATCGACGAGGTCATTCGCATCATCCGCGCCAGCAACGACACGGATCAGGCGAAGAGCCGCTTGATGGAGGCGTTCGCGCTCTCCTCGGCGCAGTCGCAGGCGATCGTCGACATGCGCCTCGGTCGTTTGACCGGGCTCGAGCGCGACAAACTCGAAGCCGAGTTCGAGGCCCTGATGACCGAGATCCGCGACCTCGAGGACATCCTCGCGCGCGACGAACGCGTGGTCGCGATCCTGCTCGAAGACATCGACGACCTCGAGGCCAAGTACGGCGACGACCGCCGCACGCTGATCAACGCGGAAGAGGTCGACGGCACGTTCGACATCGAAGAGCTCATCACCGAAGGCATGATGGTGGTGACGTTCTCGCGCGACGGGTACGTCAAGCGCACGTCGCTCGAAACCTACCGCGCACAAGCCCGCGGCGGCCGCGGCGTGAAGGGTTCGGAGAGCAAGGAGGGCGACGCGATCCGCTCGCTGTTCGTCGCCGGCACACACGACTACGTGTTGTGCTTCTCGAACCTCGGCAAGGTCTACTGGCTGAAGGTCTACCAGATGCCGGAGGGCGCGCGGACGAGCAAGGGCCGCGCGATCAAGAACCTCCTCGACCTCGGCGACGGCGAGAGCATCCAGAGCGTTCTGCGCGTCGCGAGCTTCGATCAGGAAGGCTCGATCGTGTTCGCGACGAAGGGCGGCACCGTCAAGAAGACGGCGCTCGAGGCCTACTCGCGCCCGAAGAAGACCGGCATCCGCGCCATCTCGCTCGACGAGGGCGACGAAGTCGTGTCGGTCGCGCTCGCGCGGCCCGGCGACTCCGTCATCGTGGCTTCGGCCGGCGGACGCGCGGTGCGTTTCGACGAAGCTGCCGCACGTTCGATGGGCCGTGTGTCGCGCGGTGTGCGCGGCATGCGCCTGCGCGGCGAGGACAAGGTCGTCTCGATGATCGTGCTGCCGAGCGACGCGGACGCGCAGGGCCTTGCGCTCGCGACCGCGTGTGCGAACGGCTTCGGCAAACGCACGCTCGCCCCGGACTATCCGATCAAAGGCCGCGGCGGCCAGGGCGTCATCAACATCAAGGTCACGGAGCGCAACGGCCCCGTCGTCGCGCTGCGCGTCACGCGCACTGGTGACGACCTGATGTTCATCACGACGTCGGGCATGATCGTCCGCATCCCGGCCGACGAGATGCGCCCGATGGGTCGCAACACACAAGGTGTGCGGCTCGTCAATCTCAAGGACGACGACGTGCTCGTCGGCATCGAAGTCGTGACCGCCGCCGACCTCGAGGTCGAGGCGCGCACGAGTTCCGCGGCCACGCCGGTCGCGCGCTCGGCGGCTCCGATCGAAGGCGACGACGCCGAGGTTGCGGACGACGACGAGGAAGAGCTCGAAGAAGAAGTCGACGAACTCGACGAAGCGGACGAAGAGGAAGACGAGGAGACCGAAGAATGAACACCACCCCGAGCCTCTTCCAGCGCCTCAACGACGACATGAAGGAGGCGATGAAGTCCGGCGAGACGCTGCGCCGCGACGTCATCCGCATGGCGATCGCCGCCATGAAGAACCGCCGCATCGAGCTCATCGTCAAAGAGCTCGAGCCCGCCGAGGAATTCGCCGTCATGCAGAAGTGCGTGAAGACGCGCGAGGAATCGGTACTCGTCTACACGCAGGGCAACCGCCCCGACCTGGCCGACAAGGAACGCGCAGAGATTGCCATCCTGCAGGTCTACCTGCCGACGAAGCTGAGCGAGGCCGAAACGCGGACGCTGCTCGAGAACCTCGCCAAGGAACTCGGCGTGAGCGAGAAGAAGCAGCTCGGCGTCCTGATGAAGGCCGTCAACGAGCGCCACAAGGCGCAGGTCGACGGCCGCCTCGCGAGCAAGATCGCGGGCGAGATCCTGAAGTGAGCTGACGGGCGGGGCGCTCGGTCGCCGTGGCGCTCATCTGTAGCGGAAAGGGGAGGCGAGGCCGCGCACGGCGCGGCCTCGCCTCCGTCGCATCTTCGAAGCGTGCGGGGCTTGCGCTCTCGGCCAACATGTGACCCAATGGTCACATGAGCGCCGCACGCAAGCTGGCCGGGAGGGAGCAGGCACGCGCCGAGGAGGACGGCGAGGTGTGGCGCGCGCTCGCGGATCCGACGCGGCGCGCGCTGCTCGATCGGCTGCGCGGCGGGGCGCTCACGACCGGGCAGCTCGCGGAGGGCTTCGCGATGACGCGCTTCGGCGTGATGAAGCACCTGCGGGTGCTCGTCGAGGCGGGGCTCGTCGTCGTGGTCGAACGCGGTCGCGAGCGGGTGCACCACCTGAACCCGGTGCCGATCCGGCGGCTGTCGGAGCGTTGGCTGCGGCCGTTCACGAACAGCGCGGCGCTCGCGCTCGAAGGGCTGCGTGATGTGGTGGAACGCGGCGGTGGTCGCAAACAGAAGGCGAGGTGATCGACATGAACACGCAGAAGGAACAACTCGGCACCGCCGAAGTCGTCGCGGAGATCCGCATCGCAGCGACCGCGGCGAAGGTGTGGAAAGCGCTCGTCGGCGACGCAACGGGGTGGTGGCACCGCGCGTTCATGACGAGTCCGCGGACGGTGTCATTCACGATCGAGCCGAAGCTCGGAGGGCGCGTGTTCGAGGACTACGGCGGCGGAGATGGGCTCGTGTGGGGCACGGTGATCGGGCTCACGACGAACCAGTTGCTGATGACGGTCGGTGACACGAGCCCCGAGTGGGGTGGGCCGAATCGCAGCTTCATGACGTGGAGGCTCTCCGAGGCTGACGGGGTCACGACGGTGCGCTTCACGCAGAGCCTGTTCGGACGCGTCGATGCGGCGGTGGTGGGGTCGCTCGAGAACGGCTGGCGCTTCCTGTTCGAGGAGTGCCTGAAGCGCTTCGTCGAGACGGGTTCGATCGAGGGCGCGGGCGCGGCGCCGACCGAGTGAAGCACCGACGATCCGGCGACCATCGCGCAGGTTGAGCGGGCGTGAAGTGCGCGCCGCGTTCCCCGCGAGGTGCGTGCGAATGGTGCGGCGCGAGCGACGCTTCGACGGTCGAGCGAGCGCGTGCGGGTGGTCCGTGCGCGTTCGCGCGTTCGTGACCATGAAGATCGCTATCGCCGCCGCCGTTCTCTCGACCTCGCTCGTCGCTTCCGACGAACCGCACTTCCGCGACGCGACCGCGACCCACCTGCCCGCGAAGGACACGGTCGGGCGCAACAGCATGGACGTCGAGGCTGCGGACCTCGACGGCGACGGCGATCTGGACCTCGTGGTCGCGCAGGAGTTCCTGCCCAACAAGCTGCTCCGCAACGAGGGCGGCGGGCGCTTCGTCGACGCATCGGACTGGTTGCCGAAGCTCGACCCGGAGCGCCTCGGGCCCCAGTCGACCGGGCACGACTCCGAGGACGTGTCGGTCGCGGACTTCGACGGCGACGGCCGGCTCGACATCGTGTTCGTGTCGGAGGACGACATCCTGCTCGGCCGCAGCGACGTGCACGAGTACTACCGCGGCGTCGCGAGCGAGTCCGGCGGTGTCGCGTTCGAGCGTGTGTTCGGCGTGCTGCCCGACTCGATCGCGAACGCGGTGGCGCACGCCGACGTGAACGGCGACGGCAAACTCGACCTGTTCGTCGCCGGCGCCGGACAGGATCGCCTGCTGATCAACACGTCGGAGCCGGGCGAGGTGGGTTTCGCGGACGAGAGTGCCGCGCGCCTCCCGCGCGAAGCCGCGACGACGCAGGACGCACAGTTCGCGGACCTCGACGGCGATCGCGACCTCGACATCGTGCTCGCGTTCGAGGGCGGGCACGCGCTGTGGCTGAACGACGGCAAAGGCCGTTTCAGCGACGCGACCCGCGAGCGTCTGCCGTTCGTCGGTGACCTCGTCGAAGCGCGCAAGGTCACGCCGTTCGACGTCGATGGGGACGGCGACCTCGATCTGTATTTCGCGCACGTCGGCTGGCAGGGCCGCGCGCCGCAGGACCGACTGTTCCTGAACGACGGCAAGGGCCTGTTCAGCGACGCGACCGCGGCCTGGTTGCCGGTCGACGAGGACACGACGGTCGACGCGCAGTTCGCGGACCTCGACGGCGACGGGCAGCTCGAGGTCGTGCTCGCCAACCTCGGGCCCTTGCGCGTGCTCACGAACACGGGCGCGAAGTTCGAAGACGCGACGGAGCGCTTCGTCGGCCCACAGATCGTTGCGCAACAGCTCGGCGTCGAACTCGCCGACTTCGACGGCGACGGCCGCCTCGACGTCTACCTCGCCTGCCTCGCGGGCCCGAACAAGGACGCGCGCAGCTTCGATCGGCTGTTCCTGACGAAGGCCGAATGAGCACGGCGCGGCGCCGGTAGAGTGCGCGCCCCGCGCTCGGGTTCACCGCTCCGCGTGCCGACCGCATCCGCGCCGCCCGCGCCCTGCCCATGGCATCCAGTCTCTTCGCACTCCTCGACGACATCGCGACCATCCTCGACGACGTCTCGATCCTCACGAAGGTCGCGGCGAAGAAGACGGCGGGCGTGCTGGGTGACGACCTCGCCCTCAACGCGCAACAAGTTGCGG
>JBIKNC010000055.1:0-21184 GCA_044358925.1 Planctomycetota bacterium | reverse complement strand
GGCGCGAAGTTCGACGTCGGGCCGCGGCAGCGGCCGTGGCCCATGGACGGCATCGGGTCGGTGCACCTGCCGATCACGTCCACGCATCCGGAGGTGCAGCAGTGGTTCGACCAGGGGCTCGCGCATTTGCACGGCTTCTGGTTCTTCGAGGCGGAGCGCGCATTCAGGTGGTGCCTCGCACTCGACCCGGAGTGCGCGATGGCGTACTGGGGACTCGCGCGCCTCGGCGTCGGCGGATTGGGCGACGACCGCGCGTCGGATTTCGCGGCGGAGGCCGTGAAGCGCATCGAGGGTGTGACGCCGATCGAGCGCGGCTTCATCGAGGTCGAGGGAGCGCTCGCCAAGCTGGCTGCCATCGAGAAGGCCGGCGACGAGCGCGCTGTGGCGAAGGCGAAAGATGCGGTGCGTGTGCGCCTCGAGCGGCTGCTGATGGACGAGCCGCAGAACGTCGAGGTGAAGGCGCTGCACTGGTTGACGGTCGGGCGGCTCCTCGCTGCCGACGAGGAGGGCGATCGGTACGGGCGCGAGGCGGTGCTCGACGAGATCCTCGAGCTCGATCCGAACCACATCGGCGCGCATCACTACCGCGTGCACAACTGGGACGGCAAGGAAGGCAAGTACGCGATCGACTCGTGTCGAAGTCTGACAGCGCTCGCGCCGAGCTCGGGGCACTTGCAGCACATGCCGGGGCACGTGCTGTCAGGCATCGGCATGTGGCACGAGGCCGCGATCGCGATGGACCGCGCGACGCGCGTCGAGAAGCTCTACATGGAGCAGTACGCGGTGCTGCCGGAGAACAACTGGGACTACGTCCACAACCTCGACTACCTCTGCTACATCCAGTCGCGGCTCGGGATGCACGAGGCGGCGCTGCTCGGCGCGAAGCAACTCTTGATTGCGCCGCCGCCGACGAACCTGCCGGCGGAGATGGCGGAGTTCGGGGACATGATGGCGCTCGGGACGATGCTGCGCACGCTGCTGATGGCGGAGCGTTGGCAGGACGTGCTCGACGGCGAGCTGTTGCCGTGGGGCGAGAACGCGCCGCCGCCGCTCGCGATGTTGCGCGTGTATGCCGAAGCGCGAGCGCATCTGGGCCTGGGCGACGTCGACGCGGCGGAAGCGACGGTGGCGGAGCTCGAGAAGTTGCTGGCAGAGATGTCGGCCGGTGAGGGCGCGACGCGCGAAGGCGCGCCGGACGAGGCGCTGCTCGGCGTCGACGCACCGCTCGTCGAGCTGAAGGGCCGCATCGCGATCGCGCGCGGCGACGTGCTCGAAGGCATCCGCATGTTGACCGAGGCGGCCGAGGGGCAAGAGGAGTTGTGGCAGGACGATCCGCCGCAGGAGGCGTCGCTCACGTACGACGTGTTGGGTGAGGCGCTGCTCGAACTCGGCAGTGCGAAGCTCGCGGCGGCGGCGTTCGAGCGTTCGCTCGAGACGGTGTTCCACGACGGCATCGCACTCGCGGGGCTCGTGCGCTGCTACGACGCGCTCGGCGAGGACGAACTCGCGGCGGCGGCGATGGCGGCACTCGAAGTCGTGTGGAGCGAAGCGGACCCGGGCAATGCGCGCCTCGCGGCCGCGCGCGCGACGGGTGTGGTCGCGGCGCCGGCTGGAACGGTGCTGCCGGAGCGTTTCGCGCAAATGATGGAGCAGCGCCCCTACCGCGCGACGGTGCTCGACGTCGTGGGGCCGAGCCTCTACCGGCCGGCGCTCGCGCCCGAGCTGAGCGCGCTCGATGCCACGGGCGCGACCGTGACGCTCGCGGACATGGCGGGCTCGAACGTGCTCGTCATCTTCTATCTCGGTGAAGAGTGCCCGCACTGCATGGAGCAGTTGAAGCTCGCCGAAGAACACGTCGAGCGCCTCGCCGAAGTCGGCACGCGCGTGGTCGCCGTGTCGAAGGACGCGGTGGAAGAGATCGCGACGCAGCAGGCGGACTTCGATCTGACCCTGCTCAGCGACACCGACTTCCAGAACGCGCGGCGCTTCGCGTCCTACGACGACTTCGAGAAGATCGAGCTGCACTCGACGATCCTCGTCGACGCGACGGGTCGTGTGCACTGGGCGCGCATCGGCGGCGAGCCGTTCACGGACTTCGCGTTCCTGCTCGAGGAGGCGAAGAAGCTCGGCGCCGAGGGACTCGTGACGGAGCTGCGCGTCGCGGGGCGCTGACGTCGTCGTCTCTCGACTGCCGGCGCCGGCCCGAGCGCGGACTCACGTGCACGCGCAAGCGGAAGCTGCGACACACGCGTTCCGTGCAGCGCTCGGTGGAAGTCGGTACACGCATCGCGCGCACCCCTGCCACGGACGTCGGCCGGTGTGACGCGCGCAGCAGTGCGTGACCGCTGCACGAATCGCGGTCGTATGCTCGCCGCTCGTGAAACCGCTCGCGTACGCCGCTCTACTCGTGTCGTCGGCGTGTGTGCTGCCGGCTTCGGATCCGGAAGACACACGCACGCGCCTCGAGCAGCGCTGGCAGTTGGGCGACAGTGAATCGCGCAGCCGATCGCTCGCGCCCGTCGCCCACGGCCAGAACTACCTGCTGCCGGTGCGTTGGTCGAGCGAGCCCAACCAAGACCTCGAGGACTCGACGTCCGCGACGCTCGGGCAGACGCCGTCGACGCTCGACGAGGTCGAGATCAAGTTCCAGATCAGCTTCAAGGCGCGCCTGCTCGACGATCTGCCGCTCGATTCGTCGCTGTGGGCCGCGTACACGCAGCAGTCGAACTGGCAGGCCTACGAAGACTCGTCGCCGTTCCGTTCGACCGACCACGCGCCGGAGGTGATCTGGAACGTGCCGATCGACCGCAGCGCGCTGGGTTGGAACCTGCGTTTCGTCAACTTCGCGTACGCGCACCAGAGCAACGGTCAGGATGAGCCGCTCTCGCGCAGTTGGGATCGCCTCTACGCGCAGGTCGCGTTCGAGCGCGAGCACTTCGCGGTCTTCGTGCGGCCGTGGTTGATCATCGGTGACGACAGTGACAATCCCGACATCGACGACTTCCTCGGCGACGGCGACGTCGTCGCGGTGTGGATGAACGCGGGGCACGTCGTGTCGCTGCTCGTGCGCAACAACCTCGACTTCGGCGACAACCACGGCGGCATCCAGGCCGATTGGAGCTGGGGCCCGCTCGACGGCCCGCGCATGTACGTGCAGGTCTTCAGCGGCTACGGCGAAACGCTGCTCGACTACGACCACGCGCAGACGACGGTCGGTGTCGGTGTGATCCTGACGGATCGGCTGTGAGCGAGACACGAGCGCTCCTCGCGCCGTGTCGATGCCGACCAACGTTCCCGGCTCTCGCTCCGTCAGTCGCGTGAACCGTCCGCGCTGAGCCGCACCAGGCTGCTCGTCGCGATGCCGTCGAGGCGCGCAAACATTCGTGACGCGATGGTGCTACGGCGTCGTGAGGTCGAGTTCGATCACGGCCAGGTCGCGCTCGGCGACGACGAACTCATGAGTTTGGTTGGGGTGCCAGCTCAGTACATAGGTGCCGGGCGCGAGACCCACGAAACGGAAGGCGCCGTCCGCACCAATGGTGGCCTCGATGAACGTCACGCCGATGGCGCCGCGCAGTTGGATGGTCGGGCGGGTGTCGATCGGCCCTCCCTTCCAGACTTCCGATGCTGCGGTCGTGGGCGACTCGGTCGGCGGATCGACCCGCCCACGCACGACGGCGCCAGGCAGGAGCACGTCCTGTTCGAGGTCGTGCGACAGGTCGATGAGCACGCGCGTTGGTGGCTGCCGGGTGGACGGATCGCGACTCCTTGACGCCGCGCTGGCGGCGTGAACATCGACGGGCGTCGACACGGCGTAGATGCCGGGCTCGAACCACTGGTCGATCGCACCATCCACGACCTCGACGCTCACGGGGGCGCCCCGTCCTGCCATGGTGACGAGATCCAAGGAGCCCGCGGCGAAGCCGTCGTCGGCGCGAACAGGTTGGCCGTCCGACGCGATCACGCGCCCGCGCCAACGCACGAGACGACTGCCCGGTCCGAAGGACACGTCGTGCGCCTGTGCGGCGACGAGACCGACGGTTCGCTGCGGATAGGCCTCGAGTCCATTGCCTCTCAGCTCGACAGTGCAGCCACCGACCTGGAAGTGACGACCCGCGAGATAGGAGCCGTCGACGTTCGTCGTGGTGACAACCTTGATCCCACTCGAATTGACGACGACGGTGGCGCCAACGGCGTCGGTGCCATCGGGGTTTCGCACTCGTCCGTGGACGGTGGCGTCGCCGAGTTCGATGGTGACGACGAAGCCGCGCTGGTTCGGATTGACAAGCGAGAACCTGTAGGGAGGGTCGGCGCCGATCTCCACCGCGCCGATCATGAGCCCGCTCGGCAGTTCGGTGAAGCGCGCGACGCCGTCCACGAGCGGCTCGCGCGCGAGTGCGTCTCCGTCGAAATCGGCGCTCGTGACGCGTGGATATGTGTGAACGGCTACGGCACCGACCGCAGGTCGCCCGTTCGTGCGGACGACGACATGGAGCTCACCGGCCGGAAGCACTGGAGCGGTCGCAGCCGCATCGGCGCCGACCTCTTCACGGAGCGCGGACGCGGCGCTGTCGTCGTCGAGAGCGACGCGCCCGTCGGGTTCGGGCAACACATCGATCGGTCGCGGTGCATGGACGAGTTCGGCGCTGCTGGCGGCACGCTCCGCGTCGTTCTCAGGCGCGGCGTTCTCGATCGCCGCACGCTGCGGAAACACAGCGGAACGCCCGTCGAAGAGGCCCGCGAAGAACGCGCAGAGAACGACGAGTCCCGCGACGACGACCACCGCGAGCAGCATCACGGTGCGACGCGCACCGGTCGCGGCCTCCCGCGGCGCCGCGCTGCTGGCGGAACCCGAGTCGCGCGCAGAGCCGCGCACCGTCAATGACCTTCACCGGGCTCGATCAGGCCGGCCATCGTCAGCAGCGGCTTCGCGACGCCGCCCAGACCCTCGGCGACGATCGCGGCGACGGCGATCGTGGTGAGCGTGACCTCTTTCCACTTCAGCCAGCGGCCGAGCACGATCCACATCAGCACGCCGCCGAGGAAGAAGGCGAGCGACAGCGCGGGCGAGAGCACCATGCCGAGGCCGATGCCGATCGAGCAGG
Organism: Planctomycetota bacterium; assembly: GCA_044358925.1. Classification (GTDB taxonomy): domain Bacteria; phylum Planctomycetota; class UBA1135; order UBA1135; genus Rohdeia. The sequence goes on along the minus strand of JBIKNC010000055.1, from coordinate 16,079 downwards.
GCAGCTTCGGGCGCAGCGAGTCGATGCGCTCGATCAGCGTGTAGACGACACCGACCGCGGCGCCGATGAGGAGCGCGGTCCACGCGCCCGCGGGCAGCGGCGTCGTGCCGTCGAAGATGAGCGCGCTCGCGGCCCAGGTCTTCGCGACCGGTGCGGCGTGGCGGCCGCCGTCGAGCAACAAGGGGTCGGCTGCGTGGATGGCTTGGAACACGAAGGCCGCGACGAGCGCACAGGGCACGACGGTTGCGCTCTGCCACCAGAATTGGCGGCTCGACGGGACCTTGAACCAGCGACCGTAGACCATGTCGCCGGTCAAGTTGCCGGCTTGCGCGCCCGAGCCGGCGACGAAGCCGGCACCCGTGAGGTTGATGCCGGTCGAGTTCGCGCCGGGGTACAGCGACGTGATGCCTTGCAGCAGGATGCCCATCACACGCGCCGGGTTGAACGCGGTCTGCGCGGCGGCGCGCGTCGCGATGATGTTCTGCACGAGTCCGCCGATCGCGATCAGGATCACGACCAGCAGGATCGGGATGTCGAAGAAGAAGTGGAGCACGAGCGCCGCGACGACGAAGGCGACCGTGCTGAAGAAGAGGAACGTGCGGCCCGACATGATCGGGTCGTCGTCGTCGGTCTTCGTTCCGATCGCGGCGATCGAACGGAACGCGTCGACGAACGTGCGCCAGTTGATGGCGATCATCGTCAGGCCGGACGCAACCAGGAAGCCGAGGCCCGGCCAGAAGAAGCGATGCGGCGCGCTGCGGACGTCGGCCGGCACCAGCTCGAGTTTCGACAGCGTCATCAACACGACGGCGCCGACGAGGAAGCCGACGCACGTGCGCATGCCCATCAGGTAGGCGCCGCCGATCGCGAACGGCGACCAGGCGATGGCTCCGCCGATGGCGGCGAGTCCGAACGGCAGCGCGGCGCCGTCGGGGATGAGGCCGTAGCCGCCGTCGGTGTTCAGCACGACGAAGGCGATCAACACGAGGCACGTGCCGAACAGGATGCGCGGCTGACGCGGATCGCTCTCTTCGACGAGCGCGCGGATCACTCCCGCGACCGCTTTCGAGCCCGGCCACGGCAGCGTCTCACGCAGGATCAACAACTGGCGCAACGGCACGACCATCGCGAGGCCGACGAGGCTCGAGACGAGCGCGAAGAGGAACATCTCGAGCACGGTGTACGGCTCGCCCGTCATCGCCTTCGCCGCGAAGAAGTTCGAGATGAAGCCGAGCGACCCGCCCGCCGACCCCATCGTCGCGACGATCACCATCTCGGGCACGGTGATGCGCGTCTTGCTCACGCAGAACACCGCGAAGAAGAACAGCGCGGCGATCGTGGGCCCCTCCTCGATGACGCCGAACGACAGCGTCAGGTAGGAGTTCATGCCGCACAGGATCACGGCGAGAACGAAGCCGGAGAGGAGCGCGCGAAGGGTGATGCCGTTGGCGGGTGTCGTCACCCTGGGATGGTAGGGCGCGCCCCGTCGCGGCGCGCACTCAAGGACGCGGCGCGAAACCGCGTGTCAACGTGCCGACCGCGCGGGCGGTGAACGCCAGCGTCTCGCTGCGGTCCCACGCGCGCTTGTCCTCTTCTTCGAGCATCTTCATGCGCGCGAGCTGCGCGATGCCGTGCACGAGCGACCACGCCACGTGCGCGAAGTCGCGGCTGTCGCCCGCGCGGATCGAACCTTCGCGCTGGGCCGCCGCGACCAGTTGGACGAGGCCGTCGAAAGCCGCCTGGCCGGCGCTCTCGGAGGCCTGCACCTGTGGGCTCGCGTCGGCGCTGCGGCGCAGTTCGGAAGCGCTGCACGAGAACATCACGCCGCAGTGCGCGGGGTGGTCGAGCGCGAGCGCGACGTAGGCGACGCCGCAGCGCTCGACCGCGTCGATGGCGCTCGTCGCGTGCGCCGCGGCTTCGTGCATGGCCTTCTGCAAGGCAACGAAACCCTCCTCGGCGATGGCGGCGAGCAGATCCTGCTTGTCGGTGAAGTGCCGGTAGGGCGCGGTGTGCGAGACACCGGCGCGGGCGGCGGCGCCGCGCAGGGTGAGCGCCTCTTCGCCGCGCTCCTCGAGGATCGCGATCGAGGCGTCGAGCAGGGCCCGGCGCAGGTCGCCGTGGTGGTAGGGCTTGGCGGGTCGGCGGGGCATGGAGGGCTCCCCCACCATCGAGGACCGCGGGGCGCAGGGCAAGTGTGGCCGCCGGGAAGCGACGAGAGCCGAGTCGGACTGCGATGTTGATGTGGACAACATCGTTCCGTGGCCTCCCGCTGTCAACTCGTTGCGGGCAACCCGCCGCCGGAAGCGTGGAGCGCGGTCGGCCCGCGGTTCGGATCGCTTCGCGCGACGCCTTCGAGACAGGCCGCTCACACCTTCGCGCCCCATCGATCGGTTGCGGACGGCTCCGGCACCGACGTGATCGAATTGCGTCGCACGTCGCGAGTCCGTCGTTCGATCGTCGGCAGGCCGCACGCGGACGCGCATCGTTTGTCGCGGCCTTCACGATGCCATCAGGACCGCATGCACAATGGATGCATGAGGATTGACCGGAGCGGTCTCGTCGTCGCTGTCGTCAGCGCCGCAGCGCTCGGCGCGCCGTGCTCGAAGGCTCAGGACGCCATCCTCGAGCAGCGCGCCGTGCTGCCGGCAGCGACCTTCGCGAGCGGGCCGACCGCGGGTCGGTACATCGGCGGCCCGATCCTCAACGGCGTCGCCGTCCCGTTCCCCGACCAGCAGCCGGTGCAGGGTTTCAGCGCCATCGCCGACCTCGAAGACGGCACCTATCTGGTGATGTCCGACAACGGCTTCGGCAGCATCCAGAACTCCGCCGACTTCGTGCTGCGCGTCCACCGCATCCGGCCCGACTTCAAGACCTCGACCGGCGGCTCGGGCGGTGTCGAGACGCTGTCGTTCTTCGAACTGCGCGACCCGGACCACCAGATCCCGTTCGCGATCGTGAACGAGTTCACCGACGAGCGCACGCTGACCGGCGCCGACTTCGACCTCGAGTCGATGGTTCGAGCTGCCGACGGCACGTTCTGGTTCGGCGACGAGTTCGGCCCGTTCGTGTTGCACACGGACGCGACCGGGCGGCTGCTCGAAGCGCCGATCCCGCTGCCGGACTTCGACGAGCCGGGCCTCGAGCTGCGCGCACCGCAGAACCCCTTCAACGAGGAAGGCAGCACGCTCCGGCTGATGAACGCGATGCGTGCCGATGCGCGAAAGAACGGCAACACGCGCGAGGTCGTGTGCTCGCCGTGGCACGTGATGCTCGCGGACGGCATGGCCGACACGTTCGTCGACAACCGCGAGACGCCGCCCGACGGATCGGGTCTCGACGCGGCGAGCAGCGAGATCCACGACGTCGCCTTGCTGCGCAGCGCCGGCTTCCCAGTCGTGCCCTACACGATCAACGACGTCGCGCGCATGACGGCGCTGATCGACCTCGGCGTCGACGGCATCATCAGCGATCGGCCCGATCTGCTCTACCAAGCGATCGCCGACCACGGCACGCCCGGCGAGCTGTTGCTGCCGGACGGACGCATCGACATCGACCGGATCGATGCCCAAGGCCATCGCGGTGGTCGCGATCTGCGGCCCGAGAACACGCTGCCGGCGATGGAAGTCGCGCTCGACCATCTGATGACGACGCTCGAGTTCGACTGCGGCGTCACCAAGGACCAAAGGGCCGTGCTCGCCCACGATCCGGTCATCAGCGCGACCACGACCCGTCGCGCCGACGGTCAGCCCTACGGCCCGGTCGACGAGGTGTTGATCCGCGACCTGACGCTCGAGCAGATCCAGGACACGTTCATCGCCGACAAGGTCTTCCGCGGCCCGCAGCAACTCAACGATCTCGGCCTGTCGCCCGTCGCGGTGGCGTTCGCTGCGCAGGAGGGCATGCATCCGTACGCGCTGCCGAGTCTCGAGCAGGTCTTCGAGTTCGTCGCGTTCTACGTCGACCACTACGCCAGCGGTCCCGGCCAGTCGCACCCGCAGGCGGTCGTGCGCGCGCTGAATGCGAGCCAGGTGCGCTTCAACGTCGAGACCAAGGTCGATCCGCGTCAGCAGTCCGCCGCACGCACGCTCGAACCGGACGCGTTCGTGCGCGCGGTTGCCGGCCGGATCGAGAAGGCCGGCCTCGAGCGGCGCGCCGACGTGCAGAGCTTCGACTGGCGCACACTGCGCGCCACGCATCGCGAGTACCCGGCGATCAGGACCGTCTGCCTGCTCGGCGACTTCCCGAGCTTCGACGACCCGGCGATCGAAGGCAGCGACGACGGCACCAACCTGCAGACCAAGAGCGGCGCCAACACCCCTTGGCTCGCCGGCCTTCGCTGGCCCTACCGGCAGACCATCGCGCAGAACCCGCTGCGCGTGCGCACGTCCGGCGGCTTCGAGGGCATGGCGTCGTCACCCGACGGCACCAAGCTCTACCCGCTGCTCGAACAGCCGCTCGTCGCAGGCACGCCCGGCATGTTGTCGATCCACGAGTTCGACGTTGCTGCCCGCAGCTACACCGGCGTGCGCTGGCAGTACGCGCTGGATCCGAGCGGTTCGGCGATCGGCGACTTCGTCCTCTTCACGGCGAATCGCGGACTCGTGATCGAACGCGACGGTTCGCAGGGCGACCTTGCCGGGTTCAAACGCATCTTCGAGATCGAACTCCCGGCGGGCGGTGGCGACGTGGTCAAGATCCGCAGCATCGACCTGATGAACATCGCCGACCCGCACGGGATCTCGCTGCCCGGCGACCCGAGTGACGTGGGCATTGGGACGACCTTCGCGCTGCCGTTCGTGACGATCGAGGGCGTCTTCGTCATCGACGAGCGGACGATCGGCGTCCTGAACGACAACAACTTCCCGTTCAGCGTCGGTCGCCACGTCGGCAACGGTGCGCCGGACGACAGCGAGTTCGTGATCCTGCAGTTGATGCAGCCTCTGGGTCGGTGAACCCGAGCGCTGCGGCTCGGCGGCGACGGGACGAACGAGCAGCGGTCCGAAACGCGCGGACGCGGGCTGGTCCGTCGCTCGCCTCAGTGAGGCGGCAGCCTTGGGGGCGACAGGCTGCTCGGGCGCCGTGTGTTCCGGCGTGCCGAAGAGCTGGCTCCGCTCGCTGGTGAGGTCGACGGAGGAGGTGCGGGCGCGGCGCGAGCGGGGGGGTGGAGGCGATGTTGACCCGGACAACATTGGGACGTATGTTTCCAGTGTCAACACGCTTCTCGAGGAGCCGCCGATGGACACACCGCAACGCCGCCAGCCCGCCGCCGCGACCTTTTCGCGAGCCGCCCGCCGAACCGCCCGCCGATCACTCCGCCCAGAAGAACTGGCCCCGTCGGCTGGTGCCGGAGACTTCTCGACTCCACTTCGACGCCACTTGTTGGGTCGATGGACACCCAAAACAGGCGAGCACCATTGGACGAGGACAGTCCTCGTGGGCGGGTGGGTGCTCGCGGCGGCGCTGCTCGCGGCCTGCGGCGGCGGCGACCACCCTCCCGCGCTCGCGGAGACTCCGACGCCGGTGCGGGTCGAGCGGCTCGCGGAACAGGAGCACGTCCTCCCCCCGCTCCTCCTGATCGGCCGCGTCGAAGCGCCGCGCTCCGCCGACGTGGCCTTCGAAGTCGGCGGCGTGGTGCTCGAAGTGCTCGTCGACGACGGCGCACGGGTCGCAGCGGGCGCGCTCCTCGCGCGGCTCGACGACACCCGCACGCGCGCCGCCTTCGACGCGGCGGAGGCGGCGCTCGCAGCGGAGCGCGCCCTGCTCGCTGAGCTCGTCGCCGGTCCGCGCGCCGAGGAACTCGCTCGGGCGCGCGCGGCACTCGCGGCGGCGCAAGCGCGCAGCGAACTCGCGCGCGAGACGGCGCAGCGCTTCGCGGACGCGCTCCGCGCCGATGCGGTCGCGGCGCAGGCGGAAGGTGAAGCGCGCCGCGGCGCCGAAGTCGCGGCCGCCGACGTGGAACTCGCGCGCGCGGCGCTGCTCGAACTCGAAACGGGCACGCGGCCCGAGCGGCTCGCGGCGCAGTCCGCGGCGGTCGCGCGCGTCGCGGCCGAACGCGCGCGGCTCGAACGCGATCTCGCGGACGCGCTGCTCGTCGCGCCCTTCGACGCGCGCGTGGAACGGCGCACCATCGAACGGGGCCAGGTGGTCGCGCCCGGCGCACTCGCCTTCGCACTGGTCGACGACACCGAGCGCCGCGTGCGCGTCGGTGTGCCCGCGAGCAACGCCGCGGAAATCGCGGCACGCGGTGCGTGGCCGACCGCGGTGCGTGTGCGCGGCGTCGAGTACGCGGTCGACACGGGCCGCGCGGCGCTGCTTGCGACGCTCGCGCCGGAGGCGCGCACGGTGGACCTGTTGCTGCCGCTCGTGGACGCTGCGGGGACGTTCGTGGGCGAGCGCGCCGAAGTCGACGTCGCGAGCGGGATCGAGCGCGGCCTCGCGCTTCAGGCCACCGCGCTGCGCGGCGGACCGCGCGGCGTGCTGCGCTGCCTCGTCGCGGCACAGGATGCGAACGGCGTGTGGCGCGCACAGTCGCGCGACGTGCGTGCGTCGCGCTGGCTCGACGGTCGTGTGCTCGTGAGCGGCGCACTCGCGGACGGCGACCTCGTGATCGTGTCGGGCGCGGAGCACGTGCTGCCCGGGCTGGCGGTCGAAGTGGTCGCGAACGACGTCGGCTCCACCGGAGTCGACGCCAGCGAAGAGGAGGTGCGCTGATGGCACGCGCACTGCTCACGAACCTCCACCTGCTCGTGCTGGTGGTGGTCGTGCTCTTCGTCGGCGGCGCGAACGCGCTCATGACGCTGCCGCGGCTCGAGGACCCGCGCCTCACGAACCGCAACCCGCTCGTGCTGACGTTCCTGCCGGGCGCGTCGGCGGAGCAGATCGAGGCGCAGGTGACGGAGCCGCTCGAACGCGCGCTGCGCGAAGTCGCGGAGGTGAAACTGATCGAGTCGACGTCGAGTCTCGGCGTGTCGTCGATCGGAGTCGAGATGATCGACACGGTCGCGGACCCCGAGCCGATCCTCGCCGAACTGCGCAGCGCACTCACGCGCGCCGAGCGCAGCCTGCCGCCCGGCTCGACGCGCCCGTTCCTCGACAGCGAACGCGGCGCGACGGCGTTCGGGCTCGTGTTCGCGCTGCGTTGGCGCGGGCCGGGCGAGCCGGACCTCGCGCTCCTGTCGCGCCACGCGGACGAACTCGCGGACCGCGTGCGGCGCGTGCCGGGCACCGAGATCGTGCGCGTCAGCGGCGACGTCGCCGAGGAGATCCGCGTCGAGCCGCTGCCGGGTGAACTCGCGGCGCGCGGACTCGGCGACGCCGACCTCGTGCGTGCGTTGGCGGCGGCGGACACGCGTCTGCCGGCCGGATCGCTGCGCGGCGACGGCAGCGATCGCCTCGTGGAGTTCACGGGTGCGTTCGACGATCTCGAACGTGTGCGCGGGGTGCCGCTCGTCGCGAGCGGCGCGGCGAGTGTGCGCGTCGGCGACGTCGCCGACGTGCGTCGCGACCAGGCCGAACCGCCGCTCGCCATCGGACGCGCGGACGGCGAACGCGCCGTGTTCGTCGCGGCGCGCATGGCGCCCGATCGACTGGCCGACGTGTGGACGGCCGCGGCGCGCGCGGCGGCGGACGAACACGCGGCGAGCGTGCGCGGCACGCTGGCGCTCGACGTCGTGTTCGACCAGAGCCGCTACACGAACGCGCGCCTCGCCGACCTCGGCTCGAATCTCGTGATCGGCGCATTGCTCGTGTGGCTCGTGGTCGCGCTGATCATGGGCTGGCGCGTCGGATCACTCGTGGCATCGACGCTGCCGCTCGCGTCGGCCGCGATCCTGATCGTGCTGCAACTGCTCGGCGTGCCGCTGCACCAGATGAGCATGTTCGGATTGCTCGTCGCGCTCGGCCTCCTGATCGACAACGCGATCGTGATGTGCGACGTGGTCGCCGAGAAGCGCCGCCACGGCCTCGCAGCGGACGTCGCCGTCGAAGAGTCGGTGCGCGAACTCACGCTGCCGCTGCTCGCATCGACGCTCACGACGGTGTTGTCGTTCGCGCCGATCCTGCTCCTGCAAGGCAACGTCGGCGAGTTCGTCGGCACGATCGCGACGTCGGTGATCGTGTCGCTGCTCGTGTCGCTCGCGCTGGCGTTGACGGTCGTGGCGGCGCTGGCGGGTCTGTTGCCGCTGCCTGCATCACATGTCACCGCGGCCGCCGCGCCGACCGGCGCTTCGCGCTCGCGTCTCGCGGCCGCGATCGCGCACGTCGCGCGCCCGCGCCGCCTCGCTCTCCTCGCCGTGCTTCCGGCGTTCGTCGGTTTCGCGCTCGCACCGCAACTGCGCGAGCAGTTCTTCCCCGCCGCCGACCGCGACCAGTTCCAGATCGAGCTGTGGGGCAACGGCGGCGTCGCGCTCGCAGAGACGGCGGAACTCGTCGAACGCGTCGACACGCTGCTGCGCGAGGATGCGCGCGTGACGAGCACCTTCTGGCTCGCCGGTCAGAGCGTTCCGTCCGTCTACTACAACCAGCTCCTCGAGCAGGACGACGCACCGGCCTACGCACAAGGCGTCGTCGTCGCGCGCGACGCGGCGGCGGCGAAGGAACTCGTGCGCCGCTGCGAGCGCGAACTCGCGCGCCTCGTGCCCGAAGCGCACGTCGTCGTGCGACCGTTCGCACAAGGGCCGCCGATCGACGCGCCGGTCGTGTTGCGCCTCGTCGGCGACGACCTCGACGCACTGCAAGCGGGCGGCGACGAACTGCGCGCGTTGATGGCCGCGTCGCCGGGTGTGTTGCACACGCGCGCGTCGTTGCCGGCGCCGCTCGCGACGGTCGCACTCGCACTCGACGAAGCGGCGCTGCGCGCGGTCGGGCTCGCGGGTGAAGACGTCGGACGCGAGGTGCGCGTGCGCCTCGACGGCGGAGCGGGCGGCGAAGTCATCGAGGGCACGGAGCGCGTGCCGGTCGTCGTCCGCGCGGCGCGGGAGCGGCGCTCCGACGCGGCCGCACTCGCGAGCACGACGCTCGTCGCGCACACGGCCGGCGGAGCGCTCGAGGTGCCACTCGGCGCCGTGGCCGATGTCGGCGTCGACCTGCGCTTGCCGGCCATCACACGTCGCAACGGCGAACGCGTGAACGAGCTCTACGGCTACGTCGGCGCCGACGACCTACCGATCGAGGTGTTGAAGGCCGTGCTCGCACGCATCGCAGCGGCCGGCTTCGCGCCGCCGCCGAACGTGCGCCTCGAGCTCGGCGGCGACGCGGCCGAATCCGACGCGGCGACGGCGCAGTTGCTGCGCTACGTGCCGCTGCTCGCGACGCTGACGGTGGCGACACTCGTGCTCGTCTTCCGCTCGGTCTGGATCGCGGCGCTGCTGCTCGTCGTCGGCGGACTGTCGGCCGGCTACGGACTCCTCTCGTTGTGGCTCGGCGGCTATCCGCTCGGCTTCAACCCACTCATCGGCCTCGCAGGCCTCGTCGGAGTGACGTTCAACGACAGCATCGTCGTGCTCGCGGCGATCCGCGCGGACGCGCAGGCGCGACGCGGCGACCGCGCGACGATCGAGCGCGTCGTGTTCGGCTGCCGGCGACACGTGTGGGCCACGACGCTCACGACCGCGGTCGGCTTCGTGCCCTTCCTCGTGGCGAGCGGCGGCGACTTCTGGCCCCCGCTCGCGGTCGTGATCGCCGGCGGCGTGCTCGGTGCGACGCCGCTCGCGTTGTGGTTCGTGCCCGAGGTCTACCGCGCGGTCGTCGTTCGCTGGCCGAAGTCGGCCGGCGGCTCTGCTCTCACCGAGGTGCGCTCGTGAAGTCCGAACTCGTGTTCGTCGTGGCGCTGTGTGCGCTGGTCCTCGCCGGTTGTCGCGTCGGGCCAGAGCATGTGGCGCCGACGCCGGTCGTCGAACTCGACCGTTTCGCGAGCGGTGCGACGGAGCCCGTCGGCGATCTCGCGCAGTGGTGGCGCGCGTTCGACGACGCGCAACTCGACGCACTCGTGGCACAGGCGCTGGCCGCCAACCACGATCTCGCCGCCGCGGCGGAACGCGTCGCGAGTGCACGCGCCGTCGCCGCCGCCGCGCGCGGAGCGCACGAACCCGCGCTCGCCATTGGCGCCGAACGCCAGTGGCTGCGCGCGAGTTCGGAAGCGGCAGGCTTGGCGGGCGCGGGCGTGAGCGCCGGCCTCGTCGAACGGCGCCAAGACGCCTACCGAGTGGGCATCGACGCGAGTTGGGAACTCGACCTGTTCGGCGCCGTCCAGCGGCGCGCCGAGAGCGCCGCGGCGCGCGCCGATCTGGCCGAAGCGCAACTGCACGGCGTGCGACTCGTCGTCGCCGCGCAAACGGCGACGCACTATCTGTCGGCGCGCTTCCTCGAGCAGCGCCTCGACGTCGCCGAACGCCTCGTCGCGAACCTCGCCGCACACGTCGAACGCAGCGCCGCGGCCGTGGCGAGCGGCCTCGCGACGAGCGACGAACTCGAAGCCGCGAAGCTGGCGCTGGCTCGCGCGCGCGCGACGCCGCCAGCACTGCAGAGCGCGATCGCGGCGGAGCAGCACGCGTTGGCCGTGCTCGTCGGTGAGTCGCCGTCGCACTTCACGCTCGCCGCCGCGACGGACGCGACGTCGGCGCCGCACGTGCCGCGCGCGATCGCACTCGGCGTGCCCGGCGAGTTGCTGCGCCGGCGCCCCGACCTCGTCGCGGCCGAGCGCGAAGTGGCCGTCGCCGCCGCGGCGCTGGGCGTCGCGACCGCGGACCTCTATCCGCGCCTCGTGCTGCTCGGCGGCGTCGGCTTCGACGCGCAGTCGGCCGACGAGTTGGTCGGCCGCGACGCGCTCGCCGGTTTCGTGGGGCCGGCGCTCACGCTGCCGCTCCTGCAAGGCGGAGCGTTGCGCCGCCGCGTCGACGCCGCGCGCGCCGAACACCGCGCGGCGGCGCTCGAGTTCCAAGGAGCGTTGCTCGCCGCACTCGCCGACGTCGAGTCCGCGGCCGCGTCGTACCGCGCCGACCTCGAACGCATCGAACATGCGACCGCAGCGGAAGCCGCAGCAGCAGTTGCGCTGCGCACGAACGAAGAGCGACGCGCGAGCGGCCTCGTCGACACGCGCGCCGTGCTCACCGCCGAACGCGAACACCTGTCGGCGAGTGACACGCTCGCCGCCGCGAACGGCGCCGCGGCGACGAGTGCAGCACGGCTGTGGAAGGCGCTCGGCGGCGGTTCCGCGTTCGAGCCGGCAGCGCTCTGATCCCCGCTGCACGGTGCTGCGTTTCAGGTCGGGAACCAGCGCCGCGTGCGGTTGGCGAAGGCGACGAGCGAGAGCATCACCGGCACCTCGATCAACACACCGACCACCGTCGTGAGTGCGGCGGTCGACGTGAGGCCGAAGAGGCTGATCGCGACGGCGACGGCGAGCTCGAAGAAGTTCGACGTGCCGATCATGGCGGCGGGCGCGGCGACGTCGAACGGGAGTTTCAGGAGCCGCGCTGCGCCGTAGGTGATGGCGAAGATGCCGTAGCTCTGCAGGAGGAGCGGCACGGCGATCAGCGCCACGAGCAACGGCCGCGCGACGATCGTCTCGGCCTGGAAGCCGAACAGGAGGACGACGGTCAGCAGGAGGCCGAGGATGGACGACGGCTTGAGTCGGCGGCCGAGGCGCTCCAGGCGCTCGCGCGTCAACACGCGCTGCGTCGCGATGCCGGCCACGAGCGGGATCACGACGAACAGCACGACCGAGAGGACGAGAGTGCTCCACGGCACGTCGATGTCCGTCACGCCGAGCAGCAGCCCCGCGATCGGCGCGAACGCGACCACCATGACGAGGTCGTTCACCGAAACCTGCACGAGTGTGTAGTTCGCGTCGCCGTTCGTGAGGTGGCTCCACACGAAGACCATTGCCGTGCACGGCGCGACGCCGAGCAGGATCATGCCCGCGATGATCTGCGACGCGTCGTCGGTGGCGACGAGGTCCGCGAACACGAACCTGAAGAACAGCACGCCGAGCGCCGCCATCGTGAACGGCTTCACCAGCCAGTTGATGACGAGCGTGAGCGCGAGCCCCTTGGGCTTCTTGCCGACGTCGCGCAGGCACGACGGCTCGACCTTCAACATCATCGGGTAGATCATCAACCAGATGAGCGCCGCGACGACCAGGTTGACGCGCGCGACCTCGAGCCGCGCGACGACTTCGAACGCTGCGGGGAAGAGCAGGCCGAGCCCGACGCCGACCGCGATGGCGAGTGCGACCCAGAGCGAGAGGAGGCGTTCGAAGATGCCCATGGCCGAGTGTGCGCGCTGGAGCTCGCGACGCGCAACGGCGGGTGCGATTCAGCGGCGCTCGAGCGCTCACGGGCTCGTGAACGGCGGGAGCCCACGTCGAACCATGAACTCCACGGCACGGCTCATGTTCGACGGAACGAGGCGCACCCCAGGGTGCTGCGACGCCCAGACGCGGAAGAGCTCGTCCACGAAGCCCTGCCCGACCATCTCGACACCCTTGAAGTCGATCTCGACCTCGCGGAAGCGTTCGAGCCGACGCGCGACCCGCTTCGCCTCCGACCGCGAGACGAACGTCACGCCGTGGCGGAACAGGCGCACGAGGCAGCGCGTGCGGTCGAACGCGAAGTCGGTCGTGTAGCGCTCGAACGTCTCGGCAAGGGCTCGCGTCGTGTCCGAACGGAGTGCGAAGCTCACCCGTGTCCCGCTGCGTGTCTCGACTTCGCGGACGGCCTGATCCTCGCGCACGCCATCGATCGTCCAACACAACCCGTTGGCCTCGACTTCGAAGTGGTCGACCGCGCGCGACGAGAAGAACAGCCCCTCACCGGAGTGTGCTTCGGGAAGCGTCGTGAGCTTGCCCTTCGACAGTTCGAGGAGCGCATCGAGCGCGTCCGGCAGTCCGCCCGCGCGCCGCACCGACTCGAACGCGCCGATACCGTCGTCCAGTGTTCGACCGCGGAACGAAAGGACACCCTCGATGCGCTCCAGGGCCAACTCGACTTCGACCCACGTTCCTCGCGAATGGTCGATGGAGTTGTTGACGAGTTCCGAGACGACGTAGTTCAAGACGTTGTCGACGTTCTGATGCCCCGTCAGCGCGAGCGCAGGAACGAGCGCGCGCATCTCCTTCCACACCTCGTCCTCACGCAGGCCGACGAGAGCGAACCGCCGGCTCCAGTGCGTCGGATGTTCCGTCCGCGGTTCGCGGACCAGGTCGACGGGAGCCGAACGACTCACGTACCTCGTCGTGCGATAGCGACGCGAGCGAGTGTTCCCCTCCGCGACGAGGCGGCCGTCGTCGAGTCGCGAGCGCACATGTCGATGCGCGGCCTGGCGGCTGATGCCGAGGCGGGAGGCGAGTTCGGGCGTCGAAAACGGTCCTCCGCCCGCTTCGAGAGCGTCGATCGCGCGATCGATCGCGCGCTGGGTTCCGTCGTGGAGATCCATGGTCACATTGGTCAACAAGTTGACGAGCATCGCGCGAGCGCGCCTCTTTCGTCAACGCCCTCTGCCCACACCGCCATCGAGTCGCCGCCATCCTGAAGGCGACGGGGGCAGAGCGCCGCTGCAGCGAGTTGACGAATTGCCTCAGCTCGTCATTGGTCAACAAGCCCGTCCCGCCACATTGGTCAAGCCGGGCCGATGACCGGAGACGTCACCGGCGCAGGCCGCGGTCCGAGTGGGCCGTCCATGTTGCTCGAGCGCCGACGACGCGGGTTCGAGCGGCGATCCACCCACCCCACGGCGCCTGCCGCACGCACACACCAGTCGTTCGGCCCCTTCTCGAACTCGTGCGAAAGCGGGTCGACCGCATCAGCGTGCCCGGCTCACAGATGTCACGACCCGTCGATCGGTTTCGACGCACGTCGCGAAATCTCGTCGAGCCGTCGCATCTCGAGTCACCGACCATGCGACCTACGATGCCGCCATGACGATCGAAGCCAATCTCCTGCGCGCCCACGGCTACCTCACGACGCTCAGCGACGGTCGCCACACGTGGACGGCGGACGTGACGAAGGAGCTGGGTTCGCTCGACGCCGCGCCGGATCCGCACGACCTCCTCGACTCGGCGCTGGCCGCGTGCACGGCGATCACCGTGGAGATGTACGCGCGCCGCAAGAACATGAAGATCGACGCGCTGCGGGTCTCGATCGACCGCGAGGAGTCGCGCGGTGCCGACGGCCGCATCGATTACGTGATGAAACGCACGGTGCACATCGACGGCGCGCTCACGGAAGACGAGCGCCTCAAGCTGTTCGAGATCGCGAACAAGTGCCCGATCCACCGCATCCTCGAGGGCCGCATCGAGGTGCGCTCGGAGCTGGCGCCGTGAAGCGGCTCGACGCGCGCGTCTCGGACCTCGCCGATGGGCTCGTCGTGAGGCGCGTGCTGCCGCAGCGGGTGCGGCGCGCGATAGGGCCGTTCGTGTTCTTCGACCACTTCGGGCCGGTCGAGGTCGCGGCGGGCGCGGGTGACGTGGGGCCGCATCCGCACATCGGGCTCGCGACGGTGACGTACACGTTCGAGGGCGGGTTCGTGCATCGGGACTCGCTCGGTACGGAGATCGAGATCACGCCGGGCGCGGTGAACTGGATGAGCGCGGGCCGCGGCGTCGTCCACAGCGAACGCGCACCGCGCGGCGCCGACGGGCGCGCGGCGGCGCGACGGCTGCACGGGCTGCAACTGTGGGTGGCGCTGCCGCGCGAACTCGCGGACTCGGAGCCGTCGTTCCAACACGTGCCGAAGGAACAGATCCCGACGGTGGCCGTGGGTGGCGCACACGTTCGCGTGCTCGTCGGCGAGGCGTTGGGTGTGCGCTCGCCGGTGCATGCAGCGTCGCCGACGCTGTACCTCGACGTCGAACTCGAGAGCCAGGCCTCGTTCGCCGCGGGCGCGCTCGCACAGGAAGTTGCAATCTATGCGCCGAACGATGCGCTGCTCGTGAACGGCGAGGAACTCGCGCCGACGACGATGGCCGTGCTCGACGCGGGCGACGTCGTGGGCGCGCCGCAGCGCGCCGACCGCGCGCGCTTCGTCGTCATCGGTGGCGCCACGATCGAGCCGGTGCGCATGTGGTGGAACTTCGTCGCGCGCGACACCGCGGCGATCGAGGCCGCGGCGCGGCGCTGGGAGAGCGGTGGCTTCCAAGCCGTCCCGGGCGAATCGGAGCGCGTCGCCATGCCGCCCTTCACGGCGCGGCTGACTTGAGTCCGTCGCGGGTTCAGTGTGTGTTCGCGCGTCGTTGCGACGCGGCGCACCACGGCGCTCGACCGAACGTCACACTGCGCGGACCTCCCGACACTCGCGCGCTCCAGACCATGACTCGCATCACTCACTGCATCGCCGCCGCCACGTTCGTCGCTCTCGGACTCCTCGTGTGGAGCAGCGCGAGTTCCGCTCAGGACACACCGCCCGAAGTCGCAGAGAGTCCGCTGCGCGATCTGGCTTGGATCAGCGGCACGTGGTCGATGACCTCCAAGGAAGGCGTCACGACCGAGGAGCACTGGCGGCCGCTCCAAGGCACGACGATCCTCGGCACGTCGCACACGTTCGACGCGAAGAAGTCGCTCTTCTTCGAGTTCGTGCGCATCGCGGAGCGCGCGGGCACCGTCGCCTACATCGCCATGCCCGGCGGCTCCGCGCCGACCGCGTTCCAACTCGCGCGGCACGGCGCGGGCGCGGAGGGTGCGCTCGTCGGCAGCTTCGCCGAGTTCGAGAACCCCGAGCACGACGCGCCGCAGCGCATCCGTTACGAGCGCACCGAAGCCGGCATCACGGCGACGATCTCGCAGATGGACGGCTCGCAGGCGCAGTCGTGGGCGCTGGCGGAGGTGCCGCTCGAAACGGAAAAGGTCTGGTGAGCGCGGCGCGTCGTCAACTCACGAACGCCCGCGCCGCATAACCCTCGGTGTCGAGCGCCGCGACGAGCGTCGCGAGCGGCGCGCGCACCGGGTCGTGCACCAACGTGGCGCGACCCGCGGCGAGGTCGACGCGCACGTCGCTGACCGACGGCAACGCAGCGAGGGCCTTGGTGACGTGGCGCACACAACCGTCGCACGACATGCCGTCGACGGCGAGGACGAGAGAACGTGTCG
>JBIKNC010000255.1:0-6178 GCA_044358925.1 Planctomycetota bacterium | reverse complement strand
TGTCGACGGGAGCGCGCAGCGCTCCCGTCGACATGCTCCGCCGCGTCGCGAAACCTGAGGCTTTTTGCTACGGCACCGTATTCTCAGCAGCGCCGCTCCAGCCCTCCACTCACGCGGAGTAGATCCGGTGGCAGTCGTCGTTGTCGTCGATGGTCTCGAGGAACTCCTCGTGCGCGGTGCGCGCCTCGGGGCTGAGCGCGGAGAGCTCCTTCGGCTTGTAGCCCATCTCGCTCAACACGACCGACCAACCGTTCGTGCGCAGCGCCGACGTGACCGTGTCGAGGTCGGTCGGATCCGTGTAGAAGCGCGCACCCGTGCCTTCTTCGTTGCCTTCGAGCGGCTCGACTTCCTGCGCTCCGGCCTCGATCGCGACCTCTTCGATGTCGAGCCCTTCCTTGTCGTGCGACGCCTCGACGATGCCGACGTGGTCGAAGAAGAACATGACCTTCGTCCCGAACTGACCGGCGCGGAACAGCACGCGCATCTCGGGCGCGGTGCGGTTGCGGTTGTCGGTCAGGCACTCGACGATCACCGGCACGTTCTGCGGTGACATGCCTTCGAACGTCACGAGTTCGAGGTCGAACGACTCGGCGCCCGTGCCGCTGCCCTTCTTGATCGCGCGCGCGATCACGTCGTTCGAGACCGACTGCTTGCGCGCCGCCTCGACGGCCACCGCGAGGCGCGCGTTCATCGACGGATCGGGCGTGCCGAGCTTCGCCGCCACCGTGATCTCACGGACCATCTTCGACGTGATCTTCGCGCGCCTGCCGGCGTTGATCTCCTTCTTCTTCTGCAGCCACTGACGACCCATGACGTGTTCGCTCGTTGGAGGGGGACGTGCGACACTCTACTCGCGGGCCGGGCCGTGCGGAGCGAGTTCGTCCGCGGCGAGCCGGAGGTGCGCGCGCGCGAGCTCGAGCGCCTCGGCGCGCTGCTCGGCCGGAATCGACGGCGCGGCGGCGTGCAGCGCGCGCACCTTGGCGCGCACGGTCGAACGGTACGCGACGTAGAGCGGCACGAGCGCGCGGCCCTCGTCGTCGCCGCTCGCCGCGAAGTACGCGTCCAGGAGCGTGCGTGCCTCGGCCGCCGCCCCGTGCGCTCGCAGATCCATCGCGAGGAACGCGATGTCGGCCACCGGATCGGCGCACGAGTAGCGCGGCGAGAACTCGACGCAGTCGACGATCGACAGACTGCCGCCCGCGAACACGTAGACGTGTTCGAGGCGCAGGTCGCCATGGGTCTCGCACGGCACGCCGTTCTGCGCGCGACGTTCGATCCGTGCTCGCAATCGTTCGAGCTCGGCTTCGGTCGCAGCCGCGAGGCGCTCCAGCTCTCCAACCTGTGCCACATCGCCCGCGTGCGGCGCGAGCCCTTCGAAGTTGTCGCGGCAGTTCGCGCGCACACACTCGAACGTCGCCCAACGCGTCACGTCCGGTCCGCGACGCGCACGCGTGTGGAACGCAGCGATCGTGTGAGCGATGCGCGTCATCAACGCGTCGTCGAGCGGCCCGCGTTCGAGTCGCGCGCCGAGCGTGGCGTCCTCCGGCAATCGGCGCATGTGCACCGCGTACTCGATCGGCTCGCCGCGCCCGCCGACCACCGCGCGCCCGCCCTCACACGTGATCGGCACCACGCCCAGATACACGTCCGGCGCGAGCCGCCGATTCAACTCGACCTCCGCCTCACACATCGCGCGCCGCTTCGCGAGCGTCGAGTAGTCGAGGAACCCGAAGTCGACCGGCTTCTTGAACTTGAAGACCTCGTCGCCCGCGAGCACGACCGCCGACGCGTGGGTCTGCACGAGGCGCGGCGCATCCGCAGCGTGCGGGTGGGCGCGTGAGTGTTCGAACTGGTCGAGCAGGTCGGCGAGGATGGCGTCGAGTTCCACGGTCGTGGCGATGCTGGGTGGTTCGACGACGTCTCCGGAAGACGCCGTGCAATCCATTCACGGCGTGAATGATTATCATTCATGTCGCGCGAAGCGACACTGGAATGGTCCGCGGACGACGTGCTCGCGGTGCCTTGGTGGCGGCTCGTCTGACGACTGCTCTCAGTCGCGACGGCCGAACAGGACGGCGCGGCCGCGCGCAGCTCCATGGAGTTGGTGGAGCGTGGCGACGAACTCGTCGAGCTGCGCCGGGTCGAATCGCACGACGGTGCTCGATCGCTGTTGCAGTTCGTGCGGAATCTCACTGCTCCTCCGCTCCGAGCCCGGCACGGCGGTCAGCGTCAGGTAGCAGCGGGGCGGAACATCGCTCGCGCGCAGCCGGAGTTCGACGGGACTTTCGGCTCCACCGAACGTGCACACGCGCTCGTCCGAGGGGTGTGAGGGGAAGCCGCGAAGTGTGTCCGCGAGTCGACCGACGTCGTCGCGGCTCGCGTAACACCACGCCCGCACGGAACTGAACTTCGCGACACTCGCAAACTCGAGTTCGACCAGGTGCGCGTCCTCGTAGACGATCGCCACGCTGATGCTCGGCGCCGCCGGCCGCGGCTCCCCGAGCTCCTGAAACGCCCCGCTCACACCGGCGTGTACTGGTCCGGGAACAGGCGGCGCTCCACGGCCTCGATCACGATGTGCAGCACTTTGATGTGCACTTCTTGGATGCGGTCGGAGGTCTTCGCGTCGGGCACGACGATCGCGACGTCGACTTTGGAGCGCAGCTCGCCGCCGCCCTTGCCGAGCAGGCCCACCGTGTGCACGCCCTTCTGTTTGGCGACTTCGACGGCGCGCAGGATGTTGGGCGAGTTGCCGGAGGTCGAGATGGCGACGAGGAGGTCGTCGTCCTTGCCGTAGGCCTCGACCGAACGCGCGAAGACTTCGCTGTAGCCGAAGTCGTTGGCGATGCAGGTCAGTTGGCTCGGGTCGCTGAAGGCGATCGCGGCGAGCGCGCGGCGGTTGCCGCGGAAGCGGCCGGTCCACTCCTCGGCGAAGTGCATCGCGTCGCACATCGAGCCGCCGTTGCCGCACGACATGAGGAGGCCGCCGCGGTGGAGCGTGTCGGCGGCCATGTCGGTGAAGGCCTCGACGGCGGCCATGTTGTCCGCGTCGTCCATGAACGCGGCCAGGGTGTCGCGGGCTTCTTCGAACGAACGGCGGATGGCGGCGGCGGTGGACATGGCGGGGGCTCCGTTGGGAGCTGCACGATAACGCAGCGCTGCGCCGCGCTGCCCGGGCTCAGCTCAGGAAGGCGCGACCGCGCGGCGAAAGTCGGTAGCCGACGTCGAGGCTTTCGGTCAGGCCGAGTTCCTTCAGTTTGCGGACGTTGCGTTTGAACCAGTCGCGCTCCCAGCCGGCCGCGGCGGCGAGCTCACCGGCGAGCGTCGCGGGCCGGTCGCGCACCAACTCGAGCGTGCGCCGCGTCCACACGCCGGCGCGGCTCGCCTTGTCGAGGCGTTCGAGCGCGGCCGTGACGGTCGCGCGTTCCTCGGCGGTGAGCGCCGCACGCTCGCGCAACGCCGTGCGCGGATCGGCGCCGCTGTGGCGCACACGCACGCGGTACACGTCGCCGGTGTCGCGCCGCTCCAACTCGGCGACGAGTTCGTTGCGCGAACCGAAACCGGCGCGGCGCGCCTCCGCGTCGCTGATGCGCCGCAGGTCGACGCGCGTCACTTCGACGATCGCGAGCACGCCGATCGCCGTGCGCAACGCGCCGCCGGCGACGACGGTCGGGCGCGTCCAACGGCGGAACGCGAGGTCGATGCGACCGGCGGCGATCTCGCTCAGCGTGTTGGATTTGAACAGCATGGCGCGTGTCGCGAACGACTCGGCGGGGAGCACACGGCACTCGACTCGCTTCTCAGCGCGCCGCGCGCATCGCGACCTGTGCGGCGCGCAGGAGCTGCTCCATCGGCTCGCCCGCGTGCGCGGTCGACAGGAACCACGACTCGAACGGCGACGGCGGCAGGTGCACGCCCTCCGCCAGCATCGCATGGAAGAAGCGCGTCCAGCGCTCGCGGTCGCTGGCCATGACCTGTTCGAGGCGCGAGAGCGGGCCGCTCGCGAAGTACGGGCAGATCATCGAGCCCGCTCGGCCGACGACGATCGACACACCGGCGTCGCGGGCGGCGCGCTCCAAACCCTCCTGGAGTTCGCGGCCGAGCCGTTCGAGCACGTCGTACACCGAGCGATCGGCGAGCGCGTCGAGCGTTGCGAGGCCGGCCGCCGTCGCGAGCGGGTTCCCACTCAACGTGCCCGCCTGATAGACCTTGCCCAGCGGCGCCACCTGCCGCATCAGGTCGTCGCGCCCCGCGTACGCGCCGATCGGCAGCCCGCCGCCGATCACCTTGCCGAGCGTGACGAGGTCGGGGCGGATGCCGTACAGCTCGCTCGCGCCGCCGCGGGCGACGCGGAAGCCCGTCATCACTTCGTCGAAGACGAGCACCGTGCCGAACTCGTCGCACAGCTCGCGCAGGCCCGCGAGGAAGCCCGGCTCGGGCAGCACGAGGCCGATGTTGCCGGCGATCGGCTCGACGAACACGGCGGCGATCTTGTTGCGGTGCAGCGCGAACATGGCGCGCGTCGCGGCGAGGTCGTTGTACGGAGCGACGAGCGTCAACTCCGCGAGCGCACGCGGCACACCCGGGGAGTCGGGCGCGCCGAGCGTCAACGCGCCCGAGCCGGCCTTCACGAGGAACGAGTCGCCGTGCCCGTGGTAGTTGCCGTCGAACTTCAGCAGGAAGTCGCGCCCGGTCGCCGCGCGCGCGACGCGCAGCGCGCTCATCGTCGCTTCCGTGCCCGAGTTCACGAGGCGCACGCGCTCGGCGCCCGGTACGAATTCGCAAATGCGCTGAGCGAGTTTCAGCTCGCGCTCGGTCGGCGCGCCGAAGGCCGTGCCGTTCGCCGCCGCCTCGGTGATCGCCGCCACGACCGCTTTCGGTGCGTGGCCGAGGATCAGCGGCCCGTACGACATGACGAGGTCGACGTAGCGATTGCCGTCGACGTCGAAGAGCCACGCCCCTTGACCGCGCGCCGCGTGCACCGGCGTCCCGCCGACCGCCTTCCACGCGCGCACGGGACTGTTCACACCGCCCGGCACGATGCGTTGGGCGGCTTCGAAGATGGCGCGGCTCTTCGGTCGATCGTTCGTCATGGCGGAGTTCCGGGGGCGAGCATGGTAGCGGTGCTCGTACGCCGACCTCACATTCGGACGCCCCGCGTCCGCGAACGCGCTCAGCGTTTGACGGCGACCAGCTCGAACACGGTCGGCAGGAGCGCGAAGTCGGTGCGCGCGTCGAGGCCGTCGAAGTCGCGGAAGAACGCGTCTTGGTCGGCGGGCGTCAGTTCGCCCATCGCGACCAGTTTCGGTACGTAGATGCGCCACCACGAGCGCACCCAGTGCCACATCGATTCGCTCGGGCGCGCGGAGCGTTGGCGCTGCGCGAGGTGCGTGAGTTCGAGGCCGTTCTCGGCGAAGAGGCGCGGCAGGCGGCCGGCGATGTCGGGGTCGCCGCCGTGCGCGCGCCAACTGCGGGCGGTGGCGGCGACGGCCTTCTTGTAGGCGGCGCTCTTCGTCGAGAGCGTCATCGACTCGTAGTTGAAGTAGTCCTGCACGACGAGGCGGCCGCCGGGCCGCAGGGCGCGCGCGATGCCGGCGATCACGTCGGCGGGGCGCGGCACGAAACACAGCACCCAGCGCGCATAGGCGAGGTCGAAGGGGGCTTCGTGGGCGAGCGGCGCGTCGAGGTTCTGCACGTCGCCGACGGCGGCCGCGAGTTGCGGCAGGTGGCGCGCGGCGGCCTGCTCGTTCAGGAAGGCGACGAAGTTCGGCGACTCGTCGACGCCGAAGACGCGGCCCGAACGCTGAACCAACTGGGCGAGGTCGAACGACGCGTGACCGGGGCCGCACCCGACGTCGAGCACACGCTGGCCCGGAGCGACGGCGGCGGTGCGCCACAGCTCGTGCGTCGCGTCCGACCAGAGGCGGTGTTGGAGACCGAGGCGCTCGAGTTCGTCGCCGCCGGTTCCAAGGACGTATTCGCGCACGGCCGAGGTCGCCATGGCGCGAGACGATAGCGGCGCGGCGCGGCGCGGCGTGTGTCATGCTCGAACGGCGCGCGCGGTCCCGCGAGGCGGTGAGCGGGCGCGCGCCACACACCATGAAGGAAGACTTGAAGCGGGCGGCGACACGCGGGACGACGGGCGGTTCGGTGCGCACGGTGGTCGCGGTCGGCGGCG
>JBIKNC010000054.1:0-21342 GCA_044358925.1 Planctomycetota bacterium | reverse complement strand
CGCCGCACGACCGCGACGACGAAGTGCCGGATCTGGCGACAGGGTGCCAGGCACCGTACGCGCCAAACGGTCCGTCACACTCCGCGTCACGCGGCTCGCGACGCCGCACGCTCGAACCGCACCACCCGCGCGCGCCGGTCCGCGTCGATCAACAAGGCGCTGTTCCGGGGCACGGTCTCCCAACCGGGCTCGTCGGACAGGCGCTCCGAACTCACGATGATCGCGCGGCCCGCGGGGTCGGCTTCGATCATGCGGCAGGCGCCGCCCTCGCAGACGTAGCGCTTGCCGCTGTTCCAGTGCAGCGACTCGCCGTCGTAGCTCGTGTCGGTCGTGAAGCGCGTCGCGACGGAGCGCTCACCGTCGGTCACGACCATGTTCAGGTAGCTGAGTTCGCCCGGTGCGTGTTCCGCGACGAGCGCGAGTGCGCGCTCGATCGTCGCGAACAAGGCCTGCGCCATGCCTTCGACGCTCGCCGCCTGTGCGCCGAGCTTCGCGTGTTCGTCGAGGTACAGCGCGAACAGGTGCTCCGAGTCGGTTTGACCCTCGATCGCATCGAACGCGGTGTTCGACAACTCGGCCACCAGCGGGCGCCGCACACGCTCGAAGCCGCCCAGGTCGCCGTTGTGCATGAACGCGTGGCGACCGTGCACGAACGGATGGCAGTTGGCCTCGCTGCTGGCGCGGATCTGCGTCGCGGCGCGCACGTGGGCCATGATGCAGGTGCTCTTCACGACCCGCGCGAGCGAGTTCAGGTTCGCGTTGTTCCAGGCCGGCGTCAGCGAGCGGAAGCGGCCCGGCTCCTGCGAGTCGCCGCCGTACCACACGACGCCGAAGCCGTCGCCGTTGAGCGGTTCCTCGCGCTCACGCGCGTGGTGGCTCTGGTTGATGAGCGAGTTCTCGGGCTCCGTGACGAGTGACGCGATCGGCAGCGCGGGACCGTAATAGAAGGTGAAGCGGCACATCGGGGCGGACGGGCAGGGTCGCGGGCAGCCGGAGCGGCTGCCGAGGGGCCAACCCCGCCGTCATCGGCCGCCCGCGGCGGCGCTCTCGAACGAAAGGGCCCGGAACTCCTCGTTGCCCGACCAGTCGTTGCCGTCCGTGCAGGTGCGGCAGGGGGTGAGGTCGTTGCCGCAGCCCGTGCGGGAGCGCAGGTGCCGGGCCAGCGCGCCCGTGTAGGCGGCGTCGATCGACTGCTCCATGACGTTCCCGAGCACGAGGTCCATGTTCGTGTCGAGGTTGCACGGCGAGAGGTCGCCGCGCCAGTCGATCATCAGGTAGCGGTTCTCCCACACGTTGCAGCGGTGGTTCCCTTGCAGCGGATCCGCCATCTTGCCGCCGTAGCTGAGGACCTTCTTCGCCATCACGAGGTCGTGCGCGCCGAGCTGCGGCTGCCAGTGGGCGACGAAGCGCTCGAGTTCGCCCTGGTTGTGCGAGCTCTTCACGAACACGATGCGCGTGGGGCGGTGGTCGGCGTGTGCGAGCCACCATTCGACCTTCTCGTTGAGCACGTCGACGCGGCGGCGCTCACCGATCGCCTCGCCGTCGAGCCCGCGTACCTCACCCGGTCGCGCGCGATCGAACACGTCCGCGTCCAGTGCGTCGAGCGACAGCCGCACGAGGTCGACACGCGCGTCGATCCAGGCCTGCATGGTCGTGCGTGTGACGACGGAGAGGTTCGAGTTGAGTTCGAGGGCGAAGCGTCGTTCGTGCAGCGCGCCGAGGAACTCGAGGTACTGCGGGTGGAGCGTCTGCTCGCCGAAGAAGCCCAGTTCGACGTGGCTCGCGACGCGCTGGCACTCGGCCACCGCGCGCTCGAACACCGCGCGCGACATCAGGCCGCGTTTGCGATGGAACGGAGCTCGGCCCGGCAAGGCGCCTTTGACGGCGCCGGCCAGGCCGAGGGAGTGCGGACAGATCGGGCAACGGAAGTTGCACGTGTTCGTCAGCTCGAGGTCGATGCGCAAACGCTCGGAGGCCGAGTACTCGCGCGACTCGTCCAACGTGTTCACGCGACGCCGAGCAGGGCCGACGAACGCTGGGTGTCGATCGGCGCGCCGAGCAGCGAACCGACGCGCATGCCCGACGACGAATCGCGCGAGCCGCTGCGCGCGCCACCGTGTGCTCCGCCGTGTGCACCGTTCATCAACGCGCCGCTGGAGGTGCCACTGCTCGCACTGACGCCGCTCGGCAGTGCCGCCTTGACCTTGCGTGCGACGACCGTGATGCGCCGACCGCTCGCGTAGTCGTCGTCGTGGTCGACGCCCAGCGCGGTCGTGAACGGCACGTCGAGGACCTCGCAATCGAAGCCGAGTTCGCCGAGCACGGCCAGCAGCCGGTCGCGATTCGGCACGACCTTGAGGCGCGTGCTCGCGATGGCGTTGAAGTTGAGGTCGCCCGGCTCCTCGACGAGCACTTCCAGACCGTCTTGTACGCGCGTGTCGACGACGAGCGTCTCGCGCGTGCGCGTCGCGGCCCAGCGCAGGATCTCGTCGTAGTTGCGCACGTGGTAGAGGATGCCGGCGCAGAGCGTCACGTCGAACTGCGGCTGGTCGCGGATCACGCGCCAATCGGCAGCGCTCGCGATGTCGCCTTGTTCGAATCGCCACTTGCCCGCGGGCAGGAACGAGTTGCTGCTCCAGTAGAGCCGCGCCTGTTCGACGTGCTCCGCGCGACCTTCGAGGCCGAACACCTCGGAGGCACCGGCGCTCGCCCAAGCGCTCGACCAGAAGCCGCAATTCGACGCGAGGTCGAGCACGCGTTTGCCGCGCACGTCGATGCTCGAAAGAACGCTGTCGATCAGGAGCTGCATGCGGTGTTGCGTGCGCGACACGAGGTACTGCGGCGAACACGGCGAACCGATGCCGGGCGTCACCACGTGGCCCGCGAGTTCGACGGGGTAGAACCACGGGTGGAGCGCGGCGGCGCGCTCGCACAGTTGTTCGTCGAGCAACACGCCCGGCAGCGGGACGATGCCGCCGCCCAGCGCCGCGGCGAGCGTGGCGGGGGAGCTGTGGCTCGCGAGCTGCGACTGCGCCAGTGCGCGCGGATCGTTGGGACCGGTGATGCGCGCGGCCATGCGGCCGAGCACCGAAGTCCATTCGGCGTCGTCGCGCGGCAGCGGCACGAGTGCGATCTCGAGCAGCGTCTCGCTGCCGAGCGCCGCCGCGTGTGCGCGTTCGAGCGTCGCGGCGAGGGTGTTGGGATCGCTCCACGCGGGATCGAAGAGCAACGCGAGGCCGAGGTCGCTGCGGTTCGCGAAGACGGGCCCGTACTGCGCGAGGAAGTGCGTCAGCGAGCGTTCGTCGCCGACGTCGGGTGCCGCGAAGACGTGGCTGGTCGCGCCGCTCGAGGCGTTGATCGCGGTGTGTTTCGGCGTCGAGGATGCGTCGATCGGCGTCGGGTTCCTCGGCGCGCTGGTCACCGCCGTGCTGGTCACCGGCGTGCTGGTCACCGGCGCGCTGATCGACGGCGTGGCCGTGCGCGCGACCGTCCGCGACTCACTGCGCACCGCCGACTGCGCCGCCGACTGCGCCGACGTGCGCGCCGTCGCGCGCAGCACTCCGCGCGCGTCCGTGATCACGCTCGACTCGACGAATCCGACGCTCGCGAGTTCGAACGACAGGCGCTGAGCCGTCCACAGGCTGCGACTGCCGTGCGCGGCGAGGGTCGCTTCCGCTGCGTCGAACTGCTGGGCCGCGACATGGTCGAACGGCGTGTCGTCGACGAGCGCCAGGAGAGCGCCTTCGGCGTTCCGGACCTCGATCTCGAGTTCGCCACCTTCGCCGAGCCAGCGCCGCCACTCGCCGAGCGCGTCGCGCACACCGGCGATCGAGAGCCGCTCCAACGTGTCCCGCACCTCGATGCGGCGCACGCTGCCGCTGGCGAGCCCGTCGACGATGCCGTCCGTCGCGATCAGGTCGCCGTGGCCGTCGCGGTCGACCGCGACATCGAGTCGGTGGGCGGAGGTGGTGTGCGAGCGGGCGATGCGGATCGTGTCGAGAGCCATGGCGGTACCTGGTTGTGGTGACCACCCCCGATCGACCGATGGGCGCCGGGCCGAGAGTCGCGACCGATCCACACCAGCGGCGCGGTGCCGCGCGCGGGAGAGCGGCGTACCCTGGCTCGATGTCGAGCACCCGCCTCGCGTTCCACGGCGCCGCCGGCACGGTCACCGGTTCGAGCTTCCTCCTCACCGATCGGCGCACGTCCGTGCTCGTCGACTGCGGCCTGTTCCAAGGACTCAAAGTATTGCGGCGCCGCAACTGGCGCCCGCCCGGGTACGACGCGCGGCAGCTCGACGCGGTGCTCCTGACCCACGCGCACGTCGACCACAGCGGCCTGTTGCCGCGCCTCGTCAAGAACGGCTACGACGGTCGCATCTTCGCGACCCACGCCACGTGCGACTTGGCGCAGATCCTGTTGCCGGACTGCGCGCGCATCCAGGAGGAGGACGCGCTGTACGCGGCGAAGGAGCACTACAGCAAACACGAACAGCCCGAGCCGCTCTACACGAGCGCGGACGCGGAGAAGGCGCTGCGGCACTTCAAGGGTGTGCCGTTCGACGAGCCCTTCGCCGTGCCGCCCGCGCGCGGCGCGCCGCGCGCCACGTTCCGGCCGGCCGGCCACATCCTCGGCGCTGCGAGCGTGCACGTCGACACGGAGGCTGGACGCGTCCTCTTCTCCGGCGACATCGGGCGCGACGACGATCTGCTCATGCCGCCGCCGACGGCGCCCGGCGCGCCGGATTGGATCGTGCTCGAGTCGACCTACGGCGACCGTGAGCACCCCGACGACGATCCGTTCGAGGCCGTCGCGGCGCCGCTGCGGCGCACGCTCGAACGCGGCGGCGTCGTGCTCGTACCGGCGTTCGCCGTGGCGCGCGCGCAGGCGCTCTTGTTCGTGCTGCACGAGTTGATGGAGAAGGGCGCGATACCGGTCGTGCCGATCGTCCTCGACAGTCCGATGGCGATCGACACGACCGAGCTGTACTGCAAGTACGAGTCGCTGCACGACCTCACGGCCGACGAGTGCAAACGTGTGTTCGGTCGCCCGCGCTACGCCCGCACGAAGGAGGAGAGCCAAGCCGCGATGCGCGCACACGGTGCCCGCGTGATCATCAGCGCCAGCGGCATGCTCACCGGCGGGCGTGTGCTGCACCACGTCAAGGCGCTCGGCGGCGACCCGAACAACTTGATCCTCCTGCCCGGCCACCAACCCGCCGGCACGCGCGGCCGCGCACTGATCGACGGCGCGCGCGCGCTGCGCATCCACGGTCAGCAGGTGCGCATCGAGGCCGAGGTCGTGCACGCGCCGTACTTCTCGGCGCACGCGGATCGCAGCCAGTTGCTCGATTGGCTGGGTGCGTGCGAGAAACCGCCGCGCAAGGTCTTCCTCGTGCACGGCGAGCCCGAAGCGAGCGAGTCGTTGCGCGCGGCGATCCGCGACACGCTCGGATTCGACGCCGAGGTGCCCGACCACCGTGAGGAATTCGTGCTGGCCTGACGTCGCTTCGTCTTCAGCGCAGATACGGGTCCCACGGGATCGATGCGCCAGGCGTGATCAACCAATCGGTCGGCGGCGTGAGCAACTCCGCCGGCCGCGGCGCGAGTTCGAACGCGGTCTGCGTGTCGGTGTTGATCACGAGGCGGCGGCCGTCGATCTGCTCGGGCCCGACGCGCAGTTCGAGCACCGTGTTCGCGCTGGACACGAGGGTGATGGTGACGTCGGGGCGCTCGCTCACGAGTGCCGGCACGTCGCGCGGATCGACGGCGCGGAGCGGCGCAGCGCGCGCGAGGAAGAGCGTGAAGCCGGTCGCGAGCAACGGATGCGCGGCGATCCACGCGTCGTCCGGCGACTCGCGCAGGTTCCACGCACTGATGCCGGGCGGCAGAGTGTCGTCGGGCACGCGCTCGACCTCGAAACCACTGCCATCGGCGCGGTCGACGAACACACGCGCGAGGCCTTCGGCGAAACCGGGCCAGTCGGGCGGCACGACGCGCGGCAGGACGAGCGGCGGGAGTTCGTTCGGGTCGAGCGTGACCGGCGCCGCGAACCACGCGTCGAACGGCGTCGCGAGGCGCAGGAGTTCGTCGCGCGGGACACCGGCTTCCGCGCGCCGCACGGCGCCGCCGTGGCCGAGCCACAGGTCCACGAGAACGTCGCCGTTCGCGTTCGGGTCGAGCGCTTTCGGTCCGCGCAACACGACGCGCCGCGCGGCGCCGGCGTCGAGTTCGAACGCGTCCACGAACTCGCTTGCGTCGCGCTCCGGCGTCGCGACCATCGGCTCGGCGCTCGCGATCGCGTTGACGAGGGCCGCGATGCGCTCGCCGTCCGCGGGCGCGAGGAAGTACGACACACAGCGCCAGCGACCGCGCACACGCGCGAACAACAACTCGCCGCCGCTCGCGTCGAAGAGCGACAGCGCCGTGACCTGCGACGTCGAACCGTCCGTGCGCAGCACACGCCCCGCATCGTCGAGCGCGACGAGGTCGGTGTAGCGCGCCTCACCGACAGCGGTCGGCGGCGGGAACAGTCGCGCGGCGCCGAGCACGGCGAGAGCGACAGCCGCGAGGGCGAGCGGTGCGCGCAGCGACGGGTTCACGCGTCCACCTCGTCGTGACGGGCGACGCGCCCGAGCGCGAGTGATCGGACGCGCCGTCGCAGCGAGCCGCGCAGCGCACCGCGCACGATCAACAACAGGAGCGCTGCGAACGGCGCGGCGCCGGTCACCACTGCGCGCCAGGTGAGGCGCGTGTTCTCGTCGACGTCGTCCAAACGCCGCGGACGCGCGTCCGCTGCGGCGAGCGCGGCGACGTCGCTCGGCAGCGCGAGCCGCGCCACCGTCTCGACGAGGAACTCCGGTGCGCCGAAGCGCGCGTCGAACAGATGGCCGTTCGCGAGGAACTCCGAACTCGCGGCCAGAACGAGTCGCCCGGGAAGTGCCGCGCGAGGCGCGGGGTCCGCGGCGTCCGCGACGACGGCGCCGGTCGCGTCGACGCCCGGGAACGTGCCCGTGAGTTCCACGACGAGCGGCGCATCGGGCCGCGCCGGCGCCGCCGCCGTCGGCCCCGCGAGCACGTCGGCCGGGAGGTTGCCGCCGTCCCACGCGAAGCTCCACGCGCGCGGGCTGGCCGCGAGCAGCACACGCGCCGCCACGCCGTGCTGCGCGAGCGCGGCCTCGTCGAGGGCGACGTACGCGCCGCCGTGCCACGCGAAGTCGCCCGCGCGCACCTGGAACGACGGCGCGCTCGCGCCGCGCAGCGAACGGCGCGCACCGGCCGCTGTACCGGTGGTCGTGTTGGCTGCCGCGTTCGCGCTGCTGGTCGTGTCGCTCGCGTCGTCGAACACCACGCGGTCGAAGACGATCGCGTTCGCGACGTGCGCTCCGAGGCCCTCGAGCCACAGCTCGTCGAGATCGCAGACGGTCGGCCGCGGCCAGTGCACGACCAGATCTTCGCCTTCCTGGCGCGCGACCACTTCGAACGGCTGGCCCGCGACGAACGCGCCGCGGCCCGCGCGCAGATGGTCGACGAGCCGTGTGAGCACGGGCTGCGTCGGTCGACGCGGCTGCAGCCACACGAGAACGTCCGCGCTGCGCGGCGGCGACGGAACTTCGGGATCGACGTGCGCGACGTCGAAGCCGCTCGCGCTGAGCCACGTGCGCGCCGCGGAGAAAACGTCGCTGCCGGTGGGGGCGAAGAGCTGCAGGCGCTGGTACTCGAGGTGCGTCTCGGCCGCGGACAGGCGCGGCGTCGACGACGCGACGTCGACACTCGGACGGCGGCCCGTGAGCGCCGTGTGGAACGCGAGTGCGAGTCGGAACTCGAGTTGTTCGAACGCACGCGCGTCCTCGAACTCGATCACGAGCGGCTCCGCCGTCGCGCCGCGCACCACGAGGCCGGCGCGCACGCGGCGCGCGACGTCGCGTCCCGCTTCGCGGCGCACGACGGTGCGCTCGGCCACGCCGAGTGCATCACGTTCCGCGCTGCTCAGCGTGCTCGGATCGATCGACGTCACGACCAAGTCCTCGACGCTGCGTTCGAGGGCAGCGAGGCGACTGCGCGCCGCTCGCGCCGCCGCGCGCATGTCGGCCGGCAGTGCGTGTGCACGCGGCAGCACGAAATCGACGCGCAGCGCTCCGGCGGAGGCCGCGGTGCGCACGGCGAGGTCAGTGAGCGCAGGTGCGGGCGCGGCGTGGGTGCGCGCGAGGCTCGCGACGCTCGGCACCAACACGAGCGCTGCGACGAGGACACCCGCCGCAACGAACACCGGCACGACCTGTGCCGAGCGGCGGCGCGCGACCGGTTGCAGCATGCGGCGCACGCGCCACACGAACAGCAACACGACGGGAATCACACCGAGCGCGAAGGACCGCCACACGACCTCGTCGCCGCGCGGCAAGTCGCCGAACGTCGCACTCGGGCCGTATTCACCGCGCGCCGCGACGAGTCGTTCGTCGGTCGTCGCCGCGCCGAGGAGGAGGGCGAGTGCGCGCCGCTGACCGAGGTCGTCGCGCTCGAGGACGTCGTCGCCCAGCGCCGCCGCACAGGCGAACACGTACGCGGGTCCTTCGAGCGCGTCGTCGGGTTCGAGCTCGACGAGCAGCGGCGACTTGCCGAGCGCGCGGCCGTTCGCGTTCGACGGGCCTTCGAGCGTGAACTCGAGTTCACGCGCCCCGACCGCGTCCTGCGAGGTCGTCGCGAGCACGTGTGCGCGCCAGCCGCGCTCGACCAGGCGCGCTTCGTCGAGCACGAGCGCCGTCGGCGACTCGAACAACAGCGTCGTGTTCGGCTGCGCCGGGAAGCGGCGGAAGTCCTGGTTCGGTGCGATGCAGCGCACGCGGAACGGCAGCGCCGTCCCGGGGAGCGCGGCGGCGTCCTCGCTGCGCGGATCGAGCAGCCGCACGTCGCGCGCTTCCAGCGCGAACGCGTTCCACAAGGGATCGAGTTGTGCATCCGGCGCGGCGAGTCGCAAGCGCGGCGGCGCGACGCCGGGCCCTTCGCTCGCGAGCATCTGGTCCGCGTACGCGCCGGCCGCGACGATCAGCGTCGCACCGCGTGCGCGCCGCGCTTCGAGCCGCTCGAGCACACCGCCCTCGATGGCGCGCGCGTCCGGCGCGACGAACACGACCACGTCGTACGGCGCGAGGCTCGCGCGCACCGGATCGACACGTTCCACATCGCCGTGGTTCGCGAGTTCGCGCGCGAGCCGCTGCCAGCCCTGCTCCGGCGCCGCGAGCGCGATGCGCGCCGGCGTCGGCGCGGCGAGGCGCTCGAGGTGCTCGCCCATGCGGCGCTGAACGTGAACGAGATCGTCGCGATCGAGGCCTTCGAGCAACACGCTGCGTCCGCCGGCACCGACGAGTTCGATCGTCGAGTGCACCAAAGCCTCGCTCCAACCGTCGCGCACGAGTGTGCGCACGCGACGCGGCAACACGCCGCGCGCGGCGGCGTGAGCGGCGGCCGCGGCGCTCGACTCGGGGTGCACGAGTGTGAACGACAGGCGGCCGTCGCTGGCCTCTGCGAGGCCGTCGAAGAGCTGCACGAGGTCGCGCTCGACGCCGCGCACGGCCGCGGGCACGCGCTCGCGCGAACTCATGAAAAGCGTCGCGAGCACCGGCGTCGGATGTGCGCCGATGCGCTCGACCAGCGCCGCGTCCGGTGCGAGTCGCCGCGCCGCGCCGAACTCGTGCGCGGGCACGTGTTCGCGCGCGAGGCCCAGCACGCGATCACAGGCGGCGAGCGCGAGCACGGCTGCGACGCACCACAGCACGGCGACGAGCGCCGTGCCGAGATCGGCGCGGCCCGCTCGCGCCGCGTGTGCGGCTCGCTGTTCCGGCCGCGCCATCACGAACGATCCGCGTCGAGGCGCCGCGCCGTCGCCATCAACAAGAGCGCACTCGCGAGCAGGACGTACAAGAAGCCGTCGAGACCGAGGCTGCCGGCGGTCGCGCGTTCGAGGTGCGGCAGCAGCGAGACGCGCTCGTACAGGAACGAACCGACGGCCAGCGACGGCGCGAGTCCGTCGAGCACACCGACGACTTCTTCGCGGCCGCTCAGCACGAGGAACAGTGCGAGCACCGTCGCGGCCACGAAGGCCACGACTTGGTCGCGCGTCAGCGCCGAACAGAACGTGCCGACGGCGAGCAGCACGGCGCCCGCGCCGAACGCGCCGACGAAGCCCGTCGCGATGCGCGCGAAGTCGGGCTCGCCGAGCGCCGCCAGCATCGCAACGAGCGGCAATCCGGTCGCGAGCAACACACCCAGCAGCACGAGCGCCGCGAGGTACTTGCCGAACACCGCCGCGCCCGTGCGCACCGGCAGCGTGAGCAGGAACTCGACCGTGCGCGCCTTGCGCTCCTGCGCCCACGACGCCATCGCGAGTGCGGGCACGAACACCGCGAGCAACAGCGGAAGCACGTCGAACCACGCGTCGAGTTCGAGGCGCGCGGCCACGAAGAACTCGTTCACGAACAGCGCGTTGCCGAGCACGCCGAAGCCCGCGATCAACACGTACGCGACCGCGGAGTCGAAGGTCGCCACGAGTTCGCGGCGCGTGATCTCGAGCACGGCTCTCACCGGCGGGCCTCGCCGGTCGGCGCGGCTTGCGCGGGCTCTGCACGTTGCGGCGCCGCGAACAGCGCCAGCACGAGTTCTTCGAGCGTGCGCTTCTCGCGCCGCGCCTCCTCGCGCAGCACGTCGACGCGCGCGTCGCGCACGAGGCGACCGTGGTGGATCACCAGCACGCGGTCGCAGATCGCCTCGACCTCGGCCAGCACGTGGCTCGAGAACAGGATCGCGCGGCCCGGGCGCAGCTCGAACAGGAAGTCGCGGAACGCTGCGACTTGCACCGGATCGAGGCCGTGGGTCGGCTCGTCGAGCAGGATCGCGCGCGGGTCGTGCACGAGCGCCGCCGCGAGTCCGATGCGCTGACGGTAGCCCTTCGAACACTCGGTGATGCGTTTGTCGAGCACGTCACCCAGCGAACAACTGCGCGCGACCCAGTCGATGCGCTCGGCGAGGCGCGCCCCGCGCAGGCCACGCATGCGCGCCGCGAAACGCAGGAACTCGATCACGACCATGCCTTCGTAGAGCGGGTTGTGCTCGGGCAGGTAGCCGAGCGCGCGCCGCACGTCGAGCGGTCGCTGCCGCGTGTCGTGGCCGAAGACCTCGATCGTCCCGGCGCTCGGCGTCGTCCACGTCGCGATCGAGCGCAGCAGCGTCGACTTGCCCGCGCCGTTCGGCCCGAGGAAACCGACGATCTCGCCGGGCTCGATGCGCGCGCTGAAGCCTTCGACGGCGACGTGGCGGCCGTAGCGCTTCGTGAAGCCCTCGATGCGGATCATGCGGGGCGCGGAGGTTAGCAGACGCGCGCGCCGCGCCGCCCTCGTGCAGCGACCGGCGGGCCCGAAACGCGCCCGTGGACGCGCCGCGCCCGCGCACGCGTTCGTGGATCAACTCGTGCGCGTGAAGAGCTCGAACTCGAGCAGCTCGATGCCGCACGAACCGTCGGCCGGATCGAGGCGCAGCAGCACGAGCAATTGGTCGGTGTCGCCGCCGCTCGCGAGGGCCGCTGCGAGCTCGACTCGGTATTCGTGCACGTCGGGCGAGTTGGCGACGACGAAGCGCAGCGAGCGGCTCTCGTCGAAGTCGTCGTCGCCCTCGCGCAGCCAGAAGACCTGGCCGTTGCCGTGGGTCGCGGCGTGATGCGGCGCGTGAACTCGCATCACGAGGCGGAACCCGAGCACGTCGGGCACGGGGAGCGCGAGCGTCGGCAGGACCACGAACGGGTCGCTGTCGTGCGCGCGCAGGCACAGTCCGCGGCCGACGCCGTGGACCTCTTCGAGCGCCGGGCCGAAGCGCCACGAGCGGCGCTGATCGCGGACCGTGAGGTCGAAGCGCCGCCGACCGGGAACGCCGGTGCCGACGAGGTCGGTGCGCAGCTCGGCGAGTTCGGCGCGGCGCGCGGGTTCGTCGAAGCGCTGGGCCAGGGCATGCTCGAACTGTGCGGCGCTCGGGTCCGCGTGGTCGAGGTCCATGAGGAGCGGCACGCCGTTCTTCACGGCGAAGCGGCGCCCGGCGGAGCTCACGAGTTCAGCGCCTCGATCCACCAGCGGCGTGCGGTCGATCGGGCACACACAACGTGCGACGAGTTCCGCGGGCGCGCGCTC
Source organism: Planctomycetota bacterium (assembly GCA_044358925.1). Lineage (GTDB taxonomy): Bacteria > Planctomycetota > UBA1135 > UBA1135 > Rohdeia. The sequence goes on along the minus strand of JBIKNC010000054.1, from coordinate 9,173 downwards.
GCGCCGCCGCGCGCGGAAGTCCTCGGCACGCACGGGCACGTCGCGCACGATTCGCTCGGCGAGTTCCTGGTTCGACAGGCGCGGCGCGCGGCGCGACGGCACGAGTTCCTTCACGAGGGTGATGCCCGCGCCCTCGGGTGTGAGGTGCTCGAGGTCGGTCGCGCGCGGCAACCACTCGACGAGATCGCGTTCGCTCGCGAGCGCGTTCGGGAACGGCGCGCGCAACGTCGACACACGCCGCGCTTCGCGGCCGAACACGAGGTCGAAGTCGCGCTCGGCGAACAGATTCTGTTCGAAGTGCGGATAGCCGCAGCGCTGGAAGCGGTGCTGCGCGATCGCGGCGTGGTCGCGTTCGTACTCGAGCGTCGTGAGCACCACCGCGCGCCGTGCGACGCGCAGGAGCTCGAACATGGCCTCGAGCGGGAACTCGAGGTGCTCGACGACCTCGCTGCACAGCACGACGTCGAACGAGCCGTCCGCGAACGGCAGGCGCGTCGCGTCGGCGGCCACACCGAGCGCGCCGAACGCGTCGAACGCACGTGCCTGCGACTCGTGCGACAGGTCGAGGTCGACCGCGCGTCCGCCCAGCACGCGTTCCGCCGCGTGGGCGACGAAACCTTCGCCGCCGCCGACCACCAGGAGGTCGTTCCACTCGAGGCGCGCGAGCTCCTTCAGCACGCGGTACACGATCCCGAAGCGCACGGGATGCGACCCCTCGCTCGCCGGGTGGTTGAGCCCGAAGATCGGCATGTGCGCGTGGTACACGCCGTCGGCGCCGATCTTGCTGTAGCGCCGGTTGAGCCAAGCGGCCGTGTATCGCGTGTAGACGCCCAAGCAGTGACCTCGAATCGCGGATGGGGGAGTGGCGGGCCGGGGCGCGCAATCTACGCGATCGCTGGGTGCCGACTACCATCACGCGGTCCTGTGGCGCATGGACGTTCGGCCGCATCACGAGTTCGCGGCAGTCGCGCGGCACCGTCGCTCTCAGGTCTCCCACATGCTCACACTCCTCACTTCGCTCGTCCTCGCGCTCGCGCAAGAAGCGGCGTCGCCGCTCGCGCCGCTCGAGCCGCTCGGTCCGGAAACTCTGGAGCGCTACCGCGCGCTCATCGCCCCGAGCGCCGCCGACGAAGAGTGGCGCGCCATCGGTTGGCGCGCGACGTTCTGGCAGGGCGTCATCGACGCGCAGGCCGCCGACCGGCCGGTGCTCCTGTTCACGATGAACGGGCACCCGTTCGGCTGCACATGAAACAACGGAGTCATCGCCCGCCGGTCGGTGTGGCGCGACGAACGAGTCATCGAACAACTGCAGCACTTCGTCCCCTGCGCCGACGAGGTCTGGCGCCTGCAGAATCTCGACGAGCCCGACTGCAAGCACTTCCAGTCCTTTTGCGACGACGGCCGGCGCCTCAACGGTGAAGGCGACACGGTCACGCGCCAAGGGACCTACTGCGTGACGCCGAGCGGCGTGCTGCTCGGCAGCGCCAATACACGCGACCCGCGGCGCATGGCGGAGTTGCTGCGCACGTCGCTCGAGAAGTGGAACGCCATGTCGCGCGAGGAGCGGCTCCTGCCCTTCGATCCGGCGAGCGTCGCGATCACGCGTGTCGAGAACCGCTATCCGGCCGACGGCCTCGTGCTGCGCGTCGTCTCGCGCGATCTGCCACGCGATCCTGAAACGCGTGACCCGGCCGACTGGCGCACCCACGCGTGGAACTTCGACCACGCCTGGTTCTCGCGCGCCGAGGTGGAGCGGCTCGTGCCGCGCGATCTCGCCGTCGGCGCCACGTATGAGTTCGACGCGGCGCTCACGAAGCGCCTCGTGCGCCTGCACCTCGTCGACAACGTGCGCGGCCAGACGATGGGCTACTCGGAGCGCGCCGTGCAGCACGCGCAACTCACCGCCACCGTCGCGTCGCTCGATGGCACGGCCGTGACGTTGACGCTCAGCGGCCGTGCTTCACAGGCCGATCGCCGCCACGACCACGGCGGTCCGCCGACCGAGGGCGAGCCGACACGCGGTGTCCAGCTCGAGTTGCTCGGCAGCGCCGTGTTCGATTCGGCCTCCGGCCGCTTCCGTGCCTTCGATCTGGTCGCCGTGGGCACGCGTTTCGGCACGACGCGTTTCAACGAGCGCCACGACGACCTCGCGCCGACGCCTGTCGGCTTCCACCTGCACGTCGCCGAGGACCATCCGACGGCGCGCGTCGCGCCCGCCGAGTTCTGGGAGTACGGCTGGCGCTGAGGGCTCGCTCCGCGCCGGTTCCGTGTCGTCGCGTCAGGAAGCGAGCGCCTGCGGCTGCAGCTTCTGCTGTGCGGCAGCGCGTTCGTACTCGGCGCAGGAGATGATGCGCTCGGTCTTCCGATCCCACAGGACGCAGCGCAACGACGCAGGCACGTCCTTCAACGTGAGTCGAGGGACATCGACGAACAGATCGGCGTTCTCTTCGTGGCAGGCCACGAGGCGATGGTTCGGGATCGCCGCGGACAGATGGTGCACGTGGTGGTAGCCGATGTTGGCCGTCACCCAGTTCAACCAGCGCGGCAGCACGAGGAAGCTGGTGCCCGCGAGTGCGCTCTTGTCGTAGTCCCACGTCGCGGTCGGCGCGGCGTAGGACTCGGCGAAGTTGTGCTGGACCGTGAACAGGATGATCCCGATGCCGCCCGAGAGCGACAGCGTCGTCAGGTAGAGCGCGAAGAAGTTGCCGGCGCCCACCAGGGCTGCGAGCGCGACCCACGCACTGATGAGCACGAGGTTGTTGGCCGTCTGGTGTCTGTACTCGCGCCAGGTCTTCCAGCGCCGCGTCTGGAAGGTGGCGACGCCGCGGCCGCGCAGCACGTGGACGAGCAGCGCGGCGTTGCCGATCAACCAATTCACGCGCGGGTTGAAGATCAGATAGACGAAGCCCGCCAGCGGCGCGAACGCGATGTGGCGCACGCGGCGGTAGCGTCGGCGTTGGGCCTCGGACAACGCGTCGTACTCGTCCGTCGACAGCGTCGACAGCGGCCCGCGGTACTTGTCCCAGTTGCCGTTGTTGCAGTGGTGGAAGTCGTGGTGCTTCGACCACACGTACTGCGGCATGCCGCAGATCACGCCGTACAGGAAGCCGAAGCCGCGGTTGAGTGCGCGACTGGCGAACAGCGCGCCGTGCCCGCATTCGTGCAACATCACGAACACCCGCAGGAGCATCAGCGTGATGCCGACGGCCGCGGCGAGCGTCACGGGCAGGCTCTTCTCGAGCCCCCAGACCGCGACCCAGCACAGGGCCGCGAGCGGCAACAGGGTCGTGGCCGACTGGAGCAGGCCGATGGCGTTGCTGCTCGTTGCGTGGGCCCGGACGATCGCCTGTTTGCGTCGCTTGAACTCGTCCGCGGAGATCAACGGACCGGCGCGTGGGTTCGTTCCGAGGGCATGTGCGAAGCCAGCATCGGGGCGAGCCTAGCAGCCCCGGCGCGACTACCTACAACTCACTACCGGCCCCCCGAGCGCTCGTGTCGCGACCGCCGGTTCTGGGAATGCGGCCGGCGCCTTGGGCGCCGCCCATCGCCCAGCGGCCCGTTCGCTGACATCGCGTTCATGGCGCACAGGCCGCGGAGTGCAACGCCGGTGCTCATCAGCCGTTGCACACCAGCGAACCGAGGTTCGGGAGGGACACGCGGCCGTTCGGCGGCGACGCGTGGTGCGGCCCGAGCCACTACCATCCGTCGGATGGTGCACCGACGTCGCCGAACGCTGATGGGCCTCGCACTGTTTGCGGCATGCGCTTGCGCGGCGACCGAGCCGGCGAGCGAGCCGACGATGGAGAGCGACGCGGACTGGCGCACTCTCACGCTCGCCGACTTCGTCAACGTCAACGGCGAGCCCGACACGTGGTCCGAGCACGACGGCGTGATCGTGTGCACCGGCCGCCCGCTCGGCGGCGCGCGCTCGCGCGAGGTCTACACGAACTTCGAGTTGGCCTTCGAGTGGCGCCACCTCGAGCACGCGGGCAACTCGGGCCTGTTCCTGTGGTGTCCGGAGTCGGCGTTCACGGACTTGCCGCCCGGCCAGTTGCCGCGCTCCGGTATCGAGGTGCAGGTGCTCGACCTCGGCTACGAGAGCGAGTGGGAGAAGAACCACGGCGCTCCGTCCGACTGGTTCACGAGCCACGGTGACATCTTCCCGGTCGGTGGAGCGCAGATGACCGCGCGCACGCCGAGCATCGAGTACGTCGCTGCCGACGGAAGCACATACACGGTCGGCAACGCGACGAGTTCGCGCAGCTTTCCGACGCAGCGCCGCGTGCGTCCGGCCGGCGAGTGGAACCACTACCGCGTGCTGGCCGTCGACGGAGCGGTGACCTTGTGGGTCAACGGCGAGGAAGTGAACGCCGGCAGCGGATGTGTGCCGTCGAGCGGCTACCTCGCGCTCGAAGCTGAAGGCGCGCGCGTCGAGTTCCGCAATCTGCAGCTGCGTGAAGTGCGTTGAACGATTCGAAGTTGCTGTCCCGCAGGCGCTGACAGTTCGCCGTTGCTGCGTCCTGCATCCTTTGCTTTGACTTTGCGTCCTTTGCGTCCTTTGCGGTGACGTGCAACGCTCGGGGCACGGGTCTGTTGCACGTCACCGCAAAGGACGCAAAGGACGCAAAGTCAAAGCAAAGGATGCAGGACGCAGCAACGACGCGTTGAGAGCGCAGGCGCGTTGAAGAGGTGCGGCGCCGTGCCGACAGGTCAGTGGAGCGACTCGATGCGGCGCGAGCCGTCGGGCTGTTCGCGCAACGTCGCGCGGTGCAGCTGCACCGACTCTTCAGGTTCTTTCAGTGAGCGGTGCAGGTCGGGGCTCGTGCGCTTGAGCATGTCGGCGGCGTGCACACCGCCCGCATGGCACAGGTCGAAGCGCGAGCGGCCCTTCTCCCAGCGCGGGCGGCCGAGGATGCGCACGAACTCGCCTTCGGACTCGTTCGGCAGCGCGGAGATGTTCACGGCGTTGCGCTCCAGCACGAGGAACGACATCGGCAGCGCGCGCAGGTCGATGCCGAGGCGCTCGCCGAACTCGCGCCAGAAGCGCGACGTGAACGCTTCGGGTGCGGGGGTGGCGAAGTGGTGGCACCAGGCGTCGATTGCTTGGGCGTCGTTCGCCTCCGCAACTCCGCCGGCCGAGTTCGCCGAGTCCTTCGAGTCGGCCGCGAGCGTTCGTCGTGCGGCGCCCGCCAGCCCGCACACACCGGCGTGCGGACAGGGCGCGAGCGGCGTGAGGCCGGCCTCGTTGCGCAAGCGCTCGCGCAGCGCGACCACGGCCTGCGCGACGGCGCGCGTGCCGGGCTCGACGATGAACACACGCTGCGCGCGCGCGGCGAGCGCGACGAACGCGTTCTCGTCGCTGCGGCCCAGCTCCGTCAGGACGTGGCTCGCGACCAGCGTGCCGATCGGACCGGCCGGCGGCGTGCCGCCCGCGTGCACGTTGGCGCCCGCCTCGACCAGGCGCCGCGCGGCGAAACGGCGCGCGAGGATCGACGCGTCGACGAGGTGGACGTCGGCCGGCTGCGGTGCGAGGCCGGACGCGATGAGAGCGAGCGACGCGACGCCGCTGCCGCAGCCGAAGTCGACGACGTGGCCCGGCACGGGGGCGAGGCCGCGCAACGCAGGCTCGGCGAAGACGGCGTGCCACTTCCAGCGGATGCGCTCGCCGAACGACGCGTGGTAGAGCGCGAGGTCGCGTTCGTCCGCCCACGGTTGCGCGTCGACCTCGAGATAGGCGCGGCGCATCTTGGCCAGGCGCTCCCAGTCACTGGGGCGGCGGAACAGTTCTTCGTCGGGGCGGGTCTCCACGCGCGACATGCTGCGGCGCGCGGGGCGATTCACCAAGCGACTTCAGTTCTGGAGCGGCGACCAGGACCTCTTCAACGCGAACACGAGGGCGAACAACGCGAGCACTTGTGCTGCGAGAACGATGAGGGGCATGCGCGCCGCCGCGAGCGCCGCGGAGTCGCTCTCCTCGACGAAGACGAAACGCGGCGCGCCGTCGAGTTCGCCCGGTTCGAGCGGCGCGTCGGAGAACACACGCGGTTCGAACCACGCGCGCCAGGCGGCGTGGTGTTCGCGCACGGCGGCGCGGAAGGCCTCGGCGCGCTGCGGCCCGCGGCCCGCGAGTTCGACGAGCAGCGCGCGCAACGCGGCCGGCGGCGAGGCGAGTGCGGCCTTGGCTTCGCTCGCGGCGCGCGCGGCCAGCGCCTGTTCGCGCGCACGTTCGAGCGGCAGCACCTGTCCCTCGATGGCGGCCTGCGTCGCCCAGAAGGACTGTTTGTACTCGGCCACGCCGTGCTCGGCGGCGCGCGCCGAGAGCTCCGGGTGGTCGGACATGAACTCGCCGAGCAGTTCGGCGCGGCGCGCTTCCGCGGCGCTCGCGGCTTCGCGTTCGACGGCCACCGCGGTCGCTGCCGAGGGCGTGTGATGCGCGGCGACGGCGAACGCACGCGCGGCGGCGGGCCACGCGACGACGGCGACGAGCCACGCTCCGAGCAACACGAGCGCCGCCGTCGCCGAGTGCAAAGGCGTGAGATCGAGGAGCGCGGCCCCGAGCAGCCACACGAGCAACACGAGTCCGACGGCGCAGGCCGCGAGTGCGACGGCGAGCGGCTCGTCCGGCGCGGCACACACGAGCGCCACGACACACGGCACGAAGAGCAGCACGAAGCGCGGCGCGAGTTTGCCGACGAGCAACACACCCGCGCCGACCGGCGACGCTGCGAGCAGCACACCGGTGCCGCGTTCGCGCTCGCCCGCCAAGAGGCCGTGCGACCACACCAGCGCGAGCAACGGCAACCACACACACAACACGAACACGAGGTCGAGTGCGCCGAACGCGGCCAACGTCGGATTGGCGACCGTCGTCGTGCCGGCTTCGAGAGCGAGGCGCGCGGTCGTGACGCGCACGGCGTCGCTCGCGAGTGTGTCGGGCGGCGCCGCGAACGCCGCCGCGCCGCCGACGGGCAGCAGCGCGCTCTTCACGCCGTGGCGCACACCGACCCAGTGCGGATCGGCGAACAGGCGCGCGGCGAACGCCGCACCCGGGACGCGAGCGTCGATCAGCTTCTGCGCGTTGACGGCCAGCAGCTCGTTCTCGAGTGCGACGAGGCGTTCGAGATCGAGGCGCTGCGCGTCGGCGCGCGCGCGGCCGCCGATCACGGCGTACACGAGCAGCGCCACGAACACGAGCCACGCGAACAAGAGCGCGCGGCTCTTCGCGACGTCGCGCGTCTCGTGCGCCAGCACCGCGAGGAGCTTGTCCATCAGCGGCGCTCTCCCGTCGGCCGCGCTGAGAGGCGGCGCGCCGCGAACCACAGGAACAGCGCGCTCGCGAGGGCGAAGGCGAGCAGTTGAAGGGCGCTCGTGCGCACGCCCGCCAGCGCGAAGCCGACGCCGGGCGGTGTGTACTCGAGGCGGCCGACGCGCTCCCACGCCTCGCGCCCGACGACGTGTTTCGGGTCGCGCGCCGCGGGGTCGTACGTGAGCACGTCGTTGAGCGTCTTCACGAGGTGCGCGCGGTAGCTCTCGACCGCGGCGTCGAAGTGCGCGACGTGGCGCCGATCCGAACCCGCGGCCGCGGCCGAAAGGCGCGCGAGCGCGAGCCGCGGACTCGTCCACGCGAACGTGTCGACGAGCGCTTCCTGGCGCGCGTGCCGCGCTGCGAGTTCGCCGTCGAGCCGTGCGAACACGGCCGCTTCGCGCTCTTCGCCGCGCTGCAGCACCCAGCCGTTGAAGTTGAACGGCAGGTCCTCGACGCGCTCCACGCCGTGTTCGCGCAACGCTTCGTCGCGCAACGCGGCGTACGTCGCACTCGTCGGGTCGTGCGCCGAGCCCTGGTCCTCGAGTTCCGCCGCGATCGCCGCGTCGTGCGCGCGCGCGCTCGGCAGCGGCACTCGCACCGCCGCGAGATCGCTCGCGAGGCGCGGCAGCACGAGCGCGGTTGCGCTCCACAGCACGAGGCCGAGTGTCAGCGCCGTGCGCGACTCGCGCGCCAGCGCCGACAGCGCCGTGACGACGAGGCACCACGTCACGAGGTGCAGCGTCTGGCCGGCCGCGAACACGAGGCTGCGCCACGTGTCGGCGCCCGGCGGCAAGAGCAGCAGCGCAGTGGCGACGAGCACGGCGGGGGCGAGCGCCGCTCCGACCACCGCGGCCAGTCCGAGCGCCTTGCCGAGCACGACGCTGCGCACCGACGCGCCGAGTCCGACGAGGTGTGCGAGTGTGCCGCGTTCGCGTTCGCCGGCCAGCGTGTCGAAGCCGACCAGGACGATCAGGAGCGGCAACAAGACCTGCGCGAGGCCGGTCGGACTGCCGAGCGGATCGCCGCCGCCCTCGCCGCGCGAGCGCGCGCCGCGCCGGTGCGACTCGACGAACGTCGCCACGCCGCCGAACGGCGTCGCGCCCGGATCGAGGAACGCGAGTCGGCTGAGCGGCAGGAACGCGAACGTGCCGAAGTGCGTGGCCGAGTGCGCGTTCTTCTCGCCCTGAGCGAGCCACGTCTCGTGCACCGTGTGCGACGCGGCTTCGCGTTGACCTTCGCGGTTCGATGCATCGAGCCAACCGGTGGCGGTCGCCGCGACGAGCAACACGAGCAGCACGAACGCGAGGACACGGAAGCGCTGGTCGCGCGCCTGACGCACGAACTCGTGGCGGGCGACGGCGAGGATCACGTGTGTGCTCCGCTCGCTGCTGCGTCCGCCGGGCCGCCGAACACGGCCGCGAGGTACGCGCTCTCGAGCGCGCGCGGATCGAGGCCGCTCGTGCCCAGCTCGAGCACCAGCTCACCCGCGCGCATCACACCGACGCGATCGGCCGTCGTCGCCGAGCGGAACACGTCGTGTGTCGCCATCAGCACGGCGACGCCCGTGTCCGCGACTTCGCGCACGAGCCGCGCGAAATCGTTCGAGGCCTTCGGGTCGAGGCCGGTCGTGGGCTCGTCGAGGAGCAACACCCGTGCGCCCTTGCCGATCGCCGCCGCGATGCCGACGCGCTGGCGCATGCCTTTGCTGTACGTGCCGAGTTCGCGTTCGAAGGCCGAGCGTTCGAGTCCGACGCGCGTGAACAGCGCCTCGAGTTCCGCGCGTTCGTGTTTGCGCCCCGTGGCGAGGCGCAGCAGGTAGCCGAGGTTCTCGAGCCCGCTGAAGCGCGGATACAGATGCACCTGATAC
>JBIKNC010000254.1:0-6220 GCA_044358925.1 Planctomycetota bacterium | reverse complement strand
CGCGCGACCGTGGCGCCGTGCCGTGTCAGCGCGAGGTGCACACGTGTGTCGACGCGCACCGCGTTGTTGCACGACGCGCTCGAGTGCTGCGCGACGTGTGTCGCGACGTCCACCCGCGCGACACCATTGTCGAGCTGCCGTTGGCGGACCGCGACGCGTTCGATGCGCGCGTGACCCGGATCTTCGAGCCGCACGGCACCGGCGATGCCGCACGTCACCGCGCGCGGCGCGAAGTCCCAGCCGAACATGACCGGGCTCGCGCGCAGCCACGCGCCGCTGCTGTCCTTGTCCTGACCGACGCCCCAGGCGGGCAAGCGCCGCTCCGCGTCTTTGGCGGCCAGGAACGCCATCGCGTCGTCGAAGTCGACGACCAGCGTGTGTTCACCCGGTGCGAGGCCGCTCACGTCGAAGCGCCAGGAGCGGAACTGGTTGTCCGCGCGCCCCAACTCGCGCCCGTCGAGCAGCACACGCGCCAGCCCTTGCAGGCTCTCGAACACGAGCTCGAGCCGGGCTGCGCTCGCGAGCGTCGCGTCGACCACGAACTCGCGCTCGTAGCGCCACGCCGTGCGCCCGATCCAGTCGACCGCCGGCCCGTCGCCGCCCTGCGCGAGCGGCGCGACGAGGCCGGTACGTTCGAGGTCGAGATGCACGCAGCCCGGAACCTGAGCGGGCATCGTGCCCGGCACGAGGCCGGGCATTGGGCCCGGCACAAGGCCGGGCATCGTGCCCGGCACAAGCACCGCGCCGCCCGCTGTCGGCAGCGGTGCCGCGTCCACACTCGTCGCGCGCGCCGAGAGCCGCCACGCGCCGCACAGGTCGAGTGACGCGCGCACTCTCACCGCGTGAAGAGTCCGGCGCAGGTCTCGAGGCGCGCGCCCTTCGCGTCGCACACGGCGAACTGCCGATCGCCGTACATCGATGCCGAGCCGTACACGCCGTCCTTGCGCAGCGCGTAGAGCACGACGTCGAAGTTCGGGCGCCCGTCCGCACCCAAGAGGTGCGGCCGCTTCTGCCGCCGCGCGATGCGCGCGAGCACCGCCAGGCACGCCTCGGTCGGCGTCTTGCCGCTCTCCATCTCGCGCACGATCGAGTGCGCGCCGCAGCTCTCGATCACCGCCTCACCGCGCCCGGTCGCTCCGGCCGAACCGACTTCACCGTCCGTGTACATGCCGGCGCCGACGATGGGGGAGTCGCCGACACGGCCCGGGATCTTCCACGACAGACCGCTCGTCGTCGTGCAGCCCGCGAGGTTGCCGCTCGTGTCGACCGCGGAGCAGTGCAACGTGCCCGTCGTGTACGGCACCTCCTTCTGGCCGCTCGTGCCGAGTTGTTGATCGGCGTCGAGGTAGTCGTCGTTCGGATTGAGGTTCGCGCGCCACGCGAGCCACGCCGCGCGAGACTCCGGTGTGAGCAGATCGACGAGCGGGAAACCGAGTTCGCGCGCGAAGCGCGTCGCGCCCGCTCCGACGAGCAACACGTGATCCGTCGTCTTCAGCACCGCGAGTGCGACCTGCGCCGGATGCATGATGCCCTCGATGCACGCCACCGCACCCGCGCGGTTGGTCGGCCCGTGCATGCACGACGCGTCGAGTTGCACGACACCGTCCGCGTTCGGCAAGCCGCCCAGTCCCACCGACTGGTCCGTCGGATCCGCTTCGACGATGCCGACACCTTCGACGATCGCGTCGAGCGGATCGACGTTCGCGAGCATGCGTGCGACCGCGAGTTCGACGGTGCGCACGCCGTTGCCCGAAGCGATCGCGACGGGATGTGCGCGCGTGTTGTTGCTCGAACTCGAACCTCGAGAGAGCGCTTGCGAGGCGAAGGGTAGGGCGGCCATCGAAGCAAGCAGTTGGCGGCGATCGAAGTGCGCGTTCATGCGCCGAAGACTAACGTCTCGCTGTTGCGTTCGTCCTGTCTTCCTTTGCTTTGACTTTGCGTCCTTTGCGTCCTTTGCGGTGACGTGCAACAGCACCGATCCCGGGACTGTTGCACGTCACCGCAAAGGACGCAAAGGACGCAAAGTCAAAGCAAAGGAAGACAGTACGCAGGCGGCCTCCGGCCGCACGGCAACTTGCGATTGGAAGCCCGTCTTCACGCGAACTCGAGCGTTCCCCACCTCAACGGCAGATGCATGTCGATCATGCCCATCGGCGACCAGACCCAGTTGTGTTCCTTGCGGCCGGCGATCTTGCGATAGCCGCGTCCTTCGACCTCGAGGTCCCACTGCACACGACTGAAGTCGAGGCCCCAGCGCTCACCGATGCGCGGCGCGCGCGGCGCACTCGTGTGCACGTCGAACGCAGCGAACGGGAACGCGAGCTCGACACTCCAACCGGCGTCGCGGTCGCGCGAGTCGTTCAACGAACCGAAGAGTCTCACCGCGCTCGCGAGGCCCTTCACGTCCCACGAGTTGTCGCCCTTGCCGCCGCGGCGGTAGGGCTCGCGCAGAACGAGGTCCCACACGGTGCCGAGTGCGTTGATCTCGAGTTCGTAGTAGTTGCGGCCCTCACACGACGGGTCGAGGAAGACCTCGAAGTCGTTGTCGTGGAAGATGACGCTGTCGCGCTCGGTGAGCGTCGCCCACAGGTCCGGCTCCTCGAGCCAGGCGCCGACGTAGAGCGCGTGGTCGTCCCACAGGAGCTTCGCGCGTGTCGCGAGACGCGGCGCCGGTCGGAGATCACCTTCGATGTCGACGAACAGCTCGGTCCACGGCGCGTCCTGCCAGACCGGCTTGGTGAGGTCGCCGTCGATCGCGACGGGGCCGCGCGCGCGGCGACAGACGTACGTTCGCGCCGGTTGCGGCGGCGGCAGGCCGGCTTCGTACTCGGGGCGCGGCGCGTGCGGGTCGTAGGGCATGTCACGCTCCGGTGGCGGCGATCGCCGCAGAGACGACGAAGGCGATCAGGCCGACGGCGATCAGTGCGCCGCCGTCCTTCGTGTGGCGAGCATCGCGCGCGGCGGCGAGTGCAAGGGCGGCGAGCGCCGCAGCGGGGAGTGCTCCGGCCAACGCGGCGAAGGTCGGATCACCGCTCACGATCTGCGGCAGCGTGCGCAGCATCGGCCCGAGGAACAGCGCAGCCAAGGCCACGAACACGACGGCGAGCGGGCGCGCGCGGCCGTCCGCGAGCACGGCGCACGCCCCGGCGAAGAGCGGCAGCGCGGCTTGGTGTGCGGCCAGCGGGAACTTCCATTCGAGCGCGACCAGTGCCACGGCCCACGGCACGAGGAACCACGCGCGCGAGAAGCGCGCCGCTCCGGCGAGTGCACCGAAGACTCCCGCCGAGACACACGCGCTGCCGACCGCGAACCAGCGCATCGAGCGCGCGTTGCCGACGGCTGTGTGTTCGAGCGGAAGGAAGTCCGCGAGTGCGGCTGCGCCGCGTGCGGCGAGCACCGCTGCGCCGAGTGCCGCCGCGAGCGCGGCCAGACCGACGGCGAAGCCGAGCGCCGCTCGTCGCACGCCACCCTCGCCCGTCGCCGCATGTCTCGCCGCGCATGTGGCGCGGTACGTCGCGAGCAGCGCCGCCGCGAGTGCCAGGAACGACAGCGCGCGCGAGGCCCACGGCGCGACGACGACCATCCCGATCAGCGGCAACTCGAAGAACGCCGGTTTGCTCGCGCGCGGTGCGGCGAGGTCCGCGTTCGCGAGCACGTCGAGTGCGGCGCGCCCGCTCTCGAACAGGTGCACGACGGACGACTTGTCGATGTTCGTGTACGTGTCGAACGGTCGGTGGTTCGCCGACGTGCCCCACACGATCGCGAAGTTGAGGCCGCCGATGCCCGCGTCGCGGAACGGCGAGAAGTCCGTGTCGCGGTGGCTCATCAACGTGCGGTAGATCGGCTCCGCGACCGACGAGCCGATCGGCAACGGCGCGCTCCGAGCGAAGCCCGCGATCCAGCGCGCGTCCGTCGGTCCCGTCTCGAACAACCACGCCGGTCCCGCGTTGCCGAGAGACTCGAGGTTGAGGGCGGCGCGCACTTCGCCGAACCACCGATGTTCGGCGACGAACGAACGCGCACCGTGCAGGCCGAGTTCCTCGCCGTCCGTCAGCAACAAGAGGATGTCGTTGCGGTGCGGCGTGCGCGCGACTTCGAGGAAGGCCTCGAGCGCCGCGACCGCGCCCGCGCCGTCGTCGCTCGCCCCGGGCGAACCGAACACGCTGTCGTGGTGGCCCATCACGACCACGAGGCCGGTGCTCTGCGATCCGTTCGCGCGCGCGAGCAGATTCACGACCGGCACCGACAGGTGGCGCGCGTTCTGGCGCAGCGGCTCGTGGCCGGCGGCGACGAGGCGCAGTTCGAGGGCTTCGAGCGCCGCGGCGTGGTGCGCTTCGCTGTGGTGGCGCACTCCGGCGCTGAGTTCCGCGAGCGTCGCGAGCAGGCGCTCGTGGACGCGCGCGCGCGCCGAATCCGCTGCGCCGCCGGCGGCGCCGATCCCGACCTCGCTCGCCGCGACGCTCGGCCGCTCCTGGTGCCACAACGCGACGAACCAGCAGAGCGCCAGCGCCGCGAGCGCCGCCGTGTGTGCGCGCGACTTCAACCCTTGACGCCGCGCGTCAGCACGGACGAGGTGAACGCGCGCTGCGCGAGGACGAAGACGACGAGCACGGGCGCCATCGTCAACACACTCGCGGCCATGAGCAAGCTCCAAGGCGTGCCGCCGTGTTGGCTCTGGTACATGACGAGTCCGAGCGCGAGGGTGTACTGCTCCTGGTGGTTCAGGAACACGAGCGGCCCGATGAAGTCGTTCCAGGCCGCGGTGAACTGGAGCAGGAACACGGCCGCGAGCGCCGGCACACAGCTCGGCACGACGACGCGCAGGAAGACCGACACGTGGCCGCAGCCGTCGATGCGCGCGGCTTCGTCGAGGCTGGTCGGGATCTGCTCCATCGACTGACGCAACAGGTGGATGCCGAAGGCGCCGCCGAACGCGCTGGGCAACCACAACGGCAAGAGCGTGCCGATCAGCCCGAGTTTCGAGAACAAGAGGTACTGCGGCGCCATCACGACCGTGAACGGCACGAGGAGCGTCGCGAGCACGAGCGCGTACGCCGCTTCGCGCCCGGGCCACGAGAGGCGCGCGAAGCCGAACGCCACGATCGCACTCGAGATCGTCACGAGCGTCGCCGACAGGAGCGCGACGGCCAGCGAGTTGCGCAGGTAGGTGGGGAAGTCGGCGGTGTCGCTCGCGAGCACCGACGTGTAGTTGTGCGCGGCGCTCTCGACCAGCCGCACGAAGTCCTCGCCGACGTGCGCGCCGCCGAGGTCGGGGATCAACGCACCCGACGGGTCGAGGACGGCCGACTCCGGCAGCAGCGAGGTCGCGACCATCGACGCGAACGGCAGTCCGAACGCGACGGCGACGACGGCGAGCGCACAGTACGCGAGTAGGCGGCGGCTCGTGTTCCCTCGCCGAGCGGTGCTCACGCGACCCTCCCACGCCGCGTCACGTGCTTCTTCGCCAGGCGCACGGCCGCGATCGACAGCGCACACACCACGACGAACTGCAACCAGGCCAGCGCCGACGCGTAGCCCATGCGGCCGTACTGGAACGCGTTCTGGTAGACGTACATCGAGTGCACGAGCGTCGCGTTCGCCGGACCGCCGCGCGTCATGACGAGCGGCAACGCGAACACCTGCAGCGCCCAGATCGTCGACACGAGCACGTTGAACGCGATCGCGGGGGAGATCGTCGGCAGCGTCACACGCACGAAGCGCGACCACGCTCCCGCGCCGTCGACCTTCGCCGCTTCGAGCAGCGCGGGCGGCACGTCGCGCAGCGCCGCCGTGTACACGAGGACCTGCGCGCCGACGACCCACGCGCTCATCAGCACCAGCGACGGCAGCGCCGTCGTCGGATCACCGAGCCAGTCGGGTCCCGCGATCCCGAAGCGCGCGAGCACACGATTGAAGAGCCCGTGGTCGCGGTGGAACAACCACAACCAACCGACGGCCGCGGCGCTGATCGGAACGAGCGTCGGTGCGAAGACCAGCGCACGGACGAACTCGCGGCCGCGCAGTCGTTGCTCGAGCAGCACCGCGAGTGCGAGTGCGAGCACGGTCGAGAGCGCGACCGACGCCGCCGCGAACACGAACGTGTTGAGCAACGCGCGCCACAACACCTGGTCGTTCGCTGCTTCGCGGAAGTTGTCGAGGCCGACGGGCAGCGGCGCCTCGACCAGGTCGTACTGCGTGAAGCCGTACGTGATCGAGAGCA
>JBIKNC010000053.1:0-21421 GCA_044358925.1 Planctomycetota bacterium | reverse complement strand
TCTCCGCCGCGCTGCGCAACCTGAGGTTTTTTGCTACGGCACCGTATTCTCAGTGGCGGATCCGTGTCTGACACCGTACCCGTCAACCGAGCCCGTGCTCAGTTGGCGTACTTGACCGAGCAGCCGTAGGGCTTCGTGCTCTTCGGCTCGACCGACTGGCCCGCGAACAGCGCGTCGAGTGTCGTCGCGACGTGGTTGTTGCCGTTCTGGTCGTCGATCGCACCGTCGTAGACGAGCGTGCCCGCCGCGTCGATCACGAACATGTGCGGCGTGGTCTTCGCCTCGTAGCGTCGACCGGTCGCGCCGTCGCCGTCCAGCAACAGCGCCGTCGCACCCGCGTTCTCCTCGCCGAAGCGGCGCGCGGCGGTCGCGGTGTCCATGTGGCCCTGCTTCGACGGGCCCGACGAACAGATCGAGAGCCACACCGCCCCGCGCTCGAGCGCCGAGCGCTGCAGCGCCTGCATCTCGCCGCTCTCGTACTTGCCGCGCACGACCGGGCAGTCGTAGTTGGTCCACTCGAGCACGACGGGCCGGCCGCGGAAGTCGGCGAGCGAATGCGTCGCTCCCGTGTGCGCGGCGAGCGTGAAGTTCGGCGCGAGCTGCCCGAGCGTCGCGAACTCGGGGGCCACCGTCGGCGCGCTGCCCGCGGCCGGTGCCGGTGCCGTTGCGACGGAACCCGCAGCGTTCGAGTCGCTGATCGGCTCGGACGAGGTGCAGGCCGCGGTGAAAGTGAGGATGGCCGCGAGTGCGGCGCGCGTGAGGATGTCGTCGATGTTCATGTCAGGGCTCTCGGAATGCGTCGTTCGGTCAGGAAGACGCCCGCTGAGCGCGGCGGGGTCGACGTTCGACCCGCGGCAGCGCGCACCAAGACTGTGCGGCGTGGCGAGCGCACGCTGCAAGGCGAAGGTGTTGCTCCCCCTCGCACGCGTGTCTTTCGCAGCGCTGTGCGGCACCGGATTCGGGTTCGCACGGGGCCACGAAGGCGCGGGCGACGGACGAGCCGCCGAACGAGTCGTGCGACCGCGCGCTGCACGGTGCGCGTCGCGCGCCGCTCACTCGAACTCGCCCGTGACCGAAGCGCCGTCCGATCGCACCGGTGACGCGACGACGGTCGCGTTGCCGTCGCCGGTCGAGAGCTCGAACGAGCGTCCGATGCCCTGATGGCGGCGCTTCAGATACGCGAGTCCGATCGGGCGATCGAGTTGGAACGAGTAGCCCCACGTCGTCACGACGCCGAGATCGCGCGGGCTGCCGTCGTCGTCGGGCGCGAGCAGGCGCGTTCCGCGTGCGACCGGCTCGTCGGTGTCGAACACGACCGTCACGAGGCGTTTGTTGATGCCGCCGTACGTGTCGATCTTGGCGACGACTTCCTGGCCGGTGTAGCAGCCCTTCGTGAGGCTGAACGCACGTTCGAGGCGCGCCTCCTGCGGATAGACGTTGTCGTCGACGTCGACGAGGAAGCGCGCGTGCGCCGCTTCGGCGCGCAAGCAGTCGTCGGCCACGAGTCCGCCGGGTCGCGCGCCCGCGCCTTCGAGAGCGGTCCACAGTTCGAGCGCGCGCTCCGGACCCGCGTCGATGCGCAGTCCCAGCGAACCCGCGACGAGTGCGCGCGCGGCGCGCACGCCGTTCGCTTCGCGCCAGTGGCCCAATGTCTGCGGCACGTCGAGACCCGACACCGTGCGCACGATGTCGTCCGCGTGCGGGCCGCACAGCTCGAGCGCCGCGACCGTCGCGCTCGCATCGACGAGGGCGACCTTCTCCGAGAAGAGGTACATGTCGACCGCGGTGCGCAGCGCGGCTCCGCGCTGTTCACAGGCGTCGAGCCGGATCGAATCGGTCGCCACACCCAGGTCGAAGGCCTCGACGACCTTGCCCTTGGGCGACAGGAGGAGATTGCAATTGCCTTCGCCCGGCGCGAGCCCGCGCACGTCGTTCGCGAGGATGCGGTGCAGGAAGTCGGCGCGGTCCTTGCCGGTCGCGATCACACAACCGCGGGCGGTCGCGTCGAGGAGCAGTGCTCCCTCGCGGCCGGCGCGGTACTCACCGGGCACGTCGCCGAACGACAGGACGGCGGCTCTCGTGTCGGCGCCTTGGAAGCGGGCACCGTGTCCGGCGAGATGGGAAGCGAGAGCGGGGGAGCGCACGGGGTCGAGGGTCGGAGTAGGGCTCGCGTGCGACGGATTGCCGCAGCGCAGCGCGATGGTGGCACACCAAACTAGGCAGCAGTGGCGCGAGAATCGACGATCCGTCGTGCGCAGTTCGGCGCAGCTCTCCGCGCACGCCTGTGCGCACTGTCGTTCGCGTCCGTGGTGTCGACGGCCTGCGGCGGGCCCGCGCCGATCGAACTGCCGCTCTCGAGCGCGGCCGCGGCGTTGCACGAGCAGCAACGTGAAGCGCTCGCAGGCGCGCTCGATCAGTTCTTCGGGCCGCCGGACGACCCGCGTTTCGCGCCGACCGTCGCACTCACGGCGCGCGGCCTCGATCCGAACGCGCCGGCACCGCTGGGGCTCGGCGAGGAACTCGAGCGCGACCTCGTGCTCGACAACCGCACGCGCTTCTTCGCGACTCTGCAGCGCGTCGAGAGCGGCGAACCTGCGGCGACGTCGGGGCTGCCCGAGTCACTGCGGACGGCCCTCGCCGCCGGCGGCGACGAGAGACGCACCATCGAACGTTGGCAGCCCGACCTCGTCGAGTCGGCGCGCCTGTACGCGGTCGAATGTGCGTCGTGCCACGGACCGACCGGCGCCGGCGACGGACGCGCGGCCGCTCAGCTCACGCCGCCGCCGCGCAACTTCCAACTCGGCGAGTTCCGCTTCCATCCGGCCGGTCCGACCCACGCGCCCACACAGGGCGACCTCGCTGCGGTCATGCGCCGCGGCGTGCCCGGCGCGGGCATGCCGATGTTCGCGCGCCTCGGCGCCGCACGACAGAGCGGCCTCGCGGACTGGGTGCGATTCCTCGCCCTGCGCGGCGCGTTCGAGCGCGCGTTCGTCGCTCACGTCGCGCAGTACGGCGACGCTCCCGATGCCACGCGATTGGCCGCGCTCTACGACGAGCTGTGGGAGCGCTGGGCTATCCTCTTCGCCCACAACAGAGCATCCACACCGGCCTCCACGGCCGAAACGCCCGCAGTCGCGCGATGAACACATCACCTTGGCCCCGCCGGTTCGCGCTTGCGACGTTCGTGCTGACGCTGCTTCTCGTGGCCGTCGGCAGCCAGGTCACGACCATCGGCGCCGGCATGGCGGTGAAGGGTTGGTGGATCGTCGACGGCAGCGACGGCCAGCAACACTTCCTGCCGCTCTTCCCGGGCAGCGAGTGGACGCGCGACGTCGGGACGTTCTACGAACACAGCCACCGCATGCTCGGCATGGCGGTCGGGCTGGTGGCGATCGTCACACTCGTCGCGACACACGTCGCGCGACTCGGGCGCGGTGCGCGACTCGCCGCCCTGGTGGCACTGATCGCGATCGTGATCCAGGGTGTGATCGGCGGAACGCGCGTGCTCGAGGACTCCGTGCACCTGGCCTTCCTGCACGGCGTCACGGGGCAGGTGACGTTCGTGCTCGTGGGCCTGGTCGTGCTGTACACGTCGAACGCATGGCAGACGATCGGAGCGGGGCGCGCCGAACGCACGCCGATCGCGCTCGCGAAGACGCTCGTCGTCGCGACGCTCGCGCAGATCACACTCGGAGCGTGGTACCGCCACGGCCTGCGCAGCCCGGACCTCGATGCGCCGCCCGGAGCGCTGCACATGCACATGACGGTCGCGTTCGTCGTGCTCGGAATCGTCATCGCGCTCGCCATCCGCATCACGCTGCTGGCCCGCGAGATCGAGTCTGCCGCGCCGGAACTCGCGCGCCACCTCGTCGGCTCGAAGAAGCGCCTGCACGCGCTGGTCGGCACGCAGATCCTGCTCGGTTTCCTCGCGTGGGCCTTCTTCGGCGATCCCGAATACGTCTCGAAGCAGGAGAGCGCCTTCGCGGCAGCGCACCTGGTCGTGGGCGCCCTGCTGTTCCTGCAAGGCGCGGCACTCGTGCCGTGGCTCGGCCGCGCAGGCGCGCGTGAGGTGGCGGCATGACACGCGAACTCGCAACGGTCGAGGCGGTGAGTCCGTCTCCGTCGCTCGTGTCCGACTGGGCGGTGCTCTTCAAGTCGCGCATCACGTCGTTCGTGTGGTTCGCGGCCGCGGCCGGTGCGTTGCTCGAAGGTGCGACGCTCCCGCGCGCGCTCGAAGCGGCGCTGTGGACGGCGCTCCTCTCGGCCGCGTCGGGCGCGTTCAATCAGGTCGTCGAGCGCGACCTCGACGCACGCATGGAGCGCACGCGCAATCGCCCGCTTCCGGCTGGCCGCGTGAGCGTGCGCACGGCCGTCGGTGTGGCCGCGCTGCTGACGTGCGTCGCCACGACCGCGCTCGCGTTGCGCTTCGAGCCGCTCGCCGCTCTCCTCGGGCTCGCGACGCTCGTCTCGTACGTGCTGGTCTACACGCCGCTCAAGCGCACCACGACGTTCAACACGGTCGTGGGCGCACTCCCGGGTGCGATGCCGCCGCTCGTCGGCGCCGTCGCGATCACCGGCGCGCCCGGCACGTGGGGCTGGACGCTCTTCGCCACGATCTTCGCGTGGCAGTTCCCGCACTTCCTCGCGATCGCCTACCTGTACCGCGAGGACTACGCGCGCGCCGGCATGCGCATGCTGCCGGGTGAGCCGGGCGCGGGCGGGCTCGCCGGTCGCCAGGCCTTCCTCTACTGCCTCGCACTGCTGCCGCTGCCGCTCCTGCCCGTCCTGAGCGGCGAGGCGACGTTCTTCTACGCGATCGCCGCGGCGTTGGTCGGTCTCATGTACCTCGTGGCGTCGTTCCGCTTCGCACTCGTCGAGGACCGCACCCGCGCGCGTACGTTGCTGTTCGCATCGCTCGTCCACCTGCCCATCGTGATGATCCTGGCCCTCGTCGATCGGCTCGTCATCGCCTGACGCGCGCCGCGCGCACCTTTGCGATCGCCATGTTCCTCGCCGCCCAGGAAGTCGAGAGCGCGTCGGTCCTGCCCTTCGTGAACGCGTGTTTCAACGCGACCGCCGCGACGTTGCTCGTGTGCGGACTCGTGGCGATCAAACGCGGCGCGCGCGTCGCACACGAGCGCTTCATGCTGGGTGCGCTGGCCGCGAGCACGCTCTTCCTGGCCGGTTACCTCTGGTACCACTTCGGCGTGCAGGCCGACGTCGGTCCGACGCGCTTCCACGCGAGCGGCGCGGCTCGCACGGCGTACTTCGTGTTGCTCGTCACGCACGTCCTCGGCGCGATCGTCAATCTCCCGATGGTCTTGCGCACCTTCTGGTTGGCGCATCGCGAGGATTGGACCCGACACCGTTGGTGGGCGAAGCGGTCTTTCCCCCTGTGGCTCTACGTGTCGGTGACCGGTGTCGCCGTCTACGTCGTGCTCTACCACTTCAATCCGGTTCCGCCGAGCTGATCGCAGTCCACGGCGGAGCCCGTTCCGGGGACTCTCCGCCATGTCTCGATCCGACGCCGGAGCGCCGCGCGCGCCCGCTTTCGAAGTCCGTGTGCGACGTTTCACGACGCCGCTCTTCCGTGTTCTCTTCGCGTGCAGTCCCGCGGGAGTGTGTTGGGTCTCGCTCGCCGACGACGAAGAGGCGCTGCTGGCGTGGTGTCGACGCCACGAGCCGCACGCGAAGCTCGTTCCCGAACGCGCACTGTGCGCGCCGTTCGTCGACGCGCTGCGCAGCTACACGCGGAGTGCGGAACTCGATCTGCGCGGCGTGAAGCTCGACCTGCGCGGCACGCCCTTCCAGATGCGCGTCTGGAGCGAGGTGCGGCGCGTCGCGAGCGGAGCCACGGCGACCTACGGCGAGATCGCGAAGCGCATCGGTCGACCCAGTGCGTGCCGCGCCGTCGGGCGAGCGAACGCGTCGAACCCGTTGGCGATCGTCGTGCCGAGCCACCGTGTGGTCGGCGGGCGGGACCTCGGCGGAAGGGGCCTTTGCGACGGCGAGTACGGCGGCACTCTGGGCGGTTTCGCGAACAAACGAGCGTTGCTCGAACTCGAAGGTGTGAACGTGTCCGCGGCCTGACTCGAAGATTTCGCACGCCACCCGACACCGTCGCGTGTTCGTGCGGTCTTTCGAGCATGCAGAACATCCGCTCGTTCGTCCGTTCGCGTTGGCTCGTCGTGTTGGTCGGTGTGCCGCTGCTCGGCGCCATCGGTCTGTCGGCGGCGTCGCCGCAGGAAACCGCGGGCGTCGCGTCGCCGCACCTCGCCGCGGGCGCGGCGCCCCGTTCCGCGACCGCGGTCGCCCAGCCCTTCGTGTGGGTCGCCGATCGCGACGCGGATCGGCTCGTCGCGCTCGACGAGACGCTGGTCGCCGTCGGTTCGGTCGACGCACCGTGTCCGTCGCGCGTGCGCGCCCGCAGCGACGGCACGGCCTGGTGTGTCCTGCCGCGCACGTGCGGCATCGACGGGCGCCACGACCTCGCGCGAGCGCGAGCGACCGGAGCACTGGGCCGCGTCCTCGCTCTCGATCCCGTGCGCGATCTCGAGTGTCTGGACGGAGAGGACGCGCTCGTCGTGGAAGGCGATTGGGCTTCGGCGAACACACGCGTCCTGCGTGTCGACGCGAGCGGAGCGGCGCGCCAGATCGCCGTGTGGCCGCAGGTGCTCGCCGTCGCCGGTCGCGGCGACTTCGTGCTCGTCGGAACGGCGGACGGCGACGTCCTGCTGTTCGACGCACGCCTCGCAGGCGCCGCGCCGCTCGCGCGGGCGGCGCTCGGAGGCGAGGTGGGGGACATCGCACCCGCGCCCGACGGCGGCTGGTGGGTACTCGACGTGACGGGCGGCGGCGAGCTCGTGCGACTCGGTGCACGGCTCGACGTGCAGTGGCGCGAGCCGCTGGGCGCGGTCGTGCTCGATCTCGCCGCCGTGCCGAACGAAGAGCGGGTCTGGCTGCCGTACGACGCCGAACCGTTGCTCGTGGCACTCGGTGACGACGGTGACGTCGTCCACCAACTCGACCTCGTGCATCTGGGAGACGTGCAACGCGGCGACGGTGTGCGCGGCGGCGGCTGCGTGGTGGCCGGAACCGGCTACGTACTGCGCATCGCGCGCAACGGAACGATGCTGCTCACCCAGGGCGGCTTCGACCGTGTGGCCGACGTGTCGGTCACGCCGCACTGACGTTCAGCGCCTCGGTTGTCGGCGCCATTCTTCGAGGGCAGGAAGTGCGACACGGCGGGCACTTCCGAGCGCCGCGTGCATCAACGCGGCGCCGGCGGCGTGCGCGGATGGAGCACGAGCGCCGCGGCGGCGAGCGTCTTCGCGTCGCGCGCCGTTGCGAGGACTTCCTGCGGCGTACGCCAGACGACGTCGATCTCCTCGTCGGCGTCCATCGCACGGCGATCGGGACCGGCGGGCGTCAGCCCTTCGGCCAGGAACAGCACCATGTGTTCGCTGCAGAAGCCAGGAGCGGGGAAGAAGCGCGACAACTCCTGCCAGTGTCGAGCACGCACGCCGCCCTCCTCCTCGAGTTCGCGGCGCGCCGCGTCGAGCGGATCCTCACCGACCTCGAGGCGTCCCGCGACGACTTCGTCGAGCACCTCGCCCGCAGCGTGGCGGTACTGGCGCACGAGCAACATGCGGCCCGAGTCGTCGAGTGCGGCCACGGCAACGGCCCCGCCGTGGCGCACGATCGAGAGCTCCTGGAGCTTGCCCGAGGCGAGCAGCACCGACTCGGCATGCACCGAGAAGATGCGCGTGCGGCACAACTCGCGCGTCGACACGACCCGCGGCTGCTGATGGAGTGCGTCGGCGCCGTGCGGATCGGCGCCGTGCCCTTCCACACCGTGCCCTTCCACGCCGTGCGAGCCGTCGTTCACCGCTCCCATTCCGAGAGGGGTGTGCTGTCGATGCGGCGCCGCATCTCGTCCTGAGCGACGGCCTTCAGTCGCTCGTCGAACATGCGCTCGGCCTTGGTGGCCGGACCCGTTCGCGCAGCGGGCTCGCGGCGCAGCGGCTCGGCGTCGTCGTCGCTCATGCGCCCAACCTCACGTGCGGCCTCACGTGCGCGCGGCGCCGGGGCCCCGCGAGTGCTGCGCACATCGTCGTTCGCCTGCGCCGTGCGCGGTAACGGCTTCTTCGGCGTGAGCTCCTCGTCGGCGAGTTCGTCGGTCTCGACCTCGTCGGCCTCGTCCTCGAACTCTTCGGCGCGTTGCGCCATCTCCTGTTCGTACATGCGCTGCAAGCCGGCAAGGAACATGGAGACGCTGTTGAAGACGTCCATGCGTTTGTCGGCCAGCGCGAGCGACGCGAAGTCCTGGAGCTTCTTCGCGATCTTCGGAATGCTCTTGATGGAAGCCGGAACTTCGCGCTTCTTCGCGATCCGCTCCTTCTTCACCGTGAGCTTCTCCTTCTGGCGTTGGATCTGGGACTCGAGTTCCGCGATGCGGTCCTCGTACGTGCGCCGCTGGCGGCGCTTCTTCACGTTGTCGGTCATGTTGTCGGACGTGTCGATGCTCGCGCGTGTCCTTCGAGTCGCGAAGACTCCATCGAGGACTCACACGAGGAATGCGTTGCGATACGGATGGAATGCCGTGTCGAACGACCGCTCCGACAGCTCTGCGGTTGCGGGTGCGACGGACGAATCCGTCCGCGCGGCGGCGTTCGAACGCAAAAGTGGCGCTGATTCCCGGAACTTCGGATTCCTTGGAGTGCGGTCGTGGCGAGTCAGCGGGGAGTCGGCCGCGGACACGAGTGCGGCTGTGCGCCCCACGGTGTTCACGCCTGGCAATTCGCCTCGTGCCGTCGCTGCGAAGCTCCGGCGCTCGAGCGGCCGCTACCTCCCACCCGTGTGCAACTCTTCGTTCGCCGAACGTGCGTGGAGGCGGACTCTTCTCGCGCTGGAGTATGCCTCGACCGGGACGCGGTTGCGACTCCGAGCGCACATTCCGCGCACGTTCGGTGGCGGGTCCGGGGCTGGAAACGCGCAGCGCTGGCGTGCGCGACGGCTCGGCAAGTCCTCGCTCGGCAAGCACCTGGACCGTTCCGGCGTGGTTCCGGCGCCAGCGCACCGGCTAGACTCCGCGAGCGGCGGGCAGCCGTTCGTCTCGTGCACCCCGACATCGACCGAGTTCTCCACACCGAACGCCAGATCCAGGCCCGCATCGAAGGTCTGGCGCGCGAGATCACCGAGAGCCTCGGCCCCGGGCCGTTGACGGTCGTCGGAGTCCTGAACGGCGCGGTCGTGTTCGTGTCGGATCTGATTCGGCAGATCGAGGCGCCCATCGAACTCGCGTTCGTGTCGGCCTCGAGTTATCGCCGCGGGACGTCGAGTGGGCAGCTGGAGCTGGACTTCCTGCCGAACTCGGAGATGATCGAGGGGCGGCGTGTGTTGCTGGTCGACGACATCCTCGACACGGGGCGCACGATGTCCGCGCTGATGGCGGCCTTCCTCGAGCGCGGCGCTCGCGAAGTCCATCCGTGTGTGTTGCTCGACAAGCCTTCGCGTCGACGCGTGGACGTCGGCCGTGCCTTCGTCGGATTCTCGATCGAGGACGCCTTCGTCGTCGGTTACGGCCTCGACTTCGCCGGGCAGTACCGCAATCTGCCCTACATCGGTGTCTTGAAACCAGAGCTCGCCGCCGCGGCGGTTTGAGCTTCTTCCATGTCTTCTAAACGAGGTGAACGCGGTCGCGAGCGCGACCCGCAGGACGGCGCGTCGCGCGGCTCCCACGGAGCCGGGCGCGATGGCGCGTTGGAGCGCGCTCTGGGCGACTCGAAGGACCTCGACGCGCTCGTCGAGGGTGCGTTCGCCGGTGGCGTGTTCGAAGCACAGTTCGGCGAGCGCACGGTCTTCGCCGCCCGCGCCGACGACGCGTCAGCCGCGGACGACGAGGGCGACGCGCGGGGCGACGAGGCAGGGGCGCTCGAGGACGTCCACGACCACTTCGAAGACGACCAGGACGACGATCTCGACGACGAAGACGACGAAGAAAACGAAGACGACGGCGGTGAGGACGACGAGAACGAGGACGCGGCGGACGACACCGACGACGACACCCTGGGCGGGGAGGCGCTCGCCGCTCCGCGCGAGACGACCGAGTACTTCGTCGTCGAGGACGAGCGCGCCGGCCTCGAAGTCGACGAGTACCTGTGCCTCGTCTACGAAGGCGTCGCGAAAGGAGCGTTGCGCGACCACGTGCGCAGCGGCCGCATCACGGTCGACGGCGAACGCGTCCAACCGAACAAACGTCTGAAGGTCGGCGCGGTGATCATCGCGAAGCTCGAGGACGGCATGCTGCGCCGTCGCGCGCCCGCGGAGGCCGAGCCGCTGCCGATCGTCTGGGAAGGCGACGATTGCGCGGTGGTCGACAAACCCGCGCACCTGGCCGTCGAGCCGGAGCGCTGGTTCAAGGAAGTCGCCTGCGTCGCGGACGGCCTGCTCGCCTGGGCGCGCGCCGACGACGGCAAACTCGTGTTCCGGCCGCGCATCGTGCACCGCCTCGACAAGGACACGTCGGGTGCGCTGCTCGTCGCGAAGGACATCGAAGCCGAGCGCCGACTGCGCAACGCGTTCGAAACCGGACGCGTGCGCAAGGAGTACCTGGCGCTCGTCGAAGGTGTGCCGAATCTCGAGCACGGCGAATACGAGACCGTCGACCTGCCGATCGGCATGGATCCGCGCAAGTCGGGGCGCATGCGCATCGATCCACGCGAGGGCAAGGCCTCGCGCACCGACTTCACGATCGAACAGCGTTTCGACGGCTACTCGCTCTTGCGTTGTCGTCCGCTCACGGGTCGCACGCACCAGATCCGCGTGCACCTCGCCGAACGCGGTTTCCCGCTCGTCGTCGATCCGCTCTACGGACGGCGCGGCAGTTTCCTGTTGTCGGAGTTCAAGCGCGGTTACCGCTCGAAGAAGGGGCGCGCCGAGCGGCCGCTCATGGACCGCTTGACGCTGCACGCCGACACACTCGGCTTCCCGCTCGAAGCGCTCGAGCCGGGCGACGCCCCGCCGACCACACCCGTCGCTTCCGGCGAGAGCCTGCGCGACGGCCGCTACCAGATCGTGCGTGTGCCGCTGCCCGCCGACTTCGCCCGCGTCCTCAAGCAACTCGACAAGATCCGTCCCGCACGCCGATGAAGCTCAAACTCCGACCGACCGATTTCCGCGTGCTCGAGCTGCTCGGCGACGGCTACGTGACCGACCGCGGCGACTACCGCGTGTACCGCGTGACGAAGCGCAAACTCACGTCGCCGCAGGCCGCGAGCGCACTCGCCGCCGCCGCGGGTGTCGAGGTCGCCGACGTCGCGATGGCCGGTCTGAAGGACCGCCAGGGTGTGACGATCCAGTACATGTCGGTGCCGAGCGGCAAACCGGTCGAGGTCGTCGAGCCCGACCTGCGCATCGAGTCCGTCGGTTACGCCCAGCGCCCGCTCGAGAGCACCGATTCCGCCGGCAACGCGTTCGAGATCAACGTGCGCGCGCTCAACAAGGGCGAGTTGCTCGCGCTGCGCAAGAACCTCGACATCGTGCGCCGCTCGGGCGTGCCGAACTACTTCGACGACCAACGCTTCGGCAACCTGCGTTACCACCAGGGCTGGGTCGCGCGCGACCTGATGCTCGGCAAACACGAGGACGCGCTGCGCCGCCTGTTGTGCGCGCGCTCCGATCACGAGGGTGAGGACGACGACCGCTTCAAGGCGGCGCTCGACGAGTGTTGGGGCGATTGGGAGCGCTGCTTCTCGATCACGAAGCGCTTCGGCAAACACCGTTCGCTGTTCCAACACCTGGTCGAGTACCCGAGCGACTTCGCGGGCGCGTTCCGCTACGTCGCCACGCGCATCCGACTCATCCACATGTACGCGTGGCAGTCGCACCTCTTCAACCGGGCACTCGCCGCGCGCATGCGCGCCGTCGTGCCGGTCGCGCAACGCGCCGTGCTGCCGTGCATCGAAGGCGCGCTCGTGTGTCCCGCCGGCGACTGGCCGAAGGAACTCGAGTCGACGCTCGCACTGCCGGGTGCCGGCTTGACCGAAGTGAGCGGCGCGGCCGAGTTCGATCTCTTCCGCGACCTGCTCGCCGAAGAGGGCATCTCGCCCGGCCAGCACCGCATCGAAGGCATCGAGGGCTTCGGCCTCAAAGCCGAACGCCGCGAACTGCGTGTCATTCCGCGCCACCTGCGTGTGCGACCGCCGGAGCCGGACCGCGAGAGCCGCGGTCTGTCGATGGTGGGCTTGCGCTTCGAACTGCCGCGCGGCGCCTACGCGAGTCTCGTCGTGAAGCGCCTCGTCGCGACGGCCACCGACGAGGCGTCGGTGCGCACGGGTCCGCCGCGCTACGTGCGCGGCGAGTCGTTCGAAGCGCGCGACGAGCGCGGTGGAGAACGCGGTGGTGAGCGACGCGACGAGCGCAGCAACGACCGCCGCGACGATCGCGGCGGAGATCGCGGTACTGACCGCCGTGCCTACGGTCGCACGGATGATCGCGGCGATCGCGGCGGCCGCGCGCCGGAGCGGCGCGAGTTCGTGCGCCAGGGCGACGAACGCGGTGAGCGACCCGCGCGCGACGACCGGCCGAACTTCGGTCGCGACGACCGCGCTGGGCGTCCCTACGGCGGCGGCGGTGGACGTCCCTTCGGCGGCGGAGGCGGACGCTCCTTCGGTGGCGGCGGCGGAGGTGGTGGACGCGGTCGCGGAAACGACCGCCCCTCGCGCGAGCGCGACAGCGGCTTCCACGTCGCCGCGAACGAGCCGCGTCCGGCGCAGGCGCAAGAGAACAGCGGCCCTGCGCCGCAGCGCTCGCACCACCGCGAGAACTGGCGACCGGCCGATCCGCGCCGTTTCGGCGAGCGGCGCGACACGGGCGCTCGGCACTGGAATTCGGCGCCGCACGGCGGCGCGTCGCGGCGTCGCGACCAACGCGATCCGTTCCACGGACGCGGCGACCACGGGCGCGACGACCAGCGCGGCCCCGACTCGCGCGGAGATGGCCAGCGCGGCCCCGACGTGCGCAGCGCAGGCCAGCGCGGCGGCGATCAGCGCGGCGGCGATCGTCCGCGCAACGAGCCGTGGCGCAACGATCGCCCGCGCGCTCACGACCAGCGCGGGCCCGGCGGCCCCGGGAACGACGGGCGGCGCGACGATCGCGGCCAATTCGGCCGCGGCCAGGGTGATCGTCCGCCCCGCACGGACGGACCGCGTCACGGCGGTCAGCGTTCCGGTGGCCAGCGCAACGACGAGCGTCGCGACGGTCCGCCGCGTTCGCGCGGCAACGACTGACCGAACCGAGAACGGGTCGACGCTGCGTGCCCGACCGGCGCTGTCGGGCAGCGCTCGATCGACCGCCGGCGCGGAGCGCGCATCTTCGTGTGCGTCGACCCACCGAACTGCGCCGCACCAGCGAGACACCGCAGCACGGAAGCACTGAAGTACTGACCCCGCGCGAACACACGCCCCCCAAGCTCTCGACCATGGCGAAGACGAACCACGTGATCGGCATCATCGGCGGCAGCGGCCTCTACCAGATGGACGGCATCGCCGGCCTGGAGGAAGTCGTGCTCAGCACGCCGTTCGGCGCGCCGAGCGATGCGTTCCTGCGCGGGCGCCTCGGCGACACGACGGTCGTGTTCCTGCCGCGCCACGGCCGCGGCCACCGGATCTCGCCCAGCGAGCTCAACTTCCGCGCGAACATCTGGGGCCTCAAGAAGCTCGGCGTCACACGCATCCTGTCGGTCTCCGCAGTCGGTTCGCTGCGCGAGGAGATCGCACCCGGCGACTTCGTGATCGTCGATCAGTTCATCGATCGCACGCGCCATCGCGTCGACACGTTCTTCACGGGTGGTGTCGTCGCCCACGTCATGTTCGCGGATCCGCTCTGCCCCGATCTGCGGCGCCTGCTGCTCGCGGCGGCGCAGCGACTCGGCGTGAAAGTGCACGACGGCGGCACCTACGTGAACATGGAGGGCCCGCAGTTCTCGACGCGCGCCGAGTCGCACCTGTATCGCTCGTGGGGCGCGAGTGTGATCGGCATGACGAACCTGCAGGAGGCCAAACTCGCGCGCGAAGCGGAGATCTGCTACGCGACGATCGCGATGGCCACCGACTACGACTGTTGGCACGAAGGCCATGACGCCGTGACGGTCGAGCAGGTCGTGAAGACGATGCACGACAACGTCGACCATGCGCGCAGCGTGCTCGTCGACGTCGTTCCGCGCGCGACCGCGCAGCCGACGTGCGGCTGCGGCAGCGCGCTCGCGCACGCGATCATGACCGACAAGAAGACGATCTCCGCGGAGGCGCGCGATCGGCTCGGACTGTTGATCGGGAAGTACCTGTGAGAGCCGCGCTCGTCGTCTTCGCGAGCGCGAGCGTCGCACTCGCGAGTTGCCGCAGCGCACTCGACGTCCAGGTCGAGGGCGCGATCGCGCGCGCTCGCGTTCAGGAGTCGCACCGAGCCACGACGGATCAAGCCGAGGAACTCGCCCGACCCGTCTGGTGGCACGGCGCGCCGATCGCGGTGCCGACGGCGACGAGCCGCACGATCGGAGCGTGGTGTGTGCACACACCGGCACTCGCGTTCACCGAGGGCGCGCCTTCGCGACTCGTCGTGAGCGGACCGCGCGGCGACGTGCGCCTCGAACTCGTGGGCGGGTCGTTCGCATCACAGGCCGAGATCGCGGCCTGGCTGTCGGCCGCCGACACGTCGGCGCGCATCCGGATGGAGGCGAGTGACGGCGCGGCTGACGGCGCGGACGAGGGAACTGGCGGGGGAACTGGCGAGGGAACTGGCGGGGGAGCCGGCGCCGGAGCACTGCTGGCGATCGTCACGGTCGGCTCGCCGAGCGGCGACGGCGCCTACCACCTCGCGAGCGCCGGCACGAGCGCCGTCGCGGCATCGGCCGCAGCCGTGATCGCTCGTTGCGTGTGGTTCGACGCCATGGCGGCGACGCCGGACGACGCGTCGCGCAGTTCGTACGAGCTCGCTCTCGCGAGCGACGACGAGCTCGCTCGTGCGACGTCGGGCGCCGTCCTCGTGCGACCGAGCGGCGACGGCGCGGCCGCGCGCGAGTTCGCTGCGCGCGCAGGCTTCGCCATCGCGCTCGCACTCGCCGACGGACGCGCGAGTGAGCTCGATCGCCACCTCGTCACGCTCGACGGCGACTACTCGGCGCGCATCGTCGGCGAAGGCGGTGCCGTGGCCGTGGCGCCGGAGCGGCTCGCCTGGTGGCACCGCGACGTGCGCGCGCGCCTGCGAGCACTCGCGCTGGGCGGCGACTCCGCGAGCGTGCCGCTCGAGCCGCCGCGCTGAGACCGCGCGGTTGCCGAACTCGATCAGTGCGCATCGCGGCAACGTCGCGCCTTCGCTTTCACTGCGTTCTTTGCTTTGACTTTGCGTCCTTTGCGCCTTTGCGGTGAAGTGCAATGTCAGCCGATCCGGTGTGGTTGCACTTCACCGCAAAGGACGCAAAGGACGCAAAGTCAAAGCAAAGAAGGCAATTGTGAGCGTAGGCGAACTGCAGCGTGAACACGACAGCAACGAGAGACGCCTGCTGTTGTCAGCGCTCCCACGTCTTCAATCGCTGACGCCGAACGCCGCCCGCAGCTCGGCCGACGACAACAAGCCGTCTCCATCGCCGTCGAGCGCCGCGATCAGCGTCTGCGGCCGGATCGGCAACGCTGCCGGGAACTCGAGTACTTCGAGGTCGGCCAGTGAACAGACACCGTCGCCGTCGACGTCCAGGCGATCGAAGACCGGCAGCGGGCCGACGAGGCGCTTCGGTCCGGCGACCACGCCCGGGCCCGGTGGCGTCGGCACGGGCAGGCCGAAGAGTTCGCGCAGGCTCTTCGCCGTCGTTCCCAATGCGAGGCGCGCCCCGGCCGTGAAGCCGAGCACCGGTTCGATCTCGAAGGATTCCAGCACTCCCGACGCGTCGGCGTCGAAGCGTGCCCACAGCTCTTCGTCGATCTGGCTCGCGAGTCCGACCTCGTCGAACGCCAGCGCGAGTTCGGCCGGGTCCCAGCCGTTGCTCGAGTCGGCGTCGAAGCGCTCGAACCACACGCGCGTCGGCGTCGGCAACTCGGGCCGCCGGTTCGGCGCCGGGATGGGCGGTTGGAACAGGCCCTGGCTCGCGACGATCGTGCCGTGCCGAGCGACGAACTCCTCCAGCTTGATCGCACCGTCCTTGTCGACGTCGTAGCTGAAGAACTCGTCGCGGCTCACGAGCAATGCCTGGCTCGCTTCTTCGAACGAGATCCAGCCGTTCTGGTCGTAGTCGCAGATCGCGAAGTAGCGCTTCGCCTCGGCGAGCGGGTCCTCGGGGCGCTGCTGCTGCCCGAATGGTTGTTGCTGGAGCCCTGACGCGACGCTCGCACCGACGAAGCCGGCGGCGAGTGTCGCGACGAACCCGAGAGCACGCTGGTCGATCGTCAGGTTGCGCATGTTCGTCACGAGTGGCGCGTCGATGCGTCGCGCCGGAGTTTGCCCAATCCGTCGTCGAAGGCGGTCCACGACTCGCCGTCGCACTTCTCGTTCTCGTCGGTGAACTCGACGCTCACTTCCGGCAGCGCGTGTCGGAATCCACGGATGCTGACGAAAACCGCCCGCAGCGAGAGCAAGTCCGAGGCCGGTACGAGTCCCGTGGCCATGAACGGGATGTGGACGTTGCCATTGAAGTCGCGTCCATCGATGAACGAAACCGCCCGCTTGCCGAAGAGCCGCCGGCCGAGGGACAGGACTGCGACGCTGTGGCGGTAGGGTTCACACACCAGGCGATCGGCCTTCATCTCGATGGCTGCCAACACGGACTCGCATGGAGCGTCGGATCCGACTTCGGCCGGCCGTGCATTCGGCGGCGCCAGCGGCTCGGCGACTGCCTCGACCACTTCTCGGCAGGCGCGAGAGCTCGCAACGATCGGGCCCGCCGAGCAGCACATGGCTGCTGCGACGATGACGAGGAGAGCGAGCGGTCGGAAGCGCTGCACGTGGGCCGAGGGGCGGGCAGAGTTCGTGAGCCGCTGCGACGGTCGCTGACCGCGGGCGGTCCGGGAGGCGACCATGGTGCCAACGGTGTCCATCCGGGTCGAGGAAGGGCAGTGGGTCGGGACCCGCAGCGGGCCGTAGGGGCTCAGGCTCACGCAACGGCGCGAGTCATGTGCTCACGGATCGTCGCTCGCGCGCGGATCGGCGGAACCCGCAGCGGTTCCTGCGTGGGTGCGCAAGAGGAGTGCGCCCGCGCCGTCGCCGGCGGCTTCCATGCGGACCGCGCGCGCCTCGTCGCGTTCGAGCGCGAGGTTGCGGTGCAACTCGCGCCATGGACTCGCGGGTTCGCGAGTGAGCCACAGCGCCGAAGGCACGGGCGCGTCGGAGTCGGGCGCGTCGAAGCGCCACGTCGTGTTCCATGCGAACAACTCGCGGCCGGCGAGCGCCGCGCTGCCGAGCGGATCGGTGAACACGACCGCGCGCGGACCGTCGGCGAGAGCTGCGAGTCGCTGGCCGATGGCGCGGTGGCGCGCGCCGAGGTCGGCGCCGCTCGGCAGATTCGCGCCGAGTTCGGCGAGCCACGCCGCGAGGTCCGGCGCGCGGCGCGCGAGCTGCTCGCGGTACCACGGCGCGGCGAGCAGCTCGCGATCGATCACGACCACGTCGGGGCGCTGACCGTCGACGAGCTGCGCGTGCAACAACGGGAAGCCGAGCACGTCCGTCGCGCCGACCTTGGCGAGCACGAGCAGCGCAGCCTGCGGACACTCGTCGAGCACGGCGCGCGCCCACGTCGCCGCGCCGGTGCTCTCGCGCGCCGGCCCGTTGCCGTCGAGGACCGTCGCGCCGCGCGGCAGCGCCAGCAACAGCAACAACGCGGGCGCGAGGCGCGCGACGCGCGGCTGCGCAGTGCTGCGCTGTGCAAGGCGCGTCAGCGCCGCTTGCACTCCGAGCGCCGCGATCGGCACGAGCAGCACCACGAGCGGCGTGAAACTCGCCGCGAGCCGCGCTTCCGCCGACCAACGCGCGAGTGCGTCGAGGCGGCCGAGCGGATAACGCAGCGCGCCGAAGCTCGCCAGTGCGGCGAACGCGAGCGCGGCGAAGAGCCACGTGCGCCGCGGAACACCGCGCCCGAACACGAGCAGCAGCACGAGGCCGACACCGAACAGCAGCGGCGCCTGGCCGAGGCTCTGCTCGTACAGGAAACGCGCCTGTTCGACGAGGTCGGCGCCGTCGCGTTCGAGGCCCACGTCGTACTGCGCGCGCAGCACGTGATCAGCGAAGCGCGGCCAGGTCTGTGCGTCGCCCCAGTCGAGCGCGGGCTCGGCGCGCGAACGCAGCGGAACGTAGAGGTACGTCGCGAGTCCGAGCGCGCCGCACGCGAGCACACCGACGATCGTCCGTGCGCTCGTCCAGGCACGCGCGGCGACGAACGGAGCGAACACGAGCGGCGCGAGGAACAACGTGCCCGGGTGCGCGGCGAGTCCGATTCCGAAGACGAGCGCCGCGAGACGCGGCCGTGGCGTGGGCGCGAGCACGACACACACGAGCAGCGCCTGCAACAACGCCGCGAGTGCGTACACCTCGACGAACGTCGACACGGCCGTGAACGTCGGCAGGAGTGCGGGCACGAGTCCGCCCGCACACGCGACGAGCGGCAGGACACGCGCGCGCATCAGAGCGGCCGCGAGCACGGCGCAGGTGGCGGCTCCGCACGCCGAGCTGAACAGCGCCAACGCGAACGCCGGTTCCGCACCGAACACACTCGCGGCGCGGCTCCACGCCGCCGCACACAGCGTCCACAACGGATAGCCGGGCGGGTGCGGCACACCCAGCACGTGCGCCGCGGAGATCAGCGCGCCCGCGTCTTCGAACGTGACCGTGTGCGCGGCCGAGCGTGCGAAGGCGAAGAACGCGACGACGAAGACGACACCGACGAAGGCGAACGGGGACGGCTGTGCGCGCGACGGCGGTGAGTCCTGCACGCGGCGCAGGATACGCGCGCCGCTCGTACCGCACGGCGCGTCAACGCAGCGTCGCGCCGACTTTCAGACGTTCGACGACCAGCACGAACGACCCGGCGATCCAGTCGCCGACGCGCGGCGGCACGAGTCCGTCGTGCGCCAGTTGCCACGGACTGACGAACACCGACAACCCGCCGAGCAGATCGAGTTCGACCAATTGGAACGGTGCGCCGGTGAGCGGGTTCGCGAGTTCGTCGACGCGTGTCACGTGCGCGGCCAGGTACACGGTGCCGGGCAGGTCGACGCCGGCCTCGGGTTCGAGCCAGCCGCGACCGCCGCACGCCGCGTTGTGGCCGCCGCGCCCGAGCGGCCCGCAGTGCGCCACGTCGAGCGCGAAGGCCGAAGCCGTGACGATCGCACGCGTGCTCGTGTGCCAGTTCTCGGCGCGCGCGGACCAGGCCAGCGCTTCGAGGCGGCGCGGCCCGTCGATGCCGCGCACCTCGAGCTGCGCGCGCAACGGGAACGGGCCCCACGGTCGCTCGTCGAGTTCGGACAGACGCGCATCCATGCGCACGCCGCGGCGGAAGACCGGCCAGAGGCCCAGTCCGTCGTACGTCGACAGCACCTCGACACCACCGCCGAGCGCGGTGCGGCGCGCGAACGGCCCGCGGTCGCCGCCGAACACCGCGCCGCCGGGGCGCCGCAGTGCGGCACGCACGACGTCGAGGTCGGTTTCGGGCGGGAAGCCGATCGTCTCGAGAAGGGGTTCCATGGAGGGCGCGGCCGACTCCGCCGCCAGGGCCGAGCTCCCGCTTCGAGACGAAACTAACCACCTCGATCCGCCGACCTACCGCGCGAAAGCGTCGGAATCGTCGATTCGCACACGTTTCACGCGCTCGGCTCGCGGCATCGTCCGGCGCTCCGGGGCTGCGGCTCGTGGTTTCCGCGGGCGCCGGGTCAGCCCTTCGGTTCGCGCCGGACGAGGAGCGAGCGCGACTGGGTCATGGCCTCCAGCGCGAACGCGACGCCCTCGCGACCGAGACCCGTCGCTCCGGAGCCGCCGTAGGGCAGGAGGTCCGCGCGAACGGTCGGCACGTCGCCGACGACCAGTCCGCCGACGTCGAGTACGTCGAACGCCTCCAGCACGCGGCGCCAGTCGTGCGTGAAGAGACCCACGTGCAGAGCACTGGTCTGCGCGAGTTCACCCAGGAGCGCGTCGAAGTCCGTGAACGTCGAGAGCACCGCCACGGGCCCGAACACCTCCTCGCACACGAGGCGGCTGCGAGGCGGTGCGTCGGCCACGAGAGTGGGGGCGCACATGCGCCCCGAGCGTGTGCCGCCGCACAGCACGCGCGCCCCGCCGCGCACGGCTTCGGCCAGCCACTCCTCGATGCGCACGGCGTCGCGCTCGCGCAACAGCGGACCGACGACGGTGTTCTCGTCGAGCGGATCGCCGACCGCGAGTGCGCGCGCACCGGCGACGAGGCGCGCTTCGAGTTCGGCGCGCAGATCGGCGTGCACGACGACGCGCTGCACGCTGATGCAGCTCTGTCCGCTCGCGCCGAACGCGCCGAAGAGAATGCGCTGTGCAGCGAACTCGAGGTCGGCGTCGGCGTCGACGATGCACGTCGCGACGCCGCCCAGTTCGAGCAGCACGCGTTTTGTTCCGGCGCGGCGCGCGAGTTCGTGACCCACGGCCGACGATCCGGTGAACGACAGCAGTGCGACGCGCGCATCCTCCACGAGCGGCCCGGCGAGTTCGTCGCGCACCGGCAGCACGGAGAAAGCTCCCGTCGGCAGATCGCATTCGGCGAGCACGGCAGCGAGTCGCAGCGCGACCGGCGCACCTTCGCGCGCCGGCTTCAGCACGAACGGGCAACCGGCCGCGAGCGCGGGCGCGATCTTGTGCGCCACGAGGTTGAGCGGGAAGTTGAACGGCGTCACGAGGCTCAGGGCGCCGATCGGCACACGTTTCCAGAGGCCGAACGTGTTCTCGCCGCGCGGCGTCGAGTCGAGCGGCAGCACCTCGCCGATCGCGCGCGTGCACAGCGCCGCCGCCTGGTCGAAGGTGTCGCTCGCGCGCTGCACCTCGGCGCGCGCCGCCCCGATCGGCTTGCCGACACACAGCGCAATCAGGCGCGCGAACTCCTCGGCGTCCCGAACGACCGCGTCCCGCAGGCGTTCGAGCGCGCGCTTCCTCACGTGGACCGGTGCGGCGGCGCAGGCGCGCCGCGCGGCGTGAGCCGCCGCCAGGGCGGCCTCGACGTCCGCCGCTTCCGGCTCCGCGATCCGCGCGACCCGGCGACCGTCGAAAGGCGAGACGACCTCGAACGAGTCGTTTCCAAGGCGCGTCGAACCCGCCAGGAAGAAGGGCAACACGTCACGATCGCGAGGGGCCGTCACTACGGCCGATTATGCTGCCGGGGCGAGCCATGTGGCTCGCCCCGGCGGCGTCGTGCCGTCCAACCACC
>JBIKNC010000253.1:0-6237 GCA_044358925.1 Planctomycetota bacterium | reverse complement strand
TCGCTCCCGCCGTGGCGGATCCGGTGTCTGACACCGTACGCGTCAACCGGTCAGAAGGGCACGCGCACGTAGCGCTCGATCGGCTGCGACTCGTTGTTCACGTCGCCCAGCAAACGCAACGACGTGCCCGGCAACCTCCCCAACACCGCCTCGAACACGAGGTCGATCTGCAGACCGCCGAGCCTCACGTCCGAGCCGTCACCCTCGGCCTCGCCGTTGAAGAACTTGCCCTCGATCGAGTCGTGCGGGATCAAGAGATCGAGGTTGCCGCTGGTCCCGACGAGCAGAAACGCGCTCTGCCCATCGATCGACGAGAGCCTGCGGAAGTGCGACGGATCGCGCACGTCGAGATTGCCCGCGTTCGTGTTCACGTAGCCCGCCGCCTCGCGACCGAAACGAATGGGCAGCACCGCGAAACTCTCGTCGTTCGTGTAGCGCTCCGGCAGACCCGTCAGCTCGTGCTTCGGATCGTCGAGCGCACGCCGCCCCTCCTCCAGGATCAAGTAGCGCAGCTCCGGCGCGCCATCGAGCGGCCCGATCGTCGTCCACCACACCGGCCGCTGCGGATCGGTCTGTGCATCGAAAGCGAACGGCCGCCGGGCCTCCCCGACGACCGTCAACGTGCGCGTGGCGACGTCGAACTCGAGCTGCGCGGGCCGCGCCGCGTGTTCGGTGAAGCGGCGCACCACCGTCGGCACCGTCGACACCTCGGCTTCCTGCCGCCCCAGGGACCACGCCCCGAGGACGGACGATGCGAACACGGCAGCGAGAGCGGACGAACGGGCGGCGTGGTGGAGCTTCATGGAACAGGTCGTGGAGCGCGGCCGCGCACGACGGCGGCGTGTGGAGCATCTTCCCACACGCGAGGGTCGGCGGCGCTCGCGCCCAGGCGTTGGAGGCGGTGACGGATCGAGGCGCCCACGATAGGGCTCCGTCATGGACGCTCGCACCCTCGCCGCCCCGCTCGTCGCCCTCGTCGTCGGACTCGCGTTCGGCTATGCCGTCCGCGGTCCGTCCGAGGACAACCAACCCGAGCGATCGACCGGGGCGTCGGCCATCGAGCTTCCGCGCGAACTCGAAGAGCGAATCACACGCATCGAACAACTGCTGCAGCGTTCATCACTCGCCGCGAGTGAGCCGCCGACGCGCGCGCCGCTCGACGAACCGACGACGGATCACACGGAGCTGTTGGCCGAGTTGCGCGCGCTCATCGCCGAAGAGCGTGCTGCGCGAACCCCGCAACCAACCCAGTCACTCAGCAGCGAAGCGCTGCGCTGGCAGAAACTCGAAGTCGCTCGGCGTCCGATGGACACAGACGCGTTGATCGCACTTGCAGACGAGTGGCACGACGGGCAAGGAATCCCGTTGCGCTACTTCAGCCACCGCACTTCCGACATCGTCACGGAGTTCGGCTGGCCCACTCGAGTGACCCCTCATGAAGGCGGGGTCATCCGTGTCGTCTATGCGTTCAAGTTCCAGAGGCCGTGGCGGTCCCACGAGCTGAACGTGATCGAGTTCTACCTGCGCGATGGATCTGCGCCTTTGCTCTATGTGAATTGAGCACCTGTCGACCTCACGCCGCCCGCGCCATCCGCTGCGGCAGCACGCGCGCCAGCATGTGATCGAGCCGCAGGTCGAGCGCGTGCCGCTCCTCGATCGCGCGCCGCCCGCGCGCACCGATCGCGGCGGCGCGACTCGGATCGTCGACGTACTTCTCGACCTTGCGCACGAGCTCGTGCAGGTTGCGCCACGTGTCGAGCTCCTCGCCCACGTCGAACAGGCGCGCGACTTCGTCGTTGTGCTCGGTCAGACACAATCCGCTGCACGCGAGCACGTCGAACACCCGCAGCGTGACGATGTCGTTCTGGTACAGGCGCCCCACGTCGAGGTTGACCGTCGCGCCCGAGTAGACGAATTCGATCTGGTCGCGGTTGCCGGCGGGGCCGCGGAAACGCACCCGCTCACCGGCGTCGCCGAGCGCCCCGAGCAGCTCCTTCCAACCCTCGTCGCCCCACACGTCGATGCCGTGACCGCTCAGCGCGCCCACGACCGCGGCGCGGCGCTGCGACGCAGCCAACTCGCCGATCAACGCCTCGGGGCGTTCGGGGTCGCCGCTCGCGCGCCACAGGTCGAGCACCTCGCCCATGTGCTCCTCGAGCAGCTGCGGCACGAGGTAGTGATCGAGATCGCGCCCCTGTTCACCGAGCACCTGTTCGAGCGCCCGCGCATCCGCCGCCAATGCACGCGTGTCGCTGCCGCGCAGCTCACCGAGCCGCGTCATGAAGCGCGCCAGCAGCACCCGCGCCTGGCGTGCCATGCTCGCACCGACGAACGCGACGTCGCTCGTGTACTGCAGACGCTGCGGCCCGAACAGATGGCGACGTTTGCGCGCCTTGGGATCGGCGGCGAGCGGCAGATGCTCCACGCCGCTCCAGCCCGCCCGCTCGTACCCGGCGACGTGCGCCGCGCGGTACGTGAAGAGATGTGCGAGCGGCGCACCGCGCTCCAGCTCGCGCGGCGTGTCCGTCGTCGGATCGATCTCCCACACGCACAACGGCAAGCCGTGCGCGGCCGTCCACTCCGCGAGGCCGTTCGTGTCGTTGATCGCGAACGCGAACGAGGGCCGCAGCACCTCCACCGCGCGATCGAGTTCGTCCTTCGAGAGGTGTTCGATGTCGAGCTGGTACGCGTCGATGCCGCGCCGATCGAGCGCCGCCGCGATCCCGCCCGTCAGCAAACGGCCCTCGACGATCAACGCGACCGGGCGCGCCGCGCCGTTCTCGAAGAGCCGCCGCTCGGGCGCGCGCATGTGTGCGGTCGCGACGTCGATCACGTACGCGCCGCTCGGGCGCCGGCGCGCCAGCACGGCGAGGTCCGCGCCGAGGCACAGCTCGAGCGCGCCGCTCGAAAGGTGCTGCGCCCAGTCGAAGCGCGACAGCACGAGGCGCACGAGGGCCGGGTCGCTCTCCCACAGCACGAAACGCTCGCCGCGCGACAGCGCCGCGTCGAGTGCGCGCCCGTCGCCCGCACCGAACCAGGTGCCGCGCTCGCCGATGACGCCGCGCGCGACGACCTGTGCGCCGTGCGCCGACAAATCGAGCGGCGCGCCGCGCCACACGCGCCGCACACGGCCGTCACCACCGGCGCCGCCCTCGAGCACGAGGTGGGACGCGTCCGTGACGACACCCAAGCGCGCCGCGAGTTCGGGCTTCACCTTGGCGATCACACCCAGCGCCGCCGCGAGGCGCCGCTCCGACTTCAACTCTTGGTCGCGCATGGTTCGAGGGGGCGCGTGAGCGCTCCGTATGCTCTCCATCGAAGGCACCCGCCTCCGCACGCGAGTCCCGCCGCGCCCGCGGACCCGTTTGCGGGCCGCTTGCCCGGCATCCAGCCCCCGCCGCCGCCATGACCGACCAGCGACCCAAGATCGGCGTCCTCACGATCTCCGACCGCGCGAGCCGCGGCGAGTACGAGGACCTCTCCGGCCCGGCCATCGAGGCGGCCCTGCGGGACTACTTGGCGACCGAGTGCACGTTCGTGCGGCGCGTCGTCTCCGACGGCATCACCGAGGTCGAGGTCGCGCTCCGGGACCTCGAAGCGCTCGGGTGCTGCCTGATCTGCACGACCGGCGGCACCGGCCCGGCCGCCCGCGACCTGACGCCCGAAGCGATCGAACGCGTCGCGACCAAACTCATGCCGGGCTTCGGCGAGGAGATGCGCCGAGCCTCGCTCGCGGCCGGCGTGCCCACCGCGATCCTGTCGCGCCAGACCGCGGCGATCATGCACCATGCGCTCGTGATCACACTGCCCGGCAAACCGAGTGCGATCCGCGTGTGCCTCGACGCCGTGTTCCCGGCCGTGCCGTACTGCATCGATCTGATCGGCGGTCCGCGCCTCGACGGCAACGAAGCCGTCGTGAAAGTCTTCCGCCCCAAGAGCACCTGACGTGGCATTCGATCGGTCGCTGTTCGATGCGGACGCTCTGCCGAGCGTGAAGGCGCCGCGCGTGGGCTGCGCGCCGCACGCGGACGCCCCGTCGAATGCCCCCGTGAAGCCGCACTCGAAGCGCGGCCGCTGGCGCGCACTCGTGCTGTTGCTCGTGCACGTCGCGATCGCGCTGCACGTGTGGCACTGGCTCGCGAACGGCAGCACGCTCTCGCCGCTCGAACCGTCGGAGATCGGCGCGACGCTGACCGAAGGCCTCGTGAACGCGGGCGCAGTGCTGTTCGTGCTGGCGACGCTGTCGACGCTCGTGCTCGGGCGCTTCTTCTGCGGCTGGGCCTGCCACGTCGTCGCGCTGCAGGACGGCTGTGCGTGGCTGCTCGGCAAGTTGGGCATCACGCCGAAGCCGGTGCGTTCGCGACTGCTCGCGTTCGTGCCGGTGCTGGCCGCGCTGTGGATGTTCGTGCTGCCGACGGTCGTGCAGTGGTTCGAAGGCACGCTGCCGAAGAGCTTCGAACTGGCCCTCACGACCGACGACTTCTGGGCGCGTTTCCCCGGTCCGTGGATCGCGACGTTCACGTTCCTCGCGGTCGGCGGACTGGCGGTCTGGCTGCTGGGTTCGAAGGGCTTCTGCACCTACGGCTGTCCGTACGGAGCGGTGTTCGGCGCGGCCGATCGCTTCGCACCGGGCCGCATCCGCGTCACCGACGCGTGCAACGGTTGCGGTCACTGCACGGCGGTCTGCACGTCGAACGTCGTCGTACACCGCGAGGTCGCGCTGTCCAAACAGGTGACCGACAGCGGCTGCATGAAGTGCCTCGACTGCGTGAGCGCGTGCCCGAAGGACGCGCTCTTCTTCGGCTTCACGGCGCGAGCGACCAAGGCTCCGGTCGCGGACGCGAAGGCGAAGTCGCGCGCGGCGCGCACGTTCGACTTCTCGT
Source organism: Planctomycetota bacterium (assembly GCA_044358925.1). Lineage (GTDB taxonomy): Bacteria > Planctomycetota > UBA1135 > UBA1135 > Rohdeia. Next base: position 1,354 of record JBIKNC010000253.1, on the reverse strand, counting down.
GGCCCGAGGAGATCGTCCTCGCAACGGTGTTCGTCGCGACGACGTTCTTCGTGTTCCGCGGGCTGTACGGCGTCGTGCCGTTCCTGCTGGCGCTCACACTCGGTGTCGTGTTTGCGGTTGCGAGCGTCGCGGCCTGGCGCCTCGTGCGGCGGCGCGAGTTCACGTTCCAGAGTGCGGTGCTCAAGCGCGACGGGCGCTTCACGCGCGCGGGGCTCGTGGCGGTCGCGCTGATCGCACTCGCAACGGCGTTCGTCGCACACTCGGTGCTCGTGCGGCACCACGACGCGCGTGCGGTCGAAGGCTTGACGGCGCTGCGCAGCGGCGCGGCTTCGAGCGAGCGCGCGGAAGCGACGCTCGGTCACCTGCAGTGGCTCGCGGCTTTCGGGCTGTGGCACGCGCCCGCGATCGACCTCGAACGCGGGCGGCTCGCGATCGCGCTCGGGCGGCCGGCGGCTGCGGAGCCCGCGCTCGTCTCGGCTGCGGCGCGCAGCCGCGACCCGTGGGAGGCGCAGTTCGCGTTGCTGAAGGCGCAGATGGACCTGCGCGCGAGCGATCCGGGCGCCTCGGCACGCGCCGTCGTGACGTTCGAGCGCGTCGTCGAGCGCGAGCTCTCACCGGCGATGGCGCGCGGCCTGCTCGACTGGGCGCGAGCACTCGATGCCGATTCGAGCACCGAGGCCACACGCACGCTCGTCGAACAACTCCTCGTGCGCGCGAGGGGCTGAGAATACGGTGCCGTAGCAAACTTTCTCAGCCGGCGCGGCGACGCGAATGCCCCGTGCGATCCACGACGAGTTCGCCGCCGTCGTTCTCGACGATCACGCGCCGGCCGCCCTCGAACTCCAGCACGACGCCGCTCTCGTCGAGGCCGTCGTGCACGGACTCGTACTCGTGCACTCGCGGGCTCGCGGCCACGAGCCTGCGGCCGAGACACGGCGCGAGAGGTGCGGGTGTGACACCGCTCACGTCGCGCGGCTGCGGCGCTGCGCCGCACGCGAGGCTGACGCCGTCGGCGGCGGGGAACAGGTGCAGCGGAGCGGCGCCCTCGAATCCGAGGACGAGCACGTCGTGCACGTCGGCGCCGAGCCAACGTGCGAGGACGAGCGGAGAACCGAGCGACGGATCGAAGGCGCGGGCGGAACGCATGGAGCAGGAGCTGAAAGTGTCGACCCATGGCTTTCGGTCGACATGCCCCGCGCGCTTGCGCCCCACCCCGCCGCGATCGCTTCCGCGAGAACGGACACACCCCGATCGCGAACATGTCGCGATCGGGGTGTGTGGCCGGCTACTCAGTGAGCGAGCAGAAATGCTCGCGAACGGGCTCCAACCGCGCCAGCGGTTGGGCCATAGGCAT
>JBIKNC010000252.1:0-6248 GCA_044358925.1 Planctomycetota bacterium | reverse complement strand
GCATGAGGCGCCGGCGCGCGGAGCGCGCCAGCGCCTCATGCGCTCGGCTCCGAAGTGCGGAATGAGGGGGGATTTTGTCGCGGCACCGTACCGCCCTCGGCCGCCGCCTCGACGCTCAACGCGCCAGCCGCTTGCCCAGCTCGGCGAGGCCCGCAACGGCTCTCTCGTCGACCGGCGGCATCCCGATGTCGCTGATCGCGTTGGTCGGCAAGAGATGGATGTGCACGTGGCGCACCTCCCAGCCGATCACCATCACGCACACCCGCTCGCAGGGCAGTTCGCGCTTCAACTTCGCGGCGACCTTCTTCGCGGCCGACCACAGCTTCGCCATGGCGGCGTCGTCGAGGTCGAACAGGTAGTCGCTCGGCTTCTTCGGGATGACGAGCGTGTGGCCCGGCACACGCGGCCGCACGTCGAGGAAGGCGAGGTGTTCGGCGTCCTCCCAGACTCTGTGGCACGGGATGTCGCCCGCGATGATCTTGTCGAAGATGGTCGGCATGTGAATGGCGTCGATCAGGAGCGGCGCGGGGCGCGAGTTCGCGCGGCGCGGCGTGACTTGGGTTGGCAGACGGGGCACAGATGCGTGCCGCGCTGTCCGACGACGAGCCGCACGATCGGTGCGCCGCACGTGCGGCAGGGCTCGCCGGCGCGATCGTAGACGGCGAACTCGTCCTGGAAGCTGCCCGCTTCGCCCTTCGGCGTGCGATAGAAGACGTCGAAGCTCGAGCCCTGGCACGCGATCGCTCGCGTCAGGATCGTCTGCACCGCGCGGTGCAAACGCGTCGCGTCGTCGAGCGCGAGTCTCTCGGAGCGCGCCAGCGGATGCAGACCGGCCGCGTGCAGCGACTCGTCGACGTAGATGTTGCCGAGGCCGGCGACGACGGTCTGGTCGAGGAGCAGCGGCTTGAGCTGGCGGCGGCGGCGCGTGAGTGCGTCGTGGAGCACGGCCGGCGTGAAGGCGTCGTCGAGCGGCTCGGGACCCAGCTCGCCGAGCACGGACTCCGGCTCCGCCAGCCACACGAAGCGCCCGAACTTGCGCACGTCGTCGAAGTCGAGGCGTGTGCCGCCGTCGAACGCGAGCGACACACGCAGGTACGCGTCGTGCGGCTCCTTCGCGCCGCGCACCGTCAGCCGCCCCGTCATGCGCAGGTGCACGAGCAGCACCGCGCCGTCGTCGAGCTCGAGCACGATCCACTTCGCTCGCCGCCGCGCGAGGACGATGCGACGACCGACGACGCCGCGCTCGAACTTCGCGCGCGTCGCGCCGCCGAGCGTGCGCAACCAACGCACGTCGATCGCGCGGATCGTGCGACCGACCACGCCCGGTTCGATCTGACGCACGACGGTTTCGACTTCGGGCAACTCGGGCATGGTGCGTGCGCGGGCGAAGAGCAGCGCCGACTCAGCGCGCGTCGCCCGCTGCCTTCTCGAGCGCCACGAGTGGCTGAACGAAAGCGTTGCGGACCGTGATCGCCGTGTCGCCCACGACACCGTCGGCGCCGTAGCGCTGGAAGCCGATGAAGCCGCTCGCCGCGCGCGCCGCGAAGGCCGGCTCGACTTCGAGCCCGGCCGTTTCGACGTCGAACAACAGCCGCCCGTTGAGCGCCGCCGCGAGCCGCGTCCCGCGGTACTGCACCTCCATGCGGTTCCACTCGCCCGGCCGCGCGTACTCCTTGTCCGGCCCGGCGGGCACCGCCGCGTAGAGCGAGCCCGTGAACTGGTACGGCGCGAGCGTCGACCCCGTGCGCTCCTCCCAATTGAAGTCGTCGAGGAGCTGGATCTCACAACCCGAGTAGGCCGGATCGCCGCCGTCGCGCGCGCCACGCAGGAACAGACCCGAGTTCGCCATCTCGGCGATCTGGAAGTCGAAGCGCAGCCGGAAGTCGGTGAAGTCGTCCGCGGTCGCGACGTGTCCGCCGCCGTCGGCCGGGATCGCGACCGAACTCGGAGCGACGACGTAGCCGTCCTCGCTCCCGAACGCGACATGTCCCGCGGCGAAGAGCTCGCGCCAGCCCGCGTCGCGCGCGACCTCGGTGAGTTCGAGTTCACCGCCGCCGCCTTCGCGCGCCACGGCGATGCGCGTCTCGTTGCCTTGCGACGCGCCGCCGAGTGCGCGCTGGAGCGCTCCGGCGTTCTTCTTCGGAGCCGCGGCGCCATCGAACTCGACGCTCGCGAACACGTCGAGTTCCTGGATGCGCACGTTCTTGAACTGCACGCGCCGCGAGGCCGCGTCGGCGTCGGCGCCGTGCACTTGCAGACCCACGAGCCCGCGCGACGCGAACGCTCCCGAGCCGTGCGGAATGCGATGGTCCATGACCGGCTCGCCGTTCAGCCACACCTCGACGCGCATGTCGAAACCGGTGCAGCGCACACGCACGCGGTTCCATTCATTGAGTTTCCACTTCGCCGCGCCGGCCTCGTTGTGGGCCAGGAACCCGTCGGCGTAGATGGCCGCGATCTCGCCGCCCTCGCGATCGTCGAGGGTCACCTGCGCGCCGCGCAGCCCCGTGTCCGACGGCAGCATGCGCACGAACACACCCGAGTCGTACGGGTGGTCGAGTTTGCAGTCGAGCTCGAGGTCGAAGCTGGTGAAAGAGCGCGTTGTGTAGACGAGGCCGCCCTCGCCATTCGCGCCGGTACGGCCGGTGAGGCAGCCGTCTTCGACCGTCCACCGCGCGTCGCCGTCGTAACGCCCGCCGCGCGTCGTCCAACCCTCCAGCGTCGCGCCGTCGAAGAGCACGGCCGGCTCGCGCTCGATCAGCCCGCGTTGCGAGGCCGCTCCTCCGTCTCGGCTAGACTCGGGCCGCGCGAGTGCGAGCGTCGACACGCCCGCCGCCACCAACCCGAGCATCACGTTCCGTCGCTGCATGATTCGTTCCTCGCCGTGCTCGTTCCTGTGCTCGTTCTCGTGGAAGTTCAGTGCGGTCGCGTGTGCGGCCGTACTCGTCGCCGCCGCGTGCAGGAGCGGCGCCGACACCTCGGACGCGCATGCACCGACAGCGAACGACGGCGCCGACTCTGCGCGCCTCGCGCTGGTGCGCGTCGACGATGCAGCACTCGCGACCGAGGTCGTGAGCGTACCGGGAACCGCGGTCTCGTTCGCCATGGTGCGCGTGCCCGGCGGATTCCTGCGCGGCGAGCGCGTCGAGAGCCTCGCGGTCGCGACGCTCGAAGTCACCTGGGACGACTACCTCGCGATGCTGCTCGAGAGCGAAGGCCCGCCCCCGTCCAAGAGCGGCGAACCGATCGACGGTTTCGCGCGCCCGACCAAGCCGTACATCGCGACCGACCGCGGCTACGGACAGGGCAAGCGCCCGATCATCTCGATCAGCGCGAAGGGCGCGGAGTCCTTCGCCCACTGGCTCGCGCTGCGCACGGGCCGCCCGTTCCGTTTGCCGACCGAACGCGAGTGGGAGTGGGCGGCGCGCGCCGGTTCGACCGGGCGCTGGACGTGCGGCGACGATCCTTCGGAGCTGGGCGCGCTCGCCTGGTTCGACGCCAACGCGAACCAGTCGTCGCAGCTCGTCGGCACGAAGGCGCCCAACGCGTGGGGCCTGTTCGACGTGCACGGCAACGTCGCCGAGTGGTGCCGCGTCGAACAGCCCGACGGCACGAAGTACGGCGCCCACGCTCTCGCGGGCGGCAGCTTCTTCGACCTCGCCGAAGGCCTCGAGTTCGGTATGCGCGAGTTCCGCGACACCGACTGGAACATGAGCGATCCGCAGATCCCGAAGAGCGTGTGGTGGCTCGCCAACGCCGCCTGGCCGGGCATGCGCGTCGTGATGGACGTCGAGTGAATCACCACGAGCCACCCCCGAAGCCGACAACGACCATGAAGAGCGAACTCCCCCACTCCTCGAACGCGGCGCGTGGACTCACGCGCCGTTCTCTGCTCGTCGGTTCCGCAGCGGCCCTGCCGGTGCTCGGCGGCTGCGCGAGTTCGCGTCCGCGCGAACAGGACCTGTTCTTCACCGCGACGCGCGAGAAGCAGCCGACCGCGCTGCGCATCGGCCTCGTCGGCTGCGGCGGACGCGGCACGGGCGCGGCCTTCCAAGCGCTGAGCGCGGAGAACGGTTCGGTCGTGTTGCACGCGATCGGCAACGTGTTCGCCGATCGCCTCGATCCGTGCATCGCGAACCTCGAGAGCGCACTCGTCGAAGCCCACGGCGAAGAGGCGCGCGCGCGCGTCGACGTGCCGGCGGAGCGGCGCTTCGGCGGCTTCGACGCGTACAAACAGGTGATCGACTCGGGCGTCGACGTCGTACTGCTGGCGACGCCGCCCGGCTTCCGCCCGCTGCACCTCGACTACGCGGTCAAGGCCGGCAAACACGTCTTCTGCGAGAAGCCGATGGCCGTCGACGGGCCGGGTCTGCGCAGCGTGATGGCGTCGGCGGCGCTCGCGAAACAGCAAGGCAGTTCGCTGACGAGCGGTTTCTGCTGGCGCTACAACTTCGCGCACCGCGCGTTCTTCGCGGAGCTCCAGAGCGGCGCGCTCGGCGACATCCACGCCGTGTACACGAACTACCTCACCGGCCCGATCGGCAAAGCGCGTCGCGACCCGCAGTGGAGCGAGATGGAGTTCCAACTGCGCACGTGGCACTACCACGCCTGGCTGTCGGGCGACCACGTCGTCGAGCAGGCCGTGCACAGCATCGACAAACAGGCCTGGGCGTTCGGCGATCGCCTGCCGGTGTGTGTCGATGCGGTCGGCGGTCGTGCGACCGGACTCGGCGCGGACAGCGGCGACATCTTCGATCACTTCGGTGCGACGTTCGACTACGGCGACGGCGTGAAGGCCTTCCACAACGCGCGTCAGTGGCCGAACTCGCACGGCGAGAACCACGACTACGTGTGGGGCACGCGCGGCCACGGTGTGATCGAGAACTGGACGCCGAAGCACCAGATCGTGACGGGCAGCGGCGCGAACCGCAGCGAGTGGCTCTACCAGGGCGCGCAGAACGACATGTACCAGCAGGAGCACGACGAACTCTTCGCCGCGATCCGCGCCGGGCGCCCGACGTACGACGGCGACTGGATGGCGACGAGCACGCTGCTCGCGCTCATGGTGCGCGAGGCCGCGTACACGGGTCGGCGCGTGACGCCGCAGCAGATCCTCGAGAGCGAGGAAGTGCTCGCGCCGAGCGAGATGGTCATGGGCGACGTGATCGTGCGTTCGATCCCGGTCCCGGGTTCGCCGCGCGCGTGAGTGCCATGGATCGCCGACGTTTCCTGCAGGCCGGACTCGCCGGCGGTGCCCTGTTCGGCGGCGCGGCGTTCGTGCACGGACGTTCGCGCGCTGCGGCGACTCGGAGCGGAGTGGATCTCGCTCCGAGCGCCGCCGCCCCGCGCGGCATCAAGTGCTCGCTCAAGTGGGGCATGATCGGTGAGGGCCGCACCGTCATCGAGAAGTTCCGCCTCCTGAAGGAGCTGGGCTACGACGGCGTCGAACTCGACAGTCCCGGCGCGCCCGACTTCGCCGAGGTGAAAGACGCGATCGCCGCGACGGGCGTCGTCGTGCCCGGCGTCGTCGACTCGGTGCACTGGAGCAAGACGCTCGGCGACCCGGACGAGAAGGTGCGCGGAGAAGGACGCGACGCACTCGAGACTGCTCTGCGCGACGCCGCCGAGATCGGCGCGAGCACGGTGCTGCTCGTGCCCGCCGTCGTGAACGAGCAGATCCCCTACCACCTCGCCTACGAGCGCAGCCAAACGGAGATCCGCCGCCTGCTCCCGCTCGCCGCGGAGCTGGGCGTGACGATCGCGTTCGAGAACGTCTGGAACAACTTCCTGCTCAGCCCGCTCGAAGCCGCGCGCTACGTCGACGAGTTCGAGAGCCCGCACGTCGCCTGGTACCTCGACGTCGGCAACCTCGTGCACTACGGCTGGCCCGAGCACTGGGTCGAAGTGCTCGGCAAGCGCATCGCGAAGCTCGACATCAAGGACTACAGCCGCACCAAGTGCGACGAAGAGGGCCTGTGGGCCGGCTTCGACTGCGAGATCGGCGACGGCGACGCGAACTACCCGCGTGTGATGGCCGCGCTCGACGCCGTCGGCTACCGCGGCTGGGCGAGCGCCGAGGTCGGCGGCGGCAACAAGAAGCGCCTGGCCGACGTGCTCGCGCGGATGCGGCGCGTGCTCGATTCGTGAGCGGCAGTACGGTGCCGCACCAAAAACTGCACACCGGTGGCAGTACGGTGCCGCACCAAAAGTTGCACACCCTGCGTGCATCCGCAGGGCGCGCACAGCGC
>JBIKNC010000051.1:0-21566 GCA_044358925.1 Planctomycetota bacterium | reverse complement strand
CGCTTCGCGCGCCGCGGCTCACGGGGTGTGCAACTTTTGGTGCGGCACCGTACGTGTTCGTGACGGCTACGTGTCCGACACCGTACGCGTCAACGCCTCGCGGGGCGGGCCGGTGACTGCGTGAGCCCCTCCCCCGTCACTCCCGCTGCTCCGCCGCGGCGCGGATCGCTGAACGCGCTCACGGTTCCGTCTTCGAGCACCATCACGGCCTGCACGTCCGACCACGTGCCTTCGCGCACGATCACGTGGCCGCGGCGCACGAGTTGGTCGACGATCTCGGCGGGGAAGCCCTGCTCGACGAACGTGTGCGGCGGCTGCCACTGTTGATGCAGTCGCGGAGCGCGGATCGCCTCTTCGAGTTCCTGTCCGTGCGCGAGCACGCGCGCGAGCACCTGAAAGACCGAGGTGATGATGCGCGGTCCACCTGGGCTGCCGACGACGAGTTCGACGCGGCCCGCGCCGTCGCAGACGACCGTGGGCGTCATCGACGACAGTGGACGTTTGCCGGGTGCGATGGCGTTCGCGCGCGAACCGACCAGGCCGTAGGCGTTCGGCGCGCCGCTCTGGATCGCGAAGTCGTCGATCTCGTTGTTGAGCAGGAAGCCGAGTTCTTCGACCAGGATGCCGCTGCCGAACGTCGTGTTGAGCGTCGTCGTGAGCGAGACCGCGTTGCCGTGGCCGTCGAGCACCGACAGGTGCGTCGTCTCGCCGCCGCTGTCGATCAGCGCGGCATCGAACGGGCGCACGTCGGGCTGCGCGTGGTCGGTGATCGCGCGCCGACGCGCCGTGATCCACGCTGGTGCGAGCAACCGATCGACGGGCACGAGATGGAAGTCGGGATCGCCGAGGTGTTCGGCTCGATCCGCGAAACCCGCACGCAGCGCCTCGATCCACCAGTGCAGTTCGCGCGCGTCCGGCTCCTCGTCGACGTAGTCGAAGCCTTCGACTTCGAGGATCGCGAAGGTCTGCAGGAGCAACACGCCGCCCGAACTCGGCGGCGGCATGGTGACGAGCGTGCGTTCGCCGAAGCGGCCGACGAGCGGCTCGCGCCACACCGGCCGATGTGCGGCGAGGTCGGCGTGATCGAGTACGCCCCCACCGCTCGCGATGTGTGCCACGAGCGCGTCCGCGACCGGCCCGGCGTAGAAGCCGTCGCGACCGTGGGCGACGAGCTCCGCGAGTGTGCGCGCGAGCGCCGGCTGGCGCAGTCGGTCGCCGTCGCGCAGCGGCCGTCCGTTCGGCAGGAAGAGGGCGCGCGCGCCACGCGACTTCTCGAGTCGTGCGCGCAACTCGGTCTGCGCGAGGTCGTGGGCGAGGAACGGATCGACTTCGAAGCCCTGCTCGGCCAGTTCGAGCGCCGGCGCCGCGACCTGTGCGAATGCGAGCCGTCCGAGGCGCGCGTGGAACTCCAGCAGACCCGCCGGCGAGCCCGGCACACCGGCCGCGAGCACACTCGCGACGGCCTTCTCGCGATCCACGCCGCCGGCGCCGTCGGAGAAGTGGTCGGCCGTGAGAGCACGGGGCGCCGTCTCGCGGAAGTCGAGCGCGAGCGCTGCGCCCGGATCGCCGTCCGGCACCCACAACGCGAAACCGCCGCCGCCGAGGTTGCCGGCCTGCGGGTACACGACCGCGAGGGCCAGTGCGGTCGCAACAGCGGCGTCAGCTGCGTTGCCACCGGCCTCGAGAATCTCGAGTCCCGCACGCGTCGCCAACGGATGCGCGCAAGCGATCGCACCCGGAGCGCGTGTCGTCACCGAGCCGTCGGATGCAACGCAGCCCGTCGCGAAGACGAGCACCAGCGACGCGACCAGTCGCGGCCGCGTGGAGCGTGCGCTCATCTGAGTCCGCCCGTGCGCGACTCGCCGTCCTTCAGCTCTTCGACCTTCACTCCGCGATCGCGCATGTAGCGCACGGCGAGTTCGATCTTCGCCGGCTCACCCTCGATGTCGATCGCGACGAGTGCGATGTGCTCGGTGATGCTCGCCGCGCGGATGTTCGGCACCACGTCGAACTCCGCGTTCAACGTGTGGCTGATGATGGGCTCTTTGATGAGCTCCTGCGGGAACGTGCAGAAGAACTTGCGGATCGTCATCGTTCCTGTGCGGGTTCGACGCGGCGCAGCGTCGAGAGACCGAAGGACGTGCATCCAACCACGAGCGCGACGAGCGCTGCAAGACTTCCGTCGAACGGCGCGCGACGGTCGCTGAACCAGTCCGTGCCTGCCGGCGCGTAGACGGACGGGTGTCGCATCCAGTCGAGGCCGGCCGACTCGGCCAGGAGCGTCGCGGGAGCTGCGTCGAGCACACGCGCGCCGAGGTCCGGATCGGTGCGCGCGAACGCGGCCGGCGCCGCGCCGAACAGGTCGAACCCGGCACTCGCGAGCACGAACGCCGCGGCGCACCACGGAGCTGCGCTGCGCGCCACACGCGGAGCCGCTCGACGCACTCCGGCGGCTGCGAGCTGGACCCCGGCCACGAGGCCGACCACGGGCCACGGCGCGGGAACACCGTCGTACACACCGACGACGAGGAGACCGAGGACCGCCGTCGAGAGGAGCACCGCGAACACGTCGCCGAACACGCGGCGCGGGCCGGCGAGTGCGAGGGTGCCCACGAGCGCCGCACACCCCGCCGCCACGAGCGCACCCTCGACGCGCGCGGAACACGAACCCAGCGCCGTGAGCAGCGCCGGGAGTGCGACTCCGGCCGCGCGGAGGTTCACTTGTCGTCGCCCGCGCCGAGGTAACCGAGCGCCTCGAGTTCCGCGCGCAGCGCGTCGTCGATCTCGATCGCTTCGCCGCGCCCGACCTTCGCGGCCAGCGCGGCGAACGTCGCGCGATGTTCGGCAAGCGTGGTCTCGAGTCGCTCCTGGACCTTGGGTCGAGCGACGGCGGCCTTCTCGAGGCGGTCCTGACGGCGATCGAACAACTCGACGGTGCCGGCGCGATCCATGAGCAGGAGGTGCTCCTCGCGCAGACTGAACACGTCGAGCGGGTTCTCGCGCCGCGACTGGTGTTCACCGATCACGCTGCGCGGCGCGCCGCGGTCGGAGCCGGGCGCGAGCCAATCGGCCCAACTGACCCCGATCGGTTCGAGTCCGTGATCCCGCACGTCGAGCAGATCCAGCAGACTCGGTGTGAGGTCGATGTGCCGCACGACCTCGGGGATGCGTGTGCCGCCGTGCAACGCACCCGGCAAACACAGGAGCATCGGCACGTGCGCGCACTCGACCCACAGTTGGTCGTGGCGCACCTCGCCGTGCTCGCCGAACTCCTCACCGTGGTCGGACGTGAACACGATGATCGTGTCGTCGAGCAGCCCCTTGCGCTCGAGGCGCTCGAGGAAGTCGCCCACGAGCTTGTCCATGTGCGCGACGCCGGCCGTGTAGAGATCGAAGAGGTGCGCGAGGTCCTTCGGACTCTTCTCGTTCACGCGGAACCAGTAGTTCCACGTGATCTTCTCGTGCCCCTTCATCGTCGGCGCGAGGTCGTCGCCGGCTTCGATCGCCGCTTGGATCGCGGCGCGCGTCGACAGGATCTTCCCGTCGTAGCCGGGCTTCACGAAGCGCTTCATCCACGCCGGCTCGGGGAAGTAGGGATCGTGGGTGTGGTAGGTGTGGACGAAGCAGTACCACGGCTGACCGCTCGCGTCGGCCTTCTCGATCCACGGACGCACACGTTCGAGCTTGGCTCCGAATGCGTCGTTCTCGTCGTCGAACACGTCGAAGCCGCGATCGAATCCGAGACTGCCTTTCACGTTGCCGCCGCCCGTGAAGCCGCCGGTCGCGAACCCGGCGTCCTGCAACACCTCCGACAGCGTGCGGATCGACGCGGGCAGGCGCTGCGCGCCGGAGGTGTTCAGGTTGCCGACGCCGTGCACGCTCGGCGGCAGGCCCGTGAACATGCTCATGTGCGCGGGCGCGGTCTTCGGCGTATGTGTCCAGGCGTTGTCGAACACGATCGCGCGGCGCGCGAGGGTGTCGATGCGCGGTGTCGCGCCGCGCTTGCCGCCGTAGACGCCGAGCACGTCGGGCCGCAACGTGTCGATCGAGATCAAGAGCAGGTTCTTCGCGACCGGCGCCTCACTCCCAGGCGAGCGGTCCGTGTCGGGCGTCTCACGCGCCGCGTCCGTCGGCTTCCCGGATGGATCCCCGTTCGGCGACGAGGCCTCGTCTCCCCCACAACTCGCGCCCGCGAGCGCAGCGAGCGCGAGCAGCGCGAACCCGACCGCGGTCCGGGCGCTCGCTCGCACGTCGCGGCCCCAGCGGGCCAGCCTCGAAGACGTGTGCATGTCGGCGCTCATTCGCGAGATCGACGCACCCGACGACGCGCGAAGTTCCCTTCGCAGTTGGAGGCGGCACCCGGATTCGAACCGGGGAGTGACGGATTTGCAATCCGTTGCCTTACCACTTGGCTATGCCGCCGCCGTGCGCCCATGCGCGAGCCGCGGATGCTAGCGACTACCATGGGCGCGGGGTAGTGGCGGAACCGGCAGACGCATCGGACTTAAAATCCGAAGCTCGGCAACGGGCGTGCGGGTTCGACTCCCGCCTACCCCATCACTGCGTTCGGCGTGCGCCGCGTTCCACGTGCGTGGTCCGCGTGCGCCGCGCCGCTCACACTCGTCAGTTACGAGCCGGATTCGGCGTGACGCCCGACGTGCGGTCGATCTGGATCGCGTCGGCTTGCGTCTGACCGGTCAGCTTCACGTACACGTCGAACAACTTCTGTTCGATCGGGAAGCGGTACTCACCGCGCGCGAGGCGCCAACCGGAGATGCGCTTCATGAGATCGCGCATCCACGGCATGCCCTGACCCGCGAGGCCGTCGTAGAACGTGGCCGTCGAACCGTAGCGGCGCCAGCGCAGCAGGATCTCCTGCGGCAGGCGGATGTCGTCGACCTCGTACTTGTATTCGAGGCAGTGGCCCCAGTCCTCGAAGGTCTTCGGGCCCTGGTAGCCGAGCTTGATCGCCGTGTTCCAGTCGTCGGTGCCGGGGATCGGTCGGAACGGGAAGATGTCCGACGCGGAGCCCGGGAACTTGTGCTTCATGCGCGCGGCCATGTCGATGGTCGCCAGCATCGACTTCGCGTCTTCGCCCGGGTAGCCGATGATCCACGTCGTGCCCGTCTGGATCTTGCGCTCGTAGATGCGGCGCAGCGCGAGCTCGAGGTTCACGTCGAGGTCGATCTTCTTCTTGATGCGTTCCTGCTGCTCCTTCGAGCCGGCCTCCGCACCGAGGATCACGAGGTGGCACTTCGCATCGCGCAGGCGATCGCACGACTCCTCCTTGTAGCGCGCGATCGTCTCGACCTCGTAGGTCGCGTTCCACCAGAACGGGCTGCCGCGCTCGACGAGTGCGTCGCAGAACGCGTTCGAGCGCTTCTCCGCGACACCGAAGTTCGCGTCCTGGAAGCGCACGTGGTTGAAGTCGAAGCGCTCCTGCAGTTCGAACAACCGGTCGGCGAGGTCCTTGCCTTCGATCGCCTTCCAGCGGCGACCGGTCACCATCGGTGAGCAGCAGAACGTGCACGGCTCGGGGCAACCGAAGCTCGAGAAGTAGCTGAACGTGCGCAGCTTGACGCCGGCCGGTTTGTCGATCGGGTCGGGCAGCTTGTGGCGAATCTTGGCCTTGCCCGGGTTCTGTTGCAGCTCGACGTACTTCTCGAAGTCGAGCAGCTCCCACGGCACGTCGGGGATCTTGTCGAAGCCGACCACGGCGCGGTGGTCGGTGAACTTCACCTGGCCGTCCTCGAGGATCACGAGACCGGGCACGTCGCGCAGCGGCGTGCCGCTGTCGATCGCACGGACGACGTCCGCGAACGTGTGTTCGCCTTGCCCGACGCCGACGGCGTCGGCGATGCCCTCGCGCAGGTAGAGCTCGGGCGCGACACTCGGGAACCAGCCGCCCCAGATCATCGGCAGCTTCGGGAAGCGCGCGCGCACCGCGCGTGCGACTTCGGCACCGTGCAGCACCTGATAACCGAGGATGCAGGAGCTCGCGAAGAGGAGCGCGCCGTCGCACAGCTCCATGAGCCGCTGCATGTAGTTCGGCTCGATCATCGCGTCCACGAGATGGATCTCGTAGCCCTCGCGCGCCGGGATCGCTGCGATCTGCAGGAGCTCGAGCGGCAAGAGGTCCGCTGCGACGCGCACACCCTGCGCGGGGTCGGCGCGGTGCGGGAGGAACAGGACGAGCCGTTTCGAGCGGCCGTTCGAGGGGCGAGAGGTGGCTTCTTTCACCGAATGGTGGTGCCGAGGCGCTGCAGGGGGGAGCCGAGGGGCGCGGTCCGCGCGCCTCCAAGCGCGCCGACCGTCTCCGGATGGTAGCCGGAGCGGCGGCTCTGCGGCCGCTCGTGTCGCATCGAGGGCTTCGATCGGCTCGCGAGGCGGCCGCGGTGGAGCCCGACCGCGCGGCCATCGGGTGCACCCGAGCGCCGCTCCGAAAGAAAACACGCCGCCGCTCGATGCCGAGCGACGGCGTGTGAGGTTTTCGAGCCCCGGTCGGCTCCGCTCCGATCAGACGCGGTTCTCGAGCCGCACGTAGTTGCGCGTGCGCTGGCCCGTGTAGATCTGACCCGGGCGGTAGAGCTTGTTGTCCGCCATCTGCTCGGCGAGGTGCGCCATCCAACCGCCCGCGCGCGCGATCGCGAAGATCGGCGTGAACTGGTCGGTCGGGATGCCGAGCTTCTGGTAGACGATGCCGCTGAAGAAGTCGACGTTCGGGTGGATGCCCTTGTCGCCGAGGCGCTCGACGACCACCTTCTCGAGTTCGAGGGCGATGTCGTAGATGGGCGTGCTGCCGAGCTTCGCGAAGAGCTGGTTGCCCAAGGTCTGGAGCGCGAACGAACGCGGATCCTTGACCTTGTAGACACGGTGGCCGAAGCCGCTGATCTTGCCCTTGGCGGCGAACTGCTGCTCGGCCCAGGCGCGCACGTTCGCGACCGAACCGATCGTTTCGAGTGCGGCGAGAACGCGCTCGTTCGCGCCGCCGTGCAGCGGGCCGTGCAGCGCACCGATCGCGGCGCTGATCGAGTCGTACGGACCGGCGTTCGTGCCGAAGACGACGCGCGCGGCGAACGTCGACGCGTTCATCGTGTGGTCGGCGTGCAGCACGAGGGCGACGTCGAGCGCGCGCGCGGCGACGTCGTCCGGCACCTTGCCGTCCATCATGTAGAGGAAGTTCGCAGCGGTCGCGAGGTCCGTGCGCGGCGCGATCGGCGTGAGGCCGCGGCGCAGGCGTTCGTGCGTCGCGACGATGGTCGGGATGGCGGAGACGATGCGCAGCCAGGCGCGGCGCATGTCTTCCTTGTCGCCCATGCGGAAGGTCGGCTCGTACGCGGCGAGCGCCGCGACCGCCGACTGCAGCACGTGCATCGGGTGCGCCTTCTTCGGGAAGGTGCGCAAGAGATCGACGAGCCCGCTCGGCAGGTCGCGCACCGCCCACAGGTCCTTCGAGAAGGCGGCGAGTTGCTTCGACGTGGGCAGCTCACCGTGCATGAGGAGCCAGCACGACTCCTCGAACGTGCTGTCCTTCGCGAGCTGCTCGATCGGGTAGCCCCGATATTCGAGGATGCCCGCGTTCCCGTCGATGTAGCTGATCGCCGACTCCGCGGCGGGAACACCGGCGAGACCCGGCACGAGTTGCTTGGCTTCCACGGTCACTGGAGTGGCGTCGATCGGTGAGAACGGGCGAAGTGTTCGGAGCGCACGGGTGGAGAGGTCCACCGGCGTCGAACGGGGGCATCGGCGGGAGCTGCTCGCGAACTCGAGCACGAACCCGTCGCGGCTGTCCGCGCGGGCCGTTCCTGGGAGCGGACTTCGCGGGCCGACCAATGTAGGGCCGCTGCATGGACGAGCCAAGGGCGACGCGCGATCGAAGACCACACGTCGCCCCTGTTTCGAGGAAGCCTCGCTTTCGAGGAGAGCCTCTCCGCCGCGCGCTGCCCTCCGTCTCGAACGGTTCAGAGATTCGCGAGGTACTCGAGCAGCAGGCGCGTCCCGACGCCCGTTCCGTTCGCGCCGCCCACCCAGTCGCGTTCGAGGGTGCCCCAGGCGGTGCCCGCGATGTCGAGGTGGCACCACTCGGTGTCGCCGACGAAGTTCGACAGGAAGGCTGCGCCCGACGTCGAGCCGTTCCCGTGGTTCGGCATGTTGATGTTGCGCAGGTCGGCCGACGTGCCCTTCATCTGTTCCTTGTGCTCGTCGAACAACGGCAGCGGCCACACGCGCTCGCCCACCGTTTCACCGGCGCGCGTCAGGCGATCGCGCAGGTCGGCTGTGCTCGCGAACATGCCGGTCACTTCGTGCCCCAGCGCGATGATGACGGCGCCCGTGAGCGTGGCCATGTCGACGATCGTGTCGGGTTGGATCTTCGACGTCGTGTAGCACAGCGCGTCCGAGAGGATGAGGCGCCCCTCCGCGTCCGTGTTGAGCACTTCGATCGTCGTGCCGTTCATCGCCGTGTGGATGTCGCCCGGCTTCGTGGCCTGACCGTCCGGCATGTTCTCGCTGGCCGGAACGACGCCGTGCACCTCGTGGTCGCAGCCGAGTTCACGCAGCGCGTGGAAGACGCCGAGCACCGCCGCGCCGCCCGACATGTCGAAGCGCATCTCGTCCATCTTCGCGCCGGGCTTCAGGCTGATGCCACCCGTGTCGAAGGTCAGGCCCTTGCCGACGAAGGCCACGCGCCGCGCGCCCTTCTTCTTCGTCTTCGGCTTGTACGTCAGGTGGATGAGCTTCGCCGGCTCGCGCGAGCCCTGCGACACACCGAGCAGCGCGCCCATGCCGAACTTCTTCATGTCGGCCTCTTCGAAGATCTTCGCGCTGATCTCCGGGCAGCCCGTGGCGAGCTTCTTCGCTTCGTTCGCGAGGCGCGTCGGCGTGACGAAGTTGCCCGGTCCGTTCTGCAGGTCGCGCACGAAGCAGTTCGCGCGCGCGAGCGCTTCACCGCGCTGCGCCCCCTTCTTGAACGCGGCGCCCGGTCCGAACAGATGCACCGACGTGAGGTGCACCGGGTCGGGCTTGCTCTTGTGTTCGACGTAGCGGTAGCCGCCCATCAGCGCGCCCTCGGCGATAGCGCGACCGACTTCTTCCGAGCCGCCGCCCGACGACGCGACGGCGTCGGACACCCACAGGCTCACACTGGCGAGCTTCGCGCCCTCGACCGCCTTCACCGCGACCGCGGCTGCGCGGCGCAGACGTTCGGCGCTCTGATCGGCGCGTTTGCCGAGACCGACGAGCAGCACGCGCTCCGCGGTTCCGCCCACCGGATCGCAGTGGCGCGTCTGACGGAAGCGACCGCCGAAGTCCTTCTCGACGGTACCGGCGAGTGCGACCCCGGCGGGCAACGAGAGCGGCTCGCCCTCGTGTGCGAAGACGACGAGGACGGGCGTGGCACCGAGCTTGGAGTCGCTGGTCTTGACGTTGAGTTTCATGTCGGGGGGGATCGGTTCGGAGCGTCGCACGAGCGACTCACATGTCGATGTACTTGGGACCGCCGCCGCCTTCGGGCACGGTCCACTCGATGACTTGATACGGGTCGGCCACGTCGCACGTCTTGCAGTGCACGCAGTTGCTGGCGTTGATCACGACGCCGCCCGCAGCGCGCGCAGCGGCGGAGTCGGCGTGCGGCCACTCGTACACGGCCGCCGGGCAGAAGTGCTGACACGGATTGCCGTACTCCGTCGTGCAGCGCGTGACGCAGATCTCTGGGTCGATGACGACCAAGTGACTGGGTTGGTCCTCTTCGTGCACCGCGCCGGAGTGGTAGACGTCCGTGAGTTTGTCGAGGCAGAGCGTGTCGTCGAAGCGCGGCTTCTCGAGCCGCGACTCGCCGAGCGGGCGCATGTGGTCGTGGTCCGGCGTCATCGCGCGGCGCGCGACGAGACCGCGCCCGCCCGTCACCATCTGCACGCCCGTGTCGATCGCGCCTGTGAGGAAACCGCTCGCGAAGGCCTGGCGGAAGTTGCGCACGCCGAAGAGTTCGTCCTTCGCCCACGAGGCCTCGAACAGCTCCGTGTAGCGCGCGAGCTTCGAAGCGCTCGTGTCGTTCGCGGCGAGCGCATCGGCGATCGCGTGCGCCGCGAGCATGCCCGACTTCATCGCGAGGTGGATGCCCTTGAGGCGCGCCATGTTCACGAAGCCGGCGCTGTCGCCGACGATCACGAAACCGTCGCCCTGCAGGCGCGGCATGGCGTGGTAGCCGCCGCCCGGAATCGTCTTCGCGCCGTAGCGTTCGATCTTGGCGCCTTCGAGCAACTTCGCGACCGCCGGGTGCCGCTTCCACTGCGCGAACATGGCGTGCGGGTCGAGCTTCGCGTCGCCCTGGTCGAGACCGACGACGTAACCGATCGACAGGCGATCGTCCTTCAAGCCGTAGATCCAACCGCCGCCGTAGCCCTTCGTGCCGAGCGGCGCGCCCGCCGTGTGGATCACCTTGCCGAACATGTCGCGCCCCTTGGGCAGCGACCAGATCTCCTTGATGCCGGTCTCGAAGACCTGCGGGTTCTTGCCGGCGTCGAGGCCGAGCTTGGAGACGAGCCCCTTCGTCAGGTGTCCGCGAGTGCCTTCGCCGAAGACCGTGACCTTCGCGCGCACGTCCATGCCGGGCTCGAAGTGCCCCTTCGCCTCGCCGCTCTTGGCGATGCCCGCATCGCGTGTCTGCACACCGATCACGCGGTCGCCGTCGTACGCGACGCTCGCGGCCGCGAAGCCGGGGTACACGTCGACGCCGGCGGCCTCGACCTGCTCCTTCATCCAGCGCACGACGCGGTACAGGCTGATGATGTGGTTGCCGTGGTTCCGGAACTGCGGCGGGACGAGCGGCCCCTTCAGACGGAACGACTTGCCACCCGCGGTGAGCCAGTCGACGCAGTCGAACGTGACTTCTCCCTCCGTCGGGCAGCCCTTCGCCAGCCAGTCGTCGCCGAACAGCTCGCGCATCGCGCGCGGGTCCATCACGGCGCCCGAGAGCGTGTGGTAGCCGATGTCCTCGGCCTTCTCGAGCACGAGCACCGACGGCGTCAGGCCGCGCTGTCCGCACAGCTTCATCAGCTCGATCGCACACGCCAGCGTCGCGGGACCGGCCCCGACCAGCAAGACGTCGACTTCCAGCGTCTCGCGCTCGATGCCGGTGAGGTTGAGACTGACTCCGCCCTTGCTCGTCGGTCGGCTCATGGTGGTCTCACGCGTTCGCGCGGGGCGCAGAGGCTATCAGGCACCTTCGCCGATCCACTCGTGCCCGTCGGCATAACACTCCTTCTTCCACACCGGCAGGCTCCGTTTGAGCTCGTCGATGAGGAAGCGCGCGGCGTCGAACGCGGCCGCGCGGTGCGGACTCGCGACTGCGACGACCACGGAGGTCTCCCCCACCAGGGCGACGCCCGTGCGGTGCTGCACGAACATGCGCAGACGCCGTTCGTGCGCCGACTCCGCGCTGCCGGCCGGCGGTCCGTGGAGCGCGAGGCACTGTTCGAAGATGCGCGCCATCTGCGGCCCGCACATGCGCTCGAAGGCCTCGTAGTCGAGCTTCGTGACCGACTTGTCGCGGTTCGTCTCGCGTGTGCTGCCGCTGAAAACGACCGTTCCGCCGCACGCGGGATGTGCGACGCGCGCGAAGGCCGCGCCCGGATCGATCGGTGTGGCGACGAGTTCGAACACACCGTGTTCGAGGTCGTCGCCGCGAGCAGGCGCTTCGTCACGCTCCGCACCGCCGCTCACCGGCGGCAGGAGGTGCACGGTCGCGCCGTCCACGAGCAGGGTCTCGTCGCGCACGTACTGCGTGCCGAGCACCGCGCGCACCGACGCGAGCGAACCGAGGCGCGGCCAGCGTTCGAGCAGGACGCGCTTCAGGTCGGCCACCGTCGAACCGTGCTCGAGTTCGACGCGTTCGAGCGCGTCCGCGCCGAAGCGCTCGCGCAGGCCCGCGAAGAACTCGACGCGACAATGCAACTTCGTACTCGCGTCGTGAGCGTCGTTCACGCCCATCGAAGTTCAGAACGGCGTGTCGGAGAACTCGGCCGGGGCCGCACCGCCCCACGAGCCGCTGTCGGCCGGAGCGGAGCCGCCCCACGAGTCGCCGCTCGGCGCGCCGCCGCCCTGTTCGCGACCGTCGCCGCGACCGCCACCGCCGCCGCCCTCGCGGCCCGGACCGCCGCCACCGCCGACGAACTCCCAACTGTCACCGACGACGAACAGCTTGCTGCGCTTGCCGCCGCCGTTCTTGTCCTCCCAGGTGTCGAGGCGCAGCTTGCCTTCGATGAAGGCCTGCTGACCCTTCTTGTGGAACTTCGCGAACGCCTCGCCGCGTTTGCCGAAGATCGTCACGTCGATGAACGTCGCGCGGTCCTGCCACTGACCGTCGGACGACTGGAAGCGCTCGTTCACCGCCAGGCCGAGACTGACGATCGGCATCCCACCCTGCGTGAAGCGCGTCTCGGGGTCGCGGGTCAGGTTGCCCATCAGAATCACTTTGTTGTAGCTCGCCATGGCGTGTCGTCTCGTCGAGTCGGAGGAACCGCGCGCCTCGTTCGTTCGCGCGCGGAGGAAGGGAGCCGCAGCGTCGCTGCGCCTCGGCTCCCCCAGTGTGCCGCTGCGCTGCGGCAGCGAGAAGGACCCGCGAGCGGGACGCGGATCGCAGCGACGATTCGGCAGGCTCGCCCGAACGGGGTTAGCCTCGCGTGCATGACACCCCCCCGCTCCCACGCCGAGTCCGAACCGCGCCCCGCCGCTGCCGATCGCCGACGCCACCCGCGTGCGAACCACGACGGGCCGCTGACCGTGCTCGTGGCGGGCCGCACGATGGACGTGCGCTTGCGCGACCTGTCGGCCGCGGGTTTGTGTTTCTACTGCGAGGAGCCGGTCGACGAGATGACGCTGCTCGACGTGCGCCTCGACCTGCCCGACGGTCAGAAGAAGGAGTTCCGCGCGAAGGGCGCCGTCGTGCGCTGCGAGCGCATCAGCGCGCACCTCGAGCACTACGAGATCGCCGTGTTCCTGCACGAGATCGCCGAGGATCAGCGCGCGCGCCTCGCGACGTTCGTGAAGCGGCTCGTCGACGCGTGACGGTTACGGTGTCGGACACGGATCCGTCACGCGGGCGGAACGGGCAGTTCGAGCACGCGCGAGTGGCCCGCGAAGTCGCGCAGCACGCTGACGTCGGCAGCGATCGCGCGCAGTTCGCTCTCGACGCGCGCCCACTGATCGAAGCCGAGTTCGACGAGCAGCACACCGCCGGGCGCCATGAATGCCGGCGCCTCGCGTGCGAGCGTCATGACCCAGTGGTCGGGCGCGCCGGGCGGCGCGAAGAGGGCGAGCGCCGGCTCGTGGTCGCGCACTTCGCGCGCAAGTTGCTCGCGCTCTGCGAGATCGACGTAGGGCGGATTGGCGACCACGAGGTCGAACGGCCGGCCGCCGACGCTGCGTAGCGCTTCGAGCCCGTCGCCGTGAACGAAACCCACGTCGGCACCGAGACGCGCCGCGTTCTCGCGAGCGACGTCGAGCGCGTCGCTCGACACGTCGACGGCGACGACGTTCGAGCCTTCGATCTCGAGCGCCAGCGTGACGGCCAAGCAGCCCGAACCGGTGCCGAAGTCGAGCACCCGGGGCCCGCCGCTCGGGAACAGGCGCGCGCGCGCCCACTCGCGAGCGCGGTCGACGATCAGCTCCGTCTCGGGCCGCGGCACGAGCACACGCCGGTCGACCACGAACGTACGCGTGTAGAAGTCGCGCTTGCCGATCACGTACGCGGTCGGCTCGCCCTTCGCGCGGCGCACGAGCAACTCGCGCGCACGCACACGCTCCGCTTCGTCGATCGGTCGATCGAGGTCGAGGAACAGGCGCAGGCGCTCGAGACCGAGCGCGTGCGCGACGAGCAGTTCCGCGTCGAGCCGCGCTTCGTCGCAGCCGTTGCGCTCGAGGAACTGCCGCCCGCGCGCGAGCAGGTCGCGCGGGCTTCGCGGCGGCGCCTCGGCCGAACTCACGCGCGGGTCTTGCGCGCGGCGCGTTTCGCGGCCAACGACTCTTCGCGCTTCAGGTCGCCTTCCTTCTTGGCCTGCACCATCGCGACACCGATGGCGTACAGACCGATGCCCGCGGCGACCGCGACGATCAACGCGCCGATGCCGGCGATCGGATTGCCTGCGCTGAAGCTCGTGAACATCGACGACAGGCCCATGAAGGCCGGGCCGCCGAACAGGAACGGATAGAGCGGCGAGAACTTGCCGCCCTTCTTGTACGAGAGGATGTGGGCGAGCGTGCAGCCGCCGAGCAGCAGCGCTGCGACCTCGGCCGCGGCGCGGAAGCCGCTCGCCGTGGCGGGCAGGCTCTGATCGAGCAGCGGCGCGTTGACCTTGGCGATGCTCGGATCGAACCACGCGACGAGCGGCGCGGCGACGATCATCAGGACGCCGACCAGGTGCAGCGGCGTCGGGATGCCCGCGAGGACGCTGGCGACGAAGTTCTTCGGCTTGGCTCCGAACGGCGGCCCGAAGCGCGGCTTGGCGAGGAACGAGAGGCCCCACGGCACCGGCAGCCCGCGGTTCGCGAACACACCTGCCGCGAGCATCGCGCAGCCGAGCAGACCGAGAGCCTTCGCTCCGAAGCCCACGAGCAACGAGCCGCCCGCGTTCATGAACGGGAACAGAGCGCCCCCGAGCAGGATCCACGCCGCGTTCTGCAGCGTCTTCGGCGCGGCCTCGAGTTCGCGATCGACGACCGGCGCGCGCACCGAGCCCTCCTTCACGAGTTTGGCTGCGGCCGGCATCTCGGGCAGGTTCGACGGAGTGGCCGGGTTCGATCCGGGAGAGGTGGCGTCGGTCATGGGTCGGGGTGCAGGCAGCGCAACGTTCCGGCGCGGCGAGCGGTTCACCCTATCCGCGCCCGTCGGTCGAGTCGACGGCGGGAGTCAGAGTGCTTTCACGCGTTCGGCGCGGTCGAGGGCGACGAGCGCCTCGAGCAGCGCTCCGAGTCGCCCGGCCGAGATCGTCTCGAGGCTGAAGTTGGCCTCGAGCCGGTGGTCGCTGCAGCGGTTCTGCGGGTAGTTGTACGTGCGCACGCGCTGGCTGCGGTCGCCGCTGCCGACCAGTGTCTTGCGCGTCGACGCGCGCTCGGCGTCGCGCCGCTGTTGCTCGGCGTCGAACAGGCGCGCGCGCAGCACACGCATGGCTTTGGCCTTGTTCTTGTGCTGGCTCTTCTCGTCCTGGCACTGCACGACGGTGCCGGTTGGCAGGTGCGTGATCCGCACCGCGGAACTGGTCGTGTTGACCGACTGCCCGCCGGGCCCGCCGGCGCGCATCGTGTCGATGCGCAGATCCCGATCGTCGATCTCGAGTTCGACTTCCTCGGCTTCGGGCAGCACGGCGACGGTCGCGGCGCTCGTGTGGACGCGGCCCTGCGCTTCCGTGGCCGGCACGCGCTGCACGCGATGGCCGCCCGACTCGAAGCGCAGCAGGTTCCACACCTCGTCGCCCTCGAGTCCGAACACGATCTCGCGGAAGCCGCCGACGTCGCTCGTCGACAGGTCGAGCGTTTCGAGGCGCCACTTGCGGGCTTGCGCGAAACGCTCGTAGATCTCGAACAGGTCGCGCGCGAACAGCGTCGCCTCGTCACCGCCGGTACCGGCGCGGATCTCGACGATGACTCTCGTGCGTTCGAGTTCCGGGTCCTTGACGAGTTCGTCGACGATCTCGCGTTCGAGCAGCGGCTCGCGCTCCTCGATGCGCGCCAACTCTTCGCGTGCGAGCTGCTGGGAGTCGCGATCGCGCGCTTCGAGCAGTCCGCGCGCGTCCTCGCGATCGCTCGCGAGTGAAGACGCTTCGCGGTACAGCTCGGCCGCACGCGCCAGTCGGCCGCGTTCGCGCATCAGCGCCGGATAGCGCCGCGGATCGCCGACGAGCGCCGGATCGCCGAGTTCCGTCTCGAGCTCGGCGAAGCGGCGCGCCGCGAGTTCGAGCTTGCCGAGCACGTGCGCGTCGATCGTCATCGCCGCAGCGCCTCGAGTTCGAGTCCGGCGCGCGCGAGCAACAGGAGCGCACGTTCGACCGGCAACCCAACGACGTTGTCGAAGCCGCCGCCGGACAGTCCGACGACGAACCGATCCGCGCTGCCCTGGATGCCGTAGGCACCGGCTTTGTCGCGCCACTCGTCGCTGTCGAGGTAGTCCTCGATCTCGCGGGCCGAGAGTGCGCGCATCGTCACGAGCGTCGTCTCGACGTCGTCGAACAGCGCGCCGTCGCTGCAGCGCGCGACCGCGATGCCCGTGCAGACCGACTGCGTCGTGCCCGAGAGCTGTTGCAGCATCGTGCGCGCTTCGTCGCGATCCGCGGCCTTCGCGAGCAGCCGCCAACCGGCGCCGTCGGGCACGCCGACCACGGTGTCGGCGCACAGGACGAACAGCGCGTCGCCGCGGTGACGCTCCAGCAGCACACGCGCTTTGCGCAGCGCCACTTCACGGGCCGCGGCAGCGGGTGTGAACTCACCGACGAGCGACTCGTCGACGTCGGCCGGCTCGACCGTGAACACGACGTAGCGCTCGTCGAGCAGCGCACGCCGGCGCGGCGACGCCGATCCGAGGACCAGCCTTGCGCCGCGCCCGTGCATGTCAGCGCTTGGCCGGCTTCTTGGCGGGTTTGGCCGGCTTCTTCACCTTGGCGGGTTTCGCCGCCTTCTTCACCGGCTTCTTCGCTGCCGGCTTCACCGTCTTGGCCGCCGGCTTCTTGGGCTTCTTCGCAGCGGCCTTCTTGTCGGCGGCGGCCTTCTTGAGCGCAGCCTTCTTGTCGGCGGCGGCCTTCTTCTCGGCCGCCTTCTTGTCGGCAGCGCGCTGTTTGGCTTCGGCTTCCTTCGCCTTGCGCGCAGCCTCCGCCTCGGACTTGCGCTTCTGGATCTCGGCTTTGCGCGCCGCTTCCTTCGCTGCGGCTTCGGCCTTGCGTGCGGCGGCAGCGGCGACGATCTCGGCCTTGCGCTCGGCTTCCTTGGCGACGGCCTCGGCCTTCTTCTCGGCCACCTTCGCCGCTTCCTTCGCCTTGCGCTCGGCTTCCTTGGCCGACTTGGCGCGCGCGACCTCGGCCGCCTTCTCACGCTGCTTCTCCGCGGCGATGCGCTTCTTCTCCTCACCCGCGAGGCGCGCACGCTCCTTCTCGTCGTCCTTCTTGCGACGCTCCTCGTCCTTCTTGCGCTGCGACTCGGCCTTCGCGATCGCGGAGTCGCGTTCGACGAGCGACTTCTTGCCGTGCGAGGTCTCCTGCAGGAGCGGATAGCGCACGTAGGACGGCTCCTTCGGATCGTCCCAGAACTCGAGCACGTCGTAGATCGCGACCGTGAACTCGCGCGTCTTGCCGTCGGGCACGAGTGCGCCGATCGCGTCGGTCGCCTTCTTGCCCGGGCCCGGCTTCGCGACGAGGCCGAGCCTGTCGAGCAGCTTCACGAGCGACGGGAAGACCGGCACTTCCTTCTTCGCGACGAACGCGAGGTAGGCGCCGCCGGTGATGCCCGTCACCGGCATCTTCTCGAGCATCTTCCAACCGTCCGACGGATCGGCGAGGAAGCGCTCGAGCGACATCGAGTGCGTCTGCTGGAAGATCTCCTGCAGGTAGTCCTTGAGTTCGAGCGCGATCGGCGCGAACGAGATCAGCTTGTCGGTGCCCTTCTTGCGCGTCGACGTGCGGAAGTGCTGCGCGATCTCCTGCGTCTGGCTCACGCGCAGCTCGTTCCAGTCCTCGTACGCCTTCTGCAGCGCGCGCACCGAGGCTTCGGCCTGCTGCTCCGTCATGTGCCGCAGCAGCACCATGTAGAGCCCCTGTTGCACGAGGTCGAAGTCCTCGACCTCGCTCTTCGGCACGGGCCGACGCGGGGTGTGCACTTCGAGCAGACGGGAGATGAGATCGCTCTTCTTGCTCACGTGGATTCCGTGCGTTCGCACTCGAGGTCTTGAACGAGACGGAGTGCGGCGCGATGCGCGACGCACTCCCGACCCATCGATCGCGTTCGAAACGCGACCCTGCGCGACGTGGCCATGTCGCGCTGTGCTGTGCCGTGCGGCGCTGGGCGGAGTTGGCCGGCGCTGGCGATCGCGAACGCGTCGCGACCGGTGCTGCTGGGTCGCGAACGCGTCGCGACCAGCGGCGTCACACGCGCGCGGTCGCGCGCCCCGCCGAACGCTCGGCGCCGCTCGTGTGCACGAGCGGCGCGTCCGGCATCACGCCGGCTTCTCGGCGCCGGCCTTCGCGGCGGCGCGCTTCGTCGCGCGACGCGTGCTCTGGCGCTCGGCCTTGCGCTTGCTGCGCACGTCCTTCGCAGCGATGCGCGCCTTGGCCTTCGCGGTGTCCTGCGTGCGACCGACGCGCGCCTTCTTGGTCTTCTTCGGCAGTCCTTTGTAGACGCCGGCGCGCGCGAAGATGCTGCGCACGGTGTCGCTCGCGCGTGCACCGACCGCGATCCAGTGGCGGGCGCGTTCGACGTCGACGCGTTCACGCAGCGCCGGATTCGGGTGCGCGGGGTCGTAGGCGCCGAGCTGCTCCATCGTGCGACCGTTGATCGGGCGGTACGGGTCGGCGACGGAGATGCGGTAGCTGGGGAAGTTGCGGCGGCCGACGCGCTTGAGGCGGATGACGACGGACATGCGTGGAGCAGTCTGGTGGTTGCGATGGAGTCGGTGGAGGCCGTGCGAGCGCCGCCCTAGGAGTTCCCAGGGGACGTGGCTCGTGGCCGACGATCACCGCCCTCGTGCCGAACGCGAACGCTCGTGAGGGGCGGTCTGCCCCGCCACGCGAACGCGGCGGAGGATGCGGCGCGACCCTCTCGGGCGCGCTGCGGGGGCGAGAAGACTAAGGACGTCGCGCCGCGCGGGCAAGCGTGCCGTCGAGGCGCGCCCGGTGTCGACCGGCGCGTGGATCGGCGTGGTGCGACTCCGAGCGCCGCGAGCTCGGCCCCGAGAGCGCTCCTGAGTCCGCCTCCGGGTCCGCGCCCGGCACGGCTCCGTTCAGCGCTTCTTGCGGTTCTTCGCGCGCTGCTTCTTCTTGGCCTTCTCCTTCGCGCGGTCGCGTTCGGGGCCCTGCTTGCGTTGGCCCGGAGCGCCCGGCATCAGGCTCGCCGGATCGAAACCCTCCGGAAGTCCACCGCCGCCCCCACCCAGCCCGACCAGCGAGCCCAGGCCCTTGGCCGCGCCGCCGATGCCCCGCGCCATGCCGCCCATGCGCTCCATGAGGCCGGGGCCCGACAGGTCGGCCGCCAACTCGCCCGTCGGCGACAGCCCCGCGAGCGCTTCCTTCTTCGCGTTCGCGGCCAGCTTCCCGCCCAGGCCGAGCTTGTTCATCTGCTTCATCATCGTCTGCATCTGCTTGTAGCTCTTCAGCAGAGTGCCGACGGCTGCGATCTCCTGGCCCGCGCCCTTGGCGATGCGCTTGCGCCGCCCCATGTCGATGATGTCGGGCTGCAGGCGCTCGCGCGGCGTCATCGACGTGCACAGCGCCTCGATGCGCTTGAAGTGCTTCTCGTCGACGTCGATGTCCTTCAGCGCCGCACCGATGCCGGGCATCATGCCGAGCACCTTCTTGAGCGGCCCGAGGCTCTGGATCATGCGCAACTGCGCGAGCATGTCCTCGATGGTGAAGGTGCCCATCACCATCTTCTCGAACTGCGCCTGCGCGTCCTTCTCGTCGATGCGCGCTTGCGCCGTTTCGACGAGGCCGACGATGTCGCCGAGTCCGAGGATGCGCCCGGCCATGCGCTCGGCCGAGAAGGCATCGAGGTCGTCGATCTTCTCGCCCGTGCCGAGGAACAGGATCGGACGCCCCGTCACGGCCTTCAGCGAAACGGCCGCTCCGCCGCGTGCGTCGCCGTCGAGCTTCGTCAGGATCACGCCCGTCAGCGCGAGCTTCTCGTGGAACGCCTGCGCCGAACGCACGGCGTCCTGACCCGTCATCGAGTCGACGACGAGGATCTGATCGTGCGGCGAGGTGCGCTTCGCGATGCTCGCGACCTCGTCCATCAACTCCTCGTCGACGTGCAAACGTCCGGCCGTGTCGAGGATCACGACGTCGCGTCCGGTGCGCGCCGCTTCGGCGACGCCGCGTTCGCACAACTCGGGCGGCGTGAGGCCTTCGACGTGGAACACCGGCACGTCGAGCTTCTTGCCGAGCACGCGCAACTGCTCGACGGCCGCGGGCCGCTTCACGTCGGCCGCGACGAGCAACGGCCGCTTGCCGTGCCGATCGCGCAGGTGCTTCGCGAGCTTCGCGCACGTCGTCGTCTTGCCCGCCCCTTGCAGACCCGCCATGAGGATGACGGTCGGGCCCTTGCTCGCGAACGACAGGCGCGCGTCCTCGGGCCCCATCAGCTCGACGAGTTCGCGGTGCACCGCGTGCACGAACTGGTCGGAGGCCGAGACGCTCTTGTCGGCCAGGAGCGTGTCGCCGAGCGCGCGCACCTTCACGCGGTCGACGAAGTCGCGCGCGACCTTGAAGTGCACGTCCGCTTCGAGCAGCGCCTGGCGCACCGACGTGAGGCCTTCGGCGATGTTCTCCTCGGTCAGCTCGCGCTGCCCTTTGAAGAGGCCGAACGCGCCGGACAGACGTTGGGTGAGTCCTTCGAACATGAGGGCGAGGAGGATAGCCACGCGCTCGCCGGGATGCGCGCTGGACCCGACGCGGTCGCGCGACCCTCGGGACTCGGCGTCGTCCGCTCGAGGTCGATGCCCTGCGCAGCCCCAAGCTCGACGGGGAGCCCGTCGACGTGCGTGGCCGATGACGGTCCGCCACACGCGGACACGGCGCTCGAGAGAATGGCGGACGGGAGCGCCGATCGTCGTTCCCCCGTGGACACTCGCGCTCGACTCGCCATGCCGCACCACACCTGCACGCTCGTCGCCCTCACCGCGCTCGCCTTCGCTTCGAACGACCGACTCCTCGTGGACGCGCCGGCCGAGCGGACGCGGCTCGCCCATGCCTCCACGTTCGAGCTGCGACTCGATGCGCCGGTGACGTCGGCGGAGGCTCGCGCAGCGGAAGACCCGCAGGCTGTGCCGGTCGGAGATTTCGACGCGCGTGCACTGGCCGGCTCGTGGCGGATGGAGAGTGCCTGGCTCGACGCGATCGAGCGTTCGTCGGCCGACGGCGTGCTCGCCTTCGAGCGCTCGCGCGTCGCCCTCGCGATCGACGGACGCTCCGCTGTTCCGAGCGACGAACCGCTCGCTGCCCTGCGCTTCACACGCGCGTCGACGGACGTCGAGTTCGATGTCGCATTCGCGGCGCCCGCCGAGCCGTCGCCCGAGGTGAGCGCCTTCGCGAACGGCCTGTCCGCACACGTCACACCGGCGCACCTGCTGCCGCCGATCGACGCGGCCGTGGGAGCGAGCTGGCGTGCGCCGTTCGGCAGCGCCGACTGGTGTGCGAGCGCGGCGCCGCTGCTCGAGCGCGAGACGCTTCTCGAGTTGCTCGCCGAACACACGCGTGATGCGTCGCACACGTCGACGTCGGAAGCCACGAGGACCGCACTCCTCGCGGCGTTCGCTCGCGACTTCGGTGTGGACGGACTCGACGGCACGTACCGCGGCATCCGTCGCGACTCGGCGTCGG
>JBIKNC010000250.1:0-6272 GCA_044358925.1 Planctomycetota bacterium | reverse complement strand
GCGCCGGACATCCGCGCGGTGCTCAACAACCCGAACGTGCAGAGCGGCACCCAGTCCGTCACGGTGCGCATCGAACTCGAAGGCCGCGTGCACGCCACGCGCCAGGTGCACTACGACGTGCAGCGCTGGCAGACGGTCGCGGTGCTGCGTCGCCCGATCGCGTCGGGCACGATCGTGACGCCGGACATGGTGGAGGAGCGGGAAGTGCTCGTGCCGCCGTCGCAGCGCGAACCGTCGCTCACGACCGACATGCTGATCGGCGCCGTCACGGCGCGCTACATCGACGCCGGTCGCGCGATCCAACGCGTCGACGTGCATCGCCCGAAGGTGGTCGAGCCGCGCGCGGCCGTCATCCTCGAGATTCGGCACGGCCAGATCACCGCACGCGCCGCCGCGATCGCTCTCGAGGAGGGCGCCGGCGGCGATCGCATCCGCGTGAAGATCCTCGACAGCGGCCGCGAGATGCACGCGACCGTCGTCAGTCGCGATCTCGTCGTCGTCGAACTCGAGGCACCCACGCCGCTCCGCTGAACACCATGCGCACGCTCTGCACTCTCTTCGCGGCCGTTGCCGCACTCGCGTTCGCCGACAGCGCGAACGCTCAATCGCGTCCCGGTTCCATCTACGACCCGTCGCGCGGCCCGATCGGCCTCGTTCAGGACAAGACCGCACGCCGCGTCGGCGACCTCGTCACCGTGATCGTGTTCGAGGAGGCCGACATCTCCAGCGAGGACTCGGCCGACTCGGCCAAGGCCACGAGCCTGAACTACGAACTCGCGAACTTCGACATCAAGGCCGACGCCTTCGACGTCCTGCCCGGCCTCTCCGCGAACTCGTCCGACTCGTTCTCGGGCTCGGCGCAGATCGACAAGCGTGACACGTTCGAAGCGCGCGTCACGGCGATGGTCGTGGACGTGCTGCCGAACGGCAACCTCGTGCTGAACGGTCGCCGCGAGATCCGCGTCGACAAACAGACGAAGCTGATCGAGTTCTCCGGCGTCGTGCGCAAGTACGACGTGACGAGCGCGAACACCGTCTCGTCGTCGATGGTGGCCGACGCACGCATCTCCTACGTCGGCAGCGGACCGTCGACGAACGCCACGCAGCGCCGCGGCATCGGCGCGTGGATCCACGACGCGCTCGACTGGCTCTGGCCGTTCTGAGATCCGCTGCAGAGTTCCCGCATCCGTCGCACACGCCGCTCACGCCCATGCTCCTCACACTCGCCTTCGCGTTCCTCCAGTCGCAGGACGCCTCGTGGCCGTTGCCGCGGGACAGCGCACAGCCGCCCCCCGCGCAGCAGCCGGCGCAGCAACCAGTGCAGCAACCGGCGCCCGCGCCGACACCTGCACCGGCTCCGCAAGTGCCCGCGGCACTCCCGAGCACCGGACCCGACGGCGTGCGCGTCGACCTCAACCTGTTCGGCGGCATCGAAGCGCCGCGTCAACCGCAGTGGGCCTCGTCGTCGACGGTGACGCGCACGACGCGGCCGCTGCTCGACGGTCCGGTCGGCCGCGACAGCCTGGTGCGCGTGCGGGTGCGCGACCTCGCCGAAGTGCGCGGTCAGGAGTTCAACCACGTGCAGGGCATCGGCATCGTCACGGGCCTCAACGGCACCGGTGACTCGGGCAACGCGACGACGCTCGCGCTGCGCAACCTGCTCAACACGCAGAACATCAACCTCGACCCGAGCCAGATCGCCGCGAACAACGTCGCGGTCGTGTTCGTCGAGGCGACGCTGCCGCCGGGAGCCAAACCCGGCCGCCGCCTCGACGCGCGCGTCTCGTCGATCTACGACGCGGCCGACCTGACGGGCGGTTCGCTCGTGTGGTGCGAACTCGTCGCGCCGGGTACGGACGACGTCTATGCGACCGTTTCGGGCCCGATCTCGACCGGCGCGTTCACCGCCGGCGGCGAGGCCGCGAGCGCGTCGCGCAACCACCCGACGGTGGGCATCTGCTCACACGGCGCGAAGGTCGAACGCGAGGTTCCGAGCGAACTGGTCTCGTCGACCGGCTTCGTGCACCTCGACCTCAAGTCGACGACGGGTTCGCTGGGCAACGCCGTGCGCATCGCGCGCGCGATCAACGCCGCGCAGGAAGGCTCGGCGATCCCGATGGACGCCGGCACGGTGCGAGTCGTGGTGCCGACGTGGATCGGCGACGCCGAGCGCGTGGGTTTCATCAGCTCGTTGCTCGAGATCGAAGTCATCCCCGAGGCGTCGGCGCGCGTCGTCATCAACGAACGCACGGGCGTCGTGATCCTCGGTGAAGAAGTGCGCTTGTCCCGCGGCGCCATCACGAAGGGCAACCTGACCGTGACGGTCGCGGAGACGGCGGAGACGAGTCAGCCGGGTGCGCTCAGCGAGGGCGAGACGGCGACCAACCCGCGCACCGAACTCAACGTCGAGGAAGAAGACCGTCGCCTCTCGCTGATCAGCGGCGCGTCGACACTCCAAGAGGTCGTCGAGGTGCTCAACGTCCTCGGCGTCACTCCGCGCGACATGGTCGACATCCTCCAGTCCATGTCGCAAGCCGGCATGCTCCACGGCGAGCTGGTGGTGCTCTGATGGTCGACGGACTCGGCAGTCTCTCCAGTGCGAGCCTCTCGGCCGGCCGCGACGCCATGTCGGCCCGCGAGGGCGCGCGTCTCGACGAAGCCAAGGCACTCGCGGAGCGCGTGAACAGCGACCCGGCCGAACTGCGCAAAGCCGCGCAGGCGTTCGAAGCGCTGTTCGCGTCGATGCTCGTGAAGGAGATGCGCGCCACGCTCGCCGAAGGCTTCTTCGGCGCCGGCCCGGGCGCGGACACCTATTCCGGCATGCTCGACGAGAAGGTCGGTGAGACCTTGGCGGAGAGCGAGCTGTTCGGCGTGCAGAAGATGCTCGAACTGTCGACGCGTTCGCGCGCCATGCCGCCGGCGGTGGCGTCGTGAGCGGCATCGAACTCCTGCCGCGCTTCGAAGCGTGGGCTCAAGAGGAGATCGGTGCGCAACAGGCGTTGCGTGCCGCGCTCGAAGCGCATGCGCGCGTTCTGGCGCGCGGCCGACCCGACGAGGTCGAGGCCGGCCTCGCGGAACTCGACGCGGCCGATCCGCGCGGTGGCGAGCGGCGCCGTGAGCTCGAGAAGCTGCTCTGCGACTTCGCGCGTCGCGCCGGGGTCGCGGCGGAGACGCTCACGCTCGGCAGCGTCGCGCAGCGCTGCGGCGAGCGTGGCGCACGCCTCGCGCGTCTGCGCACCGAGCTGCGCGACGTCGCGACGATCGTCCGCGATCGCACGCGGACCATGACGCTCGTCGCGCGCCAGCAGCGCGCGTTGGTGGTGCAGGTGCTCGAGGCCGTGCTCGGCCGCGACGCTCTCGAAGGAAACCGCGGAGCCGTCGTCGACGGGAAGGCCTGACATGGCATCGATCGGACTCAACACAGGTCTGCAGGCCCTGCTCACGGCGCAGTACGCGCTCGACACGGTCGGCAACAACATCGCCAACGCGAACACGCCGGGTTACTCGCGCCAGCGCGTCAACCTCGTGTCCGGCCTCGGCCTCGACCGCGGCAACGTCTTCATCGGCACGGGTGTCGTCGCTCGCGACCTCTCGCGCATGGTCGACGACCTCCTAAACAAGCGCATCGGCGCGCAACTCACGGTCGTCGGTCGCATCGAACAGCAGCTCGAAGTCGCGAGCCAGATCCAATCGGTGTTCGGCGACCTCGACGGCGTCGGCATCGGCTCGATGCTCGACGGCTTCTTCGACGAGGTCTCGTCGCTGTCGACGGACCCGGCCGACACCGTGCGGCGCACGGCCGTCGTGCAGAGCGCCGAGGCGCTCGCCGCGCGCTTCCGGGAAGTGCAGCTCGGTCTGGCCGAGGCCGGCACGTCGACGGCGACGCAGGCGTCGCTGGCCGTGAAAGAGGTCAACCGCCTCGCGACCGGCATCGCCAACCTCAACGTCCGCATCGCCGAGATCGAAGCCGGCCAGGTCACGGCGAACGCGCTGCGCGACGAACGGCAGCTCCTCGTCGAGCAACTCGCGGGCATCGTCGACGTGCGCGTCAAGGACGCCGGTGTGTCGGGACTGCGTGTGCACATCGGCAGCGCGCTGCTCGTCGACGGTTCGACCACGCTGTCGCTCGCTTCGTTCGAGCGCAGCGACGGCACCATGGCGGTGCGCACGAAAGGCGGCACGTCCGACATCCAGAACCTGTCGGGCCGCCTCGGCGCGCTGCTGAGCGCCGACCAGGACTTCGCTTCCGAGCTTCAGAGCGGACTCGACGGCCTCGCGAAGGGCCTGATCCTCGAGGTCAACCGAGCGCACACGACCGGTGTGCCCGGCAACGGTCCGTTCACCAAACTCCAGGGCGCGGTTCCGCTGCAGCTCTCCGCACAAGGCGGAGTGATCGAAGCACAGACACTCGCGGGTTCCGGCCTGCCGTTCGACGTGCAAGCCGGCGCGCTGACGGTCAACGTCCACGACACCGCGACGGGCGGGATCGAGAAGAAGTCGATCGAGATCGATCCTGGCATGACGGTCGGTGAGCTGCTGGCCGCCTTCAACGCGATCGACGGAGTCAACGCCAGCGTCGACAACGCAGGTCACTTCATCGTGAC
Organism: Planctomycetota bacterium; assembly: GCA_044358925.1. GTDB lineage: Bacteria > Planctomycetota > UBA1135 > UBA1135 > Rohdeia. Next base: position 1,668 of record JBIKNC010000250.1, on the reverse strand, counting down.
CGCCGAGGCGGGCCACGCGTTCGACTTCAGCAAGCGCATCATCAGCGATCCGGACACGAACGGCACGCTCGGCGGCACGAGTGCGTCGCTCGGTACGACGGGGGCGGAGCCGTTCGCGCTCGTGGCCGGCGACACGCTCGATTTCACGTCCGTCGTCGGCGGTACGACCACCAACGTGTCGGTCGCGTTCGATTCGGCCGACTTCGCGGACATCGGCGCGGCCACGGCGGAGGAGATCGCGGCGGTGCTCGCGAACGATCCGACCTTCGCCGCGGCGGGCCTCACGGCCGTCACGGAGAACGGTCACGTGTTCGTGCAGACGACGTCGAGCGGCGCGACCGAGACGCTGACGCTCACCGGCGGCAGCGCGGCGGCGGCGCTCGGACTCACGGCAGCGGTCGGTCAGACCGTGATCGGCAGCCTCGACGCGGTCGACGTGCAGGTGAAGGGCAACTACACGGGCACGAGCGACCAGACGTTCTCGTTCGTCGCGTCGGGCGACGGAGTGATCGGCACCACGCCGGGACTCACGATCGACGTCGTCGACGCGAGCGGCCAGGTCGTCTCCACGCTCGACGTCGGCGCGGGCTACGTGCCCGGTTCACCGATCGGCATCGGTCAAGGCCTGTCGGTCGCGTTCGCGCTCGGCGAGATCTCGAGCACCGGCGGCGATCGCGTCTCGATCGAGGCGCAGGCGGACTCGGACACGAGTGACGTGCTCGTCGCGCTCGGCCTCAACACCTTCTTCACCGGCTCGACGGCGGCCGACATCGGGGTGCGCGAGGAGATCGCCGACGACCCGGACGCGTTCGCGTTCTCGTCCACCGGCAGCAGCGGAGACAACGGTGTGTTGCTCGAGTTGCTCGCCCTGCAGGAGCAGTCCTCGGACGCGCTCGGCGGCCGCACGCTCGGCGATCGCTACTCCGACGTCGTCGCCAGCGTGGGCTTCGAGGTCGTCACGGCCGAGGCCTCGGCCACGTCGTCGCGCGCCGTGCTCGAGAGCTTGACCGAACGCCGCGACTCGGTCGCCGGCGTGAACATCGACGAGGAACTCGTCGACATGCTGCGCTTCGAACAGTCGTTCCAGGCGGCGGCGCGCTACCTGTCGGCGCTGAACGCACTCGAGGACTCCATTCTCTCGATCATCTGAGAACACGATGCGACTCTCCACCAACCAGACCTATCGCCTCGTCCTCGACGGCCTGCGCACGAACTTCAGCCGCATGGTGCGTTCGGCGGAGCAGGCCGCGACCGGCCGCCGCATCAACCGCCCGTCGGACGATCCGACCGGCGCGGCGCTCACGCTCGGCTTCGAGCGGCGCATCGCCGACATCGACCGCTCCGTCGAAGCCGCACGCGATGGTCGTGCGGTGGTCGACGGCGCGACCGCGGTGCTCGAAGAGGTCTCGGGTCTCATGTCCGAAGTGCGCGCGCTGGTCGTGCAGGGCATGAACGGCACACTCGATCCGCAGGCGCGCGCCGCGATCGGCGACCAGGTCGCGCTGCTGCGCGAGCAGCTCGTCACGCTCGCGAACTCGCGCCAAGGCAACCGCTATCTGTTCGGTGGTTCGGAGTCGGGCGACCGACCGTTCGACGTCGACGCGAACGGCCGCATCGTCTACGCGGGCGACGGCGTGCAGCAGAAGGTGCGCGTCGGATCCGGCGTCA
>JBIKNC010000251.1:0-6272 GCA_044358925.1 Planctomycetota bacterium | reverse complement strand
GCTCGCGCGCCACCCGGTGGCCGTCGAAGGCGCGGACGGCGAACTCACGACGAGTCGCGAAGTGGTGCTGCACCGCGTCGCGATCGACGTCGAACCCGACGGCACCGCGAAGACCTACCGCCGACTGGTGCAGCGCGTTCTTTCCGAGAGCGGCGTGCGCGAACTCGACCGCCTGCCGTTCCGCGCGGGGCCCGATCAAGAGGTGCGCGTGCTCGTCGCGAACGTCGTGCGCGCCGACGGCACGGTCGTGCCCGCGCGCACGGGCCGCTCGAGTTGGGGCATGGTCGTGGACCTGCCGCCGCTCGCGATCGGCGACGTCGTCGACGTCGAGTGGCGTGTCGACGACACGCAGCCGACGTTCTTCGGCAATTACTTCGGTGCGAACGAGTCGCTCGTGCCCGAGTTCGGTGTGCCGACCCACGAGAGCGACGTCGTGCTGCGCATCCCGCCGGAGTTGCCGCTCGTGACCCACGTGCGCGGCAGCGACGTCGTCGCGGAATCCGTGGCACTCGACGACGGGGTCACCGAACTGCGCTGGCGCAGCGGCGGGTTCGCGCCCGTCGCGCCCGAGCCGCTCATGCCGCCCGCGCAGGAGTTCGCGCCGCTCGTGCAGGCTTCGAGCTACGCGAGTTGGGAAGCGTTCGGCGCGTGGTGGTGGAAACTCATCGAGAACGAGATCACGACGTCGCCGCCGATGTCGGCCAAGGTCGCCGAACTCGTCGCGGGCAAGGAGAGCAAGCTCGACCAACTGCGCGCGATCTACGAGTTCGTCGTCACCGACATCCGCTACAACGCCTGGGAGTTCGGCGTGCGCGGTTATCAGCCGTACAGCGCGCCGGTGATCTTCAGTCGCGGTTTCGGCGACTGCAAGGACAAGGCCATCCTCATGCGCGCGATGTTGTCGCAGGTCGGCATCGAGTGCTGGCCGGTGCTCGTGTACGCGGACGAGCGGCGCTTCGAAGAGGACCATTCACTCGCACTCGTCGAGCACTTCAACCACTGCATCGCGTTCGTGCCGGCGCAGCACGACATCCCGGAGATGTTCCTCGACGGCACCGCGCGCCACCATCCGTTCGGTTCGCTGCCGACGATGGACGACGGCGCGAAAGTGCTCGTGGTGAAGAAGGACGGCGTGGTGGAGATGGTCGTGCCGCGTTCGACGGCCGACGAGAACCGCACGCACAGCGAGTACACGGTCGTGTTCACCTCGCCGACCGAGGCGACCGCGACCGCGACGCGGCGAGCGTTCGGGCGTTTCGATCCGGCGGACCGTGGCACGTACACGGGCAGCGCACAGGAACGCGACGAAGCGGTCGCGCGGTTGCTGGCGAGTGTGCTCGGGCCGCTCGCCGACGGCGCGCGAGCCGAGTTCTCGGATCTCGAGGACCTCGGCGAGCCGGTCGTGATCACGGCGGTGTGCCGGCCGACGCAGCTCGCGCGCGTCACGGACACGGGCTTCGAGTTGCCGGTCACGCTCGCGCGCATGAGCTTGTTGCAGTCGCTCGCGGCGCAGCCCGAGCGGCGCACCGACCTGTTGCTCGACGTGCCGATGTCCGCGACGGCGCGTGTGGTCTACACGCTGCCGCCTGGCGCGGTGCCCGGTGAACCACCGCCGCCGATCGAGCTGTCGTGCGATGACGCGCGCTATTCGTGGAGCGCGGAGCTCACCGCCGACGGCTACGTGATCGAAGAGTCGTTCGCGCTCCTCGCCGCGCGCATCCCCGCCGAGCGCTACACGGCGTTCCGCGACTTCGCGCGTGCCGTCGACGCCGCACAGGCCCGTGAGTTCGAAGTGGAGGTGAAGCCGTGATCGCACTTCTGTTCGCCCTGTTCCAAGAGCCCGCTCCGGCGGACCGCCTGTCGCCCGAGGTCGTGTACGCCCACGAGGCGCTCTTCGCGGGCGACCACGCGGCGGCGCGCGAAGCGTTGCTGACGGCGCTGGAGGCCGATCCCAAGTCGCCGCTCGCTGCGCTGGCGGTGCACGAGTTGGCACAGATCGACGTGTGGTGCGACGAGCCGCTCGACGCCGCGCGTGTGCACGCGCTGCGAACGCGCGTGACGGACGCGGAGGCCTTCCGCGTGCTGTACGAGATCGAGGACGATCTCGTCGAACGCTCGTGGTTCGGCCCGCAGCCGCTGCGAGCGCCCGACCACACCGAACTCGATCGCATCGCGGACTGGTTCGCGCTCGCGCCGCTCGCTCCGGCGCAGGCCGAGGCGCCGCTGTGGGCCGAGGAAGCGGCCGACGGTCCGGCGCGTGTGTGGCGACGTGCACACAGCCCCGTCGGCGGCCGTGCGGTCGATGGCCCTGCGGTGGAGTGGCAGCCGCTCGAGACCTGGCGCGGCATCGGTTCACCCGATTCGGACGTCTTCCCCGTGAGCGGTGCCGTGCACGTGCTCGCGTGGGTCGCTGCGGACGTCGACGAGGCGCTGCTCGAGGTCGAGACGACGCGCGCGTTCGATCTCTTCTGGAACGGCGAACGCGCTGCGCGCGAACTGCGCGCAGGACTCACGGACAGCGCGGAGCGCACACGTGTGCCGGTCCGCTTCGCGAAAGGTTGGAACGGGCTCGTGCTGCGACTCGAGGCCGGTGAGAGCGACGACGTGTCGGTGCGCGTGCTCGCCGCGGATGGAGGAGTGTTCGGCGGCGATGTGCGCAGCCTCGGTGCTCTCGACGAGGCGCCCGCGAAGTTCCCGCGCCACGTGGCGGCCGCGCCGCGAGCGACCGGGCTGTTCGCGCAGGGCTCGCTCGCGCCGGCAGATCTGCGACCCGGTGTCGTTTCCGACGACGAGCCGCTCGCGCCGCTCGTCCACATGGCTCGAGCGCTCGTGGAGCGCCGGCCCGACGTCGCACTCGCGATCGACATCGACATGTCGGCGCTGCCCGACGACCGCACACGCGCGGCGGCCTTGCGCATGCGACAGCGCGCGCTCGAGAACGCGTTCCACCTACCCGGCGAGGTCGCGCGGCGCGCGCGCGTCGAGGTCGAGGAAGCAGTGGCAGGCCTGCCGGTGCGCGTGCTCGAGGTCGACCTCGCGCGCGTGTATCGGTTGACCTCGGAGGATCGGCCGCAGGAGGCTGCGGTGCTCGCCGGAACGCTCGTCGCGCAGTTCGCCGACGCGCCGCCGCTGCGAGCCGCGCACCACGCCGCGCTCGAAGAACTCGACACCAGTGGAGTGCTCGCCGATCTCGAGCGCACACGTTTGCTCGAGCGGCGCCCGGACGTCGACGTCCTCCTGCACTTCGCCGACGACGCGCGCGCGCGCCGCGATCCGGAGGGCGAACTCGCCTTCCTGATGCGAGCGGCGCGCGTCGACGGTCGTGTGGCCGGCCGCGTCGTCGACGTGCTCGCGCAGGGCGATTGGGAGCGTTGCGCCGAGGCGCTGGCCTGGATCGCGCGCACGCGCAGCTTGCGCGGCCCGACCTGGTACCGCAGTGCGGAACGTTCGATCCACAGCAACTCCGGCCGCCACGCGCTCGTCGAGGCGTCGTTGCGCGAGGACGTCGCGCGCGGACCGCAACGGCTCTGGGCGCTGCTCGCACTCGCCGACCACCTCGCTGCCCATGGAGATGCGGACGGTGGCGGGCAAGGCGGCGCGAGCGAAGTGCGAGCGTTGTACGAACGTGTGCTCGCGCTCGACCCGGCCAACGCACGTGCCCGGCGCTCGCTCGTCGCGCTCGGCGCGAGCGACCCGGCGGACGTGTTCTTCGCCCAGTACGCACCGGATCGCGAGGCGGCGCTGGCGCGAGCGCGCGCCTTCGAGGGTGCGGCGTCCGTCGCGCTCGTCGAGGACACGCGGCTGACCTGGTATCGCGCCGACGGCTCGTCGCGCACGCGTGTGCACCGCATCATGCTCGCCGTCGATCGCACCGGCACCGAGATGCTGCACGAGCAGTCCGTGGCGGGCGAGCCGATCGCCCAGCGCGTGATCGCGCCCGACGGGACGGTGTACGAGCCGATCGTCGTCGACGGATCGTGGGTCATGCCGACACTCGACCCCGGCAGCGTCGTCGAGTCGGTCTTCGACTACGAGACGGGCGCGACCTTCGGTGCGGCACCGCGACTCGGGTCGTTCGAGTTCGCTTCGTTCGGTGCGCCGTTCCTCGCGACGCGGCGCGTCGTGTTCGTTCCGGACGGACTGGCGGGCGCCTTCGTCGCGCAACGGTTCGACGGCGACCACTCGGTGGTGGCGGTCGCTGGGGGCGAAGTGCACACGTACGCGGCGGGCCTGCGCGAGATGCTCATCGACGAACCCGCGCGGCCGTACGACGACGAACTCGTGCCGTGGGTCGATCGCGGCGCCGACGAGGATCTCGCCGATCTCGCCCGCGGTTTCGCACAGGACAGCGCCTACCAGAGCGCCGTCGCGGCCGACGTCGAAGAGGATCTCCGCGCGCTTCTCGAACGCGTGCGCGCCGAAGTCGACGAGCAGTTCCTCGCCGAAGCTCTGCACCGCGCGTTGTCGGAACACGTGCTCGACTTCTCCGGCAGCGGCGACACGACCGACGTGTGGACGATGCAACGCGGCGACCCGACGGGCTTGCTGGCGGCGCTCTATCGGTTGGCCGACATCGAATTCGAGTGGTGCGTTCCTTTGCCCGCGGTGGCGCCCGACGTCGACCCCAATCCGGACGACGCGTTCCTCGACCTCTCCGATTTCGGCGAGTTCGGACTGCGACTCGCACCGCAGCGGGCTGGGGACGAGCCGACCTGGCTGCTCACACCGTCCGGATTGCGCGGCGCTCCGTTCGGGCGCGTGCCGGCGCAGTTGCTCGGCGGAACGGTCGTGGTGCTCGGCCGGGACGGACCGCGAATCGAGGCGCTTCCGCCGTTCGAAGGCGAGCCGGCGGCCGACGTCGACATCGAGATCCTGTTGCAGCCCGACGACAGTGCGACGGTGCGTGCACGTGTCGTCCTGTCCGATCTGCAAGGACCCATGCTGCGGCAGGCGCTCCACGACGCCCAGCCGCAGGAGCGCGAGCAGTACTTCGAGCAGCTCGCGAGCGGTTTCGTGACGGGCCTCGACCTCGAGAGTGTCACGGCGGACCGTATGGAACTCCTCGGCAACGACCTCGTGCTGACGCTCGAAGGGACGATTCCGGACTTCGTGAAGGGCACGAAAACCAAGCCCAACATCCGCGCGCCGTGGCAGCGCATCCAACTCTCCGGTGCCTTCGGGCGCGGCGACCGGCGCTGGCCGGTGGCATTGCGGGCGCGCGAGGTCCAACACGCGCGGCTCGTGATCGTGCCGGGCGCGCAATGGACCGTGGCCGTCGAACCGGGGCGCACCGAGGTCGTGCGCGACGGGCTCGTGCACGTCCTGGAGCGCTCCATCCGCTCCGATGGCGCCCTCGTGATCGAGCGGCGTTTCGTTCTCGACGGACTCGAGGTACCGGCCGCCGAAGCGAGCGCGCTCGCCGCTGAATTGAAGGCGCTCGAGGACTTGGACGCCGCGCGTATCGATTTGAATCCGGTCGCGAGCGGCGGCGATTGAACAGAAGTACGTAGCTCGCAATCGATCCGCCTACGTTCCTGAACGGGGAACGGCGGATCGATTTTCGAGCCGCTCGGCTCGAAATGCCGTGAGGGCATTCATAGACTTCCTGCCGACGTTCGACGGAACGAACGCACGAGAATCCCCGCCGGTGCAATCGTCACCGGATGCCCGTGTGTCTCCGGATCGACGTCGTCGCGCTCGCGCAACCGACATTCGAGAGACTCCCCGATGAGCAATCAAATCGACGCCAAGATCAAAGCGAAGGTCGAAGATTTCGCGCAGGAATTGTCCGGCCTCATCCACGAGGCCGCCATGGCCGCCGTGCAGCAGGCTATCGCAGGCGTGATGGGCGCCCCCGTCAAGCGCGGCCCCGGTCGTCCGGCAGGCTCCGGCGCCAAGAATGCCGGCAAGAGTGTCGGCAAGAAGGCCGGCAAGAAAGCTGCCAAGAAGATGGGCAAGCGCGCCTCGAAGAAGAGCGGCGGCGGTGCCAATCCGGCGCTCGGCAAGACGGTCATCGACACGCTGAACGCGAAGCCGGGCCTTTCGATCTCCGAGATCGCCTCTGCGGTCGGCGTCTCGAAAGTCGACGTCCAGCCGACGGTGGTCGCCCTCCTGGGCGAGAAGAAGATCAAGAAGACCGGCGAGCGTCGCGGCACGAAGTACTTCGCCAAGTGACGTGTACGGTGCCAGGCACCCTGTCACCAGATCCGGCACTTCGATCGCGACGGCAGAAACGCGAGAGGGCGTCGAGCGCGCGAAGCGAGCTCGAAGCC
>JBIKNC010000249.1:0-6278 GCA_044358925.1 Planctomycetota bacterium | reverse complement strand
GCAGCACTGAGCAAAGGCCTCGGTGCGGCCGGCGGCGTCGTGTGCGGATCGGCGAACACGATCGAACGGGTCCGCAGCACGTCGCCGTCCGCGAACACGACCGCGCTGCCGCCGCCGCTCGTCGCTGCGGCGCGCGCGGCGCTGTGGATCGTGAAGTCCGAGCCGCAGCGTCGCGTGCGGCTGTTCGAGAACGCGCGGCGGCTCCACGCGCTCGTCGATGCGTTCGATGCGCATCCCGTGTCGCGCGCCGCTCTCTTCCCGGTGCGCGCACTCGCGTTCGAACGCGCCGGCCGCGCCGCCGACGTCCACCTCGCGCTGCGTGCCGCCGGTGTGTGTGTGCCGCTCGTCAGTTATCCGGGCGGACCGGCCGCGGACTACCTGCGCTTCGCGGTCAACGCCGCGCACACACCCGCCGACCTCGACACACTCGCTCGAGTCTTGCGCGACGCGCTCGAACGGACACCCCTATGAATCGCCCCTTCGACGACGCGCTCCTCGTGGAACTGGTCCGCGAACACGGAACGCCGCTCTTCGTGCAGAGCCTCGACGAGCTGCCGCAGCGCGTGGCACACCTCTCCGCCTTCGACGTCGTGCGCTACGCGATGAAGGCCAACCCATCGCTCGCCTTCCTGCGTGCGGTGCGCGCAGCCGGAGCGTGGGTCGACTGCGTCTCGAAGGGCGAACTCGAGCGCGCGCTGCTCGCGGGTTTCGCGCCGCACGAGACGTGTTTCACGGCCGACCTCTTCGATCGCGCGACGTTGCCGTTCGTCGCCAAACTCGGTTGCCCGGTGAACCTCGGAAGCGAGGACATGCTGGAGCAACTCGGCGAGGAGCGGCGGCGACTCGGAGCGAATGCACCCGCTGCGAACGGGGTGACGTTGCGCATCAACCCGGGCTTCGGCCACGGTCACGACACGAAGGTCAACACGGGCGGCCCGGCGAGCAAACACGGCATCTGGCACAGCCACCTCGACGCGGCCGTGCGGCGCGCGCGCGCCGCGGGGCTCGAAGTGACCGGCCTGCACATGCACATCGGTTCGGGCACCGACATGCAGCACCTGTTGACGGTGTGCGACGCCATGCGCCGTGCGGCGCGCAGCGTCGGAAGTTCACTCACGACGATCTCGGCGGGCGGCGGACTGCCGGTGCCGTACAAGGACGGCGATCCCGAACTCGACCTCGCCGGCTACTCGCGCGCGTGGAGCGACGTGCGCACCGATCTCTCCGAGTCGTTCGGCCACCGCGTGCACCTCGAGGTGGAGCCGGGCCGCTACCTGGCCGCGAAACCCGCCGTGCTGCTCACCGAAGTGCGCGCCGTGAAGGACGTCGACGGCCGACCGTTCGTGCTGGTCGACGCCGGTTTCAACAACCTGTGCCGTCCGATGGTCTACGGCGCGTACCACGGCATCTCGATCGTCGGCAAGGACCACGCGCCGAAGCAGCCGACGATGGTCGCGGGCCCGTTGTGCGAGTCCGGCGACGTGTTCACGCAAGCGCGCGGCGGCGAGCCTGCGCCGCGTCCGTTGCCGAAGTGCGAGGTCGGAGATCTGCTCGTGTTGCACGACACGGGTGCGTATGGCGCGAGCATGTCGAGCAACTTCAACAGCATGCCGATCGCGGCCGAAGTCGTCATTGAAGGCGGCAGAGCCACGCTGGCGCGCCGTCGTCAGTCGTTCGAATCTCTCATCGCGCAGGAACGCGACAGCGAGGAGTGACTCTCACTGTGTTCTTTGCGCTGACTCTGCGTCCTTTGCGTCCTTTGCGGTGAAGTGCAACAGACCCGTACCCCGTGCGTTGCACTTCACCGCAAAGGACGCAAAGGACGCAAAGTCAAAGCAAAGGATGCACGGCGAGTGTGAGCGCAGGGCGGCTGCGATGAACAGCAGCGTTGAGAGCGCTTTCGCAGTGAGAGGTGCTGCGTTCTCGCTCAGGCACTTCACCTTCCGCGTTGCGGCCGAACAAGCAACGCTCGCGCGCCGTCGTCAATCGTTCGACGCTCCCATCGCGCAGGAACGCGACAACGAAGGCTGACTCTCACGGTGTTCTTTGCTTTGACTTTGCGTCCTTTGCGCCTTTGCGGTGAAGTGCAACGCCACGGGCGCGGGCACAGGCACGGGTCTGTTGCACGTCAACGCACCACGCGCTCCCAGTCCATCGCGGGGCCTGGGTCCTGTTTGTTGGTCTGCACGTGGTAGTGGCCGAGCACGCCGGTGAATGCAGCGAACTCGTCGGCAGTCAACGCGCGGGTGAGCACAGCGCCGTTCGCATCGCGCGGGTAGTCGAGCCGGATCTTCGGCAACGCGGCGTTCAGGGCGTGCGCGAGTCGATTCAAACTCTCGTACTGCGCCTCGGTGAAGTCGAACTGCACGTAGTCGGTGCCGTGGATCGCGCCCTCGATCGGAGCGCGACGCGCCGCGAAGGCTTCGAAGGGTTGCATGCGTTGGCCGCCATCGCCGAAGCGCTCCGGCAAGGTCAAGCGCGTGCGCTCCTCTTCGACGCGGTACCACTCGTCGAGCCGTGAACGCTCGGCAAGCGGCACCGCCCCCACCTGCGCGATCTCCACACCGACCGAACGGTCGTTCGCGATCGTGGCGTGGAAGGCGCGCTCGTCGACGTCGAGCGTCTGGTGGATCGTGCCGTCGAGGTCGATCATGAAGTGCACCGAGAGATTGCGCTCGTCTTGGAGCACCCGGTAGCACAACTCGCTCGTACCGCACGCGTCGTAGTGCAGCACGAACTGATCGACGACCTCGGCCAACTCCGCCAGCGACCACTGGCCGTTGCGCGCGCGGCGCGCGGCTTCCGCGTCCTGCTCGCCGCCGCCCGGCGCGAGTCGCCGCGCCCCGTAGCGCGCACGCTGCTCCTCGCCCTCTTCGAGCTCGCGGAAGTGCGGCCACGGTCGGTAGGCGTCGTAGCCGTCCGCGTCGAGCCACAACACGACCGGCGCACCGACGTGGAAGAACTGGCCGGCGATGACGATCTCCTCGCCGCGCCGGTCGAGCCGCTCGCCGATGCGGCGCGACTCGACACAGCCGCTCGCGGCGACGACACACAGCGCCGCGACGAGCAGCCCACGCGCCAAGCGCGGTCTCGCACGCGGCCTGCCGCGCTCGCACTCGATCGGGCCGTGCTCCATGCGTGACTAGGATAGGCCGCGACATGCAGGAGCCCGCACCCGCACCCGCCGCCGTTCCCGTGCACTTCGACGGCGGCGACTGGGCCGTCCTGCTCGGCTACTTCGCGCTGCTCGCTTGGTCGGGCTGGTGGTTCGCGCGCCGCGAGAACAAGGACACCGACGACTACTTCCTCGGCGGCCGGCGCATGCCGCCGTGGGCGGTCGCATTGTCCATCGTCGCGACGTCGTTGTCGGCGGCGAGCTTCGTGGGCGTTCCGGCGGCCGGCTACGGCGGCGACCTCACCTATCTGTTCACGAACGTCGGGATGGTGCTCGCGGCGATCGTCGTCGCGTTCGTCTTCATCCCGGCCTTCTACTCGGCACGCGTGCAGAGTGTGTACGGACTGCTCGAGTCGCGCTGCGGCCCGCTCGCGTCGCGCGCGGCGAGCGTCGCGTTCCTGATCGGCCGCCTGCTGGCGAGCGGCGCGCGCGTCTACGTGGCCGCGATCCCGCTCTCGATGATCCTGTTCGGCGTCGAGAGCGGCATGGAACCCGCGAACCTCCTGCTCGCGGTCGTCGTGCTCGGCATCGTCGGTGTCCTCTACACGCTGGTCGGCGGCATCGCGGCCGTGATCTGGACCGACGTGTTGCAGTTCGTCGTGTTCGTCGTGGCAGCCGGCGCGGCGATCGGTTTGATCGGTTCGTGGCTCGTCGTGCCGTGGAGCGACGTGTTCGCCGCACTCGACGAGAACGCCAAGCTGCGCCTCGTGTCACTCGACACGGACCCGCGCACGTCGTTCACGCTGTGGACGTCGGTGATCGGCTTCACGCTGCTCGGCATCGGTTCGTACGGTACCGATCAAGACCTGTCGCAGCGCATGCTGACGTGCAGCGACGCCAAGAAGGGCTCGCGCTCGGTGCTGATGGGCATCGCGATGGGCATTCCGTCGGTGGCGATCTTCCTGGCCGTCGGACTGTGTTTGTGGATCTTCCACCAGCGCCCGGAGTTCGTCGGAGCGCACGCGCCGCTGGAGGGTCCGGCGAACGCGAGCCAGGTCTTCCTCGAGTTCATCCTCGAGGAGATGCCGAGCGGCCTGCGTGGCTTGATGATGGCCGGCCTGTTCGCGGCGGCACTGTCGAGCGTGAACAGCACCATCAACGCGATGAGCTCGACCTTCGTCGCCGACCTCTACCGCAAGTTCGCGCCCGGTCGGGGCGAACCGCACTACCTCGCGGTCGGTCGGCGCGGCGTCGTCTGGTTCGGCGTCGCACTGTCCGTCGTCGCCGCGCTGTGTGTGTGGTGGCAGTCGACGCACACGGACGGTGGCGGCAACGCGCTGCTCGACTTCGTGCTGGGTGTGATGGTCTTCGCGTATTCGGGGCTCGTCGGCGTGTTCCTGTGCGTGCTGCTGCTGGGCCGCGGGTCGGAGCGTTCGGTGATCGCCGCGCTCGTGACCGGCTTCGTGCTCGTGCTCCTCGCGCAGCCGTGGATGCCGTGGGTGCCGGACGACCTCGGAGCCGGCCGCGCGTTCGGCGAACTGGGCTTCGCACAGCAGCTCGCCGCGACCCACTTCACCTGGAAATTCACCGCGTCCGTCGCCGTGACGTTCGCGATCTGTGCCCTCGGCGGCCGCACGCACCCGCGCGCCGCGACCGCGACATGAAAGCCGTCCACGACCTGCCCCTGTTGCCGCGCCCGAAGAGCGTCCACGCCGGAACGTTCGACAGCGGCAAACTCGACAAGAAGGCCGACGTGCACTTCGAGGCGTCGCTGTCGCGGCCCGCGGAGTACAAACTCACGCTCTCGCCCAAGGGGCCGTTCATCGTCGCCGGTGGGCCCGATGGTGTGCGCGCGGCGGAGCGTACGTTGAAGCAACTGCGTGCCATCGCGGCGCAGCGACCGAAGGAGCGGCCGCTGCCGATCCTGTTGATCGAGGACTGGGCCGATCACGAGCGCCGCGGCTTCATGCTCGACGTCTCGCGCGATCGCATCCCGACGATGGCGACGTTGCGTGAGCTCGTCGCGGCGCTCGCACGCACCGGCTACAACGAGTTGCAGCTCTACGTCGAACACACGTTCGCGTATCCCGGGCACGAAGCGGTGTGGGGCGCGCTCGACGCACTCACTCCGGACCAGGTGCGCGAAATCGACGGGCTGTGCCGCAGCCACGGCATCGAACTCGTCGCGAACCAGAACTGCTTCGGGCACCTGGCGGGTTGGCTGCGCACGCCCGGCTACACGGAGCTCGCGGAGACCCACGGCACGTTCCGCTTCCTCGACTTCGAGAAGCAGGGGCCGTTCAGTCTGTGCCCGCTCGAACCGCGCTCACTGGAACTGGTGAAGGAGTGGCTGGCCGTGCTCGCGCGCACGTTCACGTCGCGGCGCGTCAACATCGGCTGCGACGAGACGTTCGACGTCGGTCAGGGCAAGAGCCGCGCGGTGGTCGAACGCGACGGCCGCGCCGCGGTCTACACACGCTTCGTCGGCGACGTGGCGCGCGCCGCGCTCGCTCTCGGATTGGAGCCGCACTTCTGGGCGGACATCGCGCTCTCCGACGAAGAGGCGTTCACGCGGCTGCCCGAGGAGCTGGTGCCGATCGCGTGGGGCTACGAGCCGGACAGTCCGTTCGAGCAGTGGTGCACGACGCTGGAGCGGCTCGGCCGCGGCCACCTCGTCGCTCCCGGTACGTCGTGTTGGCGCACGTTCGCCGGGCGCACGAGTGAACGTCGCGCGAACCTCGCGGCCGCGAGTGCGTCGGCGTTCGATCACGACTCGGACGGCCTGCTCGTCACCGCGTGGGGCGACATCGGCCATCGCCAGACGTGGCCGATCACGTTGCGCGCGCTGGCCGACGGCGCGGAGGCGTGTTGGAACGCGGGCGCGTCGCAAGCCGATCCGCGCGCGGCGAGCCGCGAGCTGTTCGGCGTCGACGACGCGAGCGTGGCGACGTGGATCGACGAGTTGGGCGATCTCGACCACACGTTGCGCACGGCCGACGAGGCGCTCGCACTGCCGCGCCTCGGCAACGCCTCGGCGACGTTCAGCGAGTTGTTCCCGGCCACCGCGCAATCGAAGCCGCGCGGCGACGTCGAGCGCTGGAGCGCCTGCCGCGAACGCCTCGACGCCCATGCGCGCTCGCGTCCGCGATCCGTCGACGCACTC
>JBIKNC010000050.1:0-21673 GCA_044358925.1 Planctomycetota bacterium | reverse complement strand
CACCGGGCTTGCAACGGCTCTGCTGGCGCGCAGGGCGGGGCTCGACGTCGACGTCTACGAAGGCTCGACGGCCGCGGGCGGACTGGCCGGCTGCCACCAGTTCGGCGACTTTCGCTTCGACTTCGGTCCGCACGAGCTCGTCACGGACAACGCGGAACTCCTGACGCTGCTGCACGAGCTGTGCGGCGACGGACTCCTGCAGATCCGCAAGCGTTCGGCGCAGTACTTCGACGGCAACTTCATCGCGTACCCGTTCAAGATCACGGACCTGCTGCAGAAGGTCCGACCGGGCTTCCTCGTGCGCGCGCTCGGCGACGCGGCGCTCGCGCGCCTGCGAGCCCTGTTCGCACAGGGCCCCGAGGATTCGCTCGAGACCTGGGTGCGCCGCCGCTTCGGCGGCACGCTCTACGACTACTACTTCGGTCCGTACACGCAGAAGGTCTGGGGACTTCCGCCGTCGCAGCTCGATGCGCGCACGGCTTCGCAGCGCATCGCCGCAGACTCGATCGTCGCACTGGCGGTGAAGTCGCTGAAGTTGCAGCTCTTCGGCCGCGAGGAGTTCGAGGCCGCGCACGACGAACAACGTCACAACTTCCTGTACGTGCGCGGCGGCATGGGCGAACTCGGCGCGGCGATGGCGCGCGAGTACACGCGCCTCGGCGGACGCATCCACACCGGTTGCCGACTCGAACGTGTCGAGGTGAACGGCGGGCGCATCACCGCGCTGCACTTCGAGGGCCGCGCGCGGGTCGCCGACTTCACGTCGGTCGTGAACACGATCCCGTTGCCGGACTTCTTCCGACTCGCGTTGCCGAACTCACCGCTCGTGCAGAGCCACGTCCCGCGGCTCGACTTCCGCGGCATGGTGTTCTGCTTCGCCGGCTTCGATCGACCGAACGTCCTCGACCACCACTGGGTCTACTTCCCGGGCGGCGACGTGCCGTTCCAGCGCGTCACGGACTTCGGCAACTTCAACGCGGGCATGGCGCCGAGCGGCCGCTCGGGCCTCGCGTTCGAACTCTCGTCGAACCCCGGTGAGCGCTTCTGGGAGATGCGCGACGAAGACGTCCTCGCGCTCTGCACGGATCAGCTCGAGAAGCTCGGCATGGCCGGGCGGCGCGAGGTCGTCGACTGGCGCGTCGTGCGCGTGCGGCGCGCATATCCCCGGCAGGTGAAGGGCTACGCGGAGACGGTGGAGGAGTTGCTCGACGCACTCGGCGCACTCGAGAACCTCGTCTGCATCGGCCGCCAGGGCATCTTCCGCTACTGCAACACCGACGAGTGCATCGAGATGGCGCTGGACGTGGTGCCGCGCCTCGTGCGCGCCGAAACGTCGATCCGCTTCCGCCGTTCCGCCGCCTGGGTCGGCGTCAGCGCTCAGAAGTAGGCCGCTCGGGCAGTTGAATGCGCGCGACCAGTGCGCGCACGAACGCTCGCGGCAGGAAACGCACTGCGACGCAGCACAGGGTGTTGAACAGGCCCGGCACGCACACCGGCCGTCCGCGTTCGAGCGCGCGCATCCCGGCCGCGACGACCGGTTCCGGTTGCATCGCCACGGCGTCGAGGATGCGCGAACGCGGTCGCCCCGCGGCGACGCGGAACTCCGTCTCCGTCGGACCCGGGCAGAGGGCCGTGACACGCACACCGTGCCGCGCGAACTCGGCAGAGAGCGCCTCCGAGAGCGAGAGCACGTAGGCCTTGCTCGCGTAGTAGACCGCCATCCCCGGGCCGGGCATGAAGCCGGCGGTCGACGCGAGATTGAGGATGCTCCCGCGGCCGCGCGCCGCCATGCGGACGCCGAAGCGATGCGCGAGGTCGGTCGCCGCGACGACGTTGAGGGCCAGGAGGTCGAGTTGGCGCGTGCGTTCGAGTTCGGCGAAGGTGCCCTGGGCGCCGGCGCCCGCGTTGTTGACGAGCACGTCGATCGTGAGTCCCTGCTCGTCGCACCAGGCCTCGAGCCGCGCACATGCGTCGGGGCGCGCCAGGTCGAGAGCGAAGTGGCGCACGTCGACGCCGTGGGCGCGTGTGAGTTCCCGGGCGAGTGCGACGAGCCGCTCTTCGCGCCGCGCCACGAGCACGAGCGAGCGCCCCTGTGCCGCGTACGCCCGAGCGAACTCCGCGCCGAGGCCCGCGGAAGCGCCGGTGACGAGGACGTGGCCGATCGAGTTGCCCATGGTGGTCTGCGACGAGTGCGAGCGGCGCGCTCTGCAACGTAACCGGAGGGCGGCACGGCTACCATCGCGCCCCATGCCGTCCGTGTCGCACTTCATCACGTCCGTCGGCCTCGTCCTCGCGCTGTTCGCGGCGCCGCGTGTGCCGCAAGAAGCACCGCAGGAAGCCGTGCAAGAGGGGGCGCGCGTGCAGCGGCCGCTCGTGCAAGGTTCGCTCTTCACGAGCCGGCTGTTCCTCGGTGAGGAGCCGCCCGAGTTGCGCTCCGTTCGCCACGTGCAGATCATCCACGCCGACGCGATCGGCGCGGCGCGTACCGTGCGCCGCACACGCGCCGAAGCGCTCGAGTTGGCCGCCAATCTGCGGCGTGCTCTGCTCGAGGGCGCCGAGTTCGAGGCGCTCGCGCGCGTGCACTCGTCCGCGTCGAACGCCGCGATCGGCAGTGTCATGGGCACGTTCCCGCCGGGCGTCCTGTACGAGGACTTCGATCGTTTCCTGTTCGCAGCCGAACTCGGTGAGTTCAGCGCGCCGATCGACGCCCCGACGGGAGTGCATCTGCTGCAGCGCGTCGAACGACAGGCGGGCTGTCTCGAGCTGCGCATCGCCGACACGAGCGCCGACGGTGAACGGCGCATCCGCGAGCTGCACGCGCGACTCGTCGCCGGCGCGGACTTCGGTGCGCTCGCACGCGAGTTCTCGCAGGAGCCGATCTCCGCCGCGCGCGGCGGCGCACTCGCCGTGTTCGAACGCGGACCCGCCGATCGACTGCTCAAGGGCGAGGTCTTCCGTCTGGCGGTCGGTGAGCTGTCGGAGCCGCTCGTGTCACCGCTCGGTTGGCACGTCCTGAAGCGCGTTCCGATCGAGGTTGTTCCGCCCGAGCTCGTGGAGAACGACTGGATGCGCTTCCGCGGCCTCGCGTTGCTCCACGCCGAGAACCCGCTCGGGCTCGAATCACCGCCGCGCACGTCCGCGGAGGCGGCCGAACTCGCACGCGAAATCGAGCGGCGCCTGAAGGCGGGCGAGGACTTCGTCGAGCTCGTCGAGCAGTTCGACGACGACTTCGCCGACGGGCGCGCGCGCGAAGGTCTGATCGGTTGGGTGCACCGCCGCCAGCCCGGCGTGCCGCCGTTCATGGCTCAGGCCTTCACGCTCGAGGTCGGCGCCTGGCTCGGACCGGTCGCGACGAACGTCGGTTGGGTGTTCGTGCGCCGCGAGGCGTGAGCCTCACTCGACGGCGTCGGCATCCACGTCGTCGCCCGCGGACGACAGCGCGCCCTCGTCCGTGACGAGTTCACCGTCGTCGTAACCCCACGTGCCTTCGACGACCGCGTAGCGCACCGACACGATCTCGAGCAACCAGTCGAACCAGCCGAGCTGTGGGAACACCCACTGCGAGGTCGGCACCGTGTTCGGCTGACCGACGTCCGACGCGTTCTCGTGGGCGCTGTCGACCGCGCTCTGCGGCAGGTCCCACGAGAGGAACGTGAAGGCCAGAGCGCTCGAACGGAACGTTCCGCTCGTCGACGACGTGCGCTGGAACTCGACGCTCGCGCAGGAGCACAGGACCAGGCCGGCGAAGGTGGCGGCGAGCGGTACGGCGCGCATGGCGGGACGATAGCCCCCGCGCGCGTGTGGTCGCCAGTGCGCGGCGCAGCGCTGGTCCACGTGCGGGCCGGTCGGCGGCGGTACCGACCCGATGCCGGCCCGGTGCGGCACCACGCACCGCCTACACTGCGCGGATGTCGAGTCGCGAATCGGCGCCGGTCGCGGCGCTCCGGGCGGCCATGGATGGCGCGCTGTCGGCGGCGCGCCCCCGTCTGTTCTTCGCGCCCGGGCGCGTGAACCTGATGGGCGCGCACCTCGACTACAACGGCGGGGCGGTCATGCCGATGGCGCTCGATCGCGGCACGGTCGTGGCGGCGCGGCTGCTCGCCGGACGCGAGGTGCGCCTCTCGTCGCTGCGGGAGAGCGGCGTCTTCGAAGGGCACATGGACCGCCTGCCGGAGCGCGCCGTCGGGCGCTGGTTCGACTATCCGCTCGGTGTGCTGCGGCAGTTCGCGAGTGAGTGGCCCGCGGGGCGCGGCGTCGAACTCGTCTT
This sequence comes from Planctomycetota bacterium, assembly GCA_044358925.1. Classification (GTDB taxonomy): domain Bacteria; phylum Planctomycetota; class UBA1135; order UBA1135; genus Rohdeia. The sequence goes on along the minus strand of JBIKNC010000050.1, from coordinate 17,406 downwards.
CGGCGGCGACCTCGCGATCGGCGCCGGTCTCAGTTCGTCGGCGTCGATCTGCGTGGCGACCGGCGTCGCGGCGACGGCGCTCGTGCGCGGCGACTCGGGCACTTGGTCGCGCGAGCGCGGACTGGCGAGCGACGTCGCGCGCAGGCTCGTCGACGTCGCGCTCGAGGCCGAACGCAACTTCGTCGGCGTGCGCTGCGGGATCATGGATCCGCACGCGGTCGCTCTCGGGCGACCGGGGCAGCTGCTGTGGCTCGATTGCCGCGACCGGCGTTTCGAGCACGTGCCGCTCGACACCGCGCGCTATTGCGTCGGTGTGGTCGACTCGCGTGTGCGGCGCGAGCTCGCGGCGGGGGAGTTCAACGAACGCGTCGCGCAGTGTGGAGCGCTGCTCGAGCGCCTCGCCGCGCACGTGCCGGGCGCGCAGTGGTTGCGCGACGTGCCCCGCGAGGTGTTCGACGCGGCGCTCCCGACGTTGCCTGCGGTCCTCGCGGCGCGCGGTCGGCACGTGTTCGGTGAGTTCGAGCGCACGACGCGCTCGCGCCAGGCGTTGCTCGCGGGTGATGCGGCGCTCGTCGGGAGCCTGATGGTCCAGACGCACACGTCGCTGCGCGAGAACTACGAGGTCTCGACGCCGGAACTCGACTCGATCGTCGAACTCGCGACGAGCGTGAGGGGCGTCCTCGGCGCGCGTGTCACGGGAGCGGGCTTCGGCGGTGCCTGTGCCGTGTTGCTCGAACGCGGCTGCGAGGAGGCACTGCGCGAGGCTCTCGTCGAGCCGTTCACGCGGCGCCACGGTCATGCACCCGGCGTCGAGTTCTTCGCCGGCGGCGCGGGACCGCACGAGATCGAAGTCTCGGCGTGACGCGCCGGCGGCGCGCCGGCTCAACGCACAGTGATCACGCGCGCGCCGTTCTCGAGCGCGACGTGCGCACGTGTGGGCGACGCATCGTGCGCCCAGGGAACGGACGCGTCGAAGGCGAAGAGGAGCACGGTGTCCGCGTCGCTCGTGTGGTGCAGCGGCGGTTCGAAGCGCTCGCCCGCGTAGCGCGCGACACTCGAGAGGCGCACGTCGTCGAGCGCTCCGTCGAGGTGCGAACCCGCGCGCCCCTCCTTGTCGACGTCGCCGCCGATCACGAGCGGCAGTGCGTTCGGCGTGCGCGCGCCGCTCGCAGCCTCCGCATCGACCAACACCCCGTCGACGTACAGCCGCACCTGCGCGCCGTCGAACACACCGGCCAGGTGATGCCAACGATCGGGAGTGAGCAGCGGCGCCGGCGCTTCCACGGTCGTGTACTTCCCGCCCACGTGCACGGAGAACGACGGCGCAGCGTCGCTGGCGAAGATGCCGTACTCGCTGCTCTCCGTCTTCGCGACCACGCCCTGGCGCTCGCGGAACGAACGCGCGCGGATGCGACACTCGAGCGTGAACGGGCCGTCGGGCAGCGCGAACGACGTGTTCGGCACGCGCACGCAGTCGTTCGCGCCGTCGAGTGCGAGGACGCGTTCGAGATCGGACGGCGCCGGCGCGGGAGCTTGCGCGAGATCGAGCGGCAGCGCGAACGAACGCGTCGGCAGCGGATAGCGCGCCGCATCCGTCGCGAGCGCCGCGTCGAACTCGAGCACGGGCAGACGCGCGAAGTCACACGGACCCGGGCGTGCGATGGCGAAGGCCAAGGTCGCGCTCGTGTTCGGCGGGACGCGCACGTGGGCGTGCTCCGGCGTGACGATCCACGAGTCGTCGAAGCCCGCGAGGGCCGCCGCACACTCGAGCGTGGCCGACGTCGGATTGGTGAGTTCGAGTTCGAGCACGCCCTCGACCCCGGCGGGCGTGAGGCGCGGTCGCGAGAGCACGGTTCCCGGCAGCGCGCTTTCCAGTTGCTCCATCTGCGCGACGACGGAACCTTCGAGCAGCCGCGGATCGATGGCCGCGCCGACGGGCACGGCGACGACGTCGATGCCGTCGTCGCGCACGGTGACCAGATGGTATTCGTGCAGGAAGCCGGCGTCGGGTGCATCGACGTCGAGATGCGCACCGACCGCTCCGAGCGTCATGTACTCGACGCCGTCGCGCACGCCGTCGTGACCCATGCGGTGCACGTGCCCCGCGAACACCGCCGTGACGTTGCGCGCCGCTGCGAGGCGCGCGTGCACACGCTGCCAGTCGTCGCCGTAACCGCCGCCGTGCCAGCGCGGGTGGTGGAGGAACACGAACACGTGACGCGCGTCCGCGATGCGCGTCAGTGTCGCGTCGAGCCACGCGAACTGGCGTTCGCTCATGGTCTGACACTCGGGCCGCCCGATCGACTTGCGCCCCGTGGCCGGATCGCCTTCGTCGGAGAAGAGCGCGACGAACCACGCGCCCTCGTGCTCGAACGCGTACCACAGCGGACCGAAGTGTGTCTCGAAGTTGCTCTCGTGTTCACCGACGGGGCGACCGTCGCCGCTCCAGTACACGTCGTGGTTGCCGGCGACCGGGAACCACGGCATGCGCAGGCTCGCCATCGCGTCCTTGTACTCGGCCGCTTCGACGAGCCATTCCGGCGTCGTGTTGTAGCCGTTGACGAGGTCGCCGACCGTCATCACGAGGTCGGGGCCGAACAAGTTCACGTCGCGCACGGCGTCGCGCAGCACCGCGATGCCCTCGCGCGGACCACCGGTGCGGTCGCCGAAGATCGCGAAGGTGAAGCTCGCGCGCGATTCGGGCAGCGCGTGGGTGATGGGGGATTCGCGATCGGTCAGGAAGCGCTCGTCGGCGCCAGGGCGCGAGCGTTCGAGTGCGAGCGCGCCGACGGCCACGACGAGGAGAGCCACGCTGCGCACTCGGTGATCACTCGTCACTCTCTTCGCTCCCAGTTTCGGACTTCTTCGCGCGGATGTCGATCTCGCCGAGCCCGACCGGACGGATCGCGCCGTTCTCCGTCTCGTAGGTGTCGAGGACGTCGACGCGCAGGCTGCGCAGCTTCTTCTTCTTGTTGAAGACGAGTACACCGATCTCGAGGCGCGAGTCGGGCATCTCGAACTCCAACTCCTCGCGTCCGTTCAACGTCACGCGCAGGCGGCGCGGCAGAACCGAGTCCGGGCAATTCGGTTCCTGCAAGTGAGCGAAGCGCAGTTCCGAACACTCGACGTAGTCGTTCCACGCCAGGCTCACGAACGGATCCGTGTCGACCACAGCGGTCATCCAACCGACGGCGTGGATGCCGTCGCAGACGTACTGCGGATCGCGGTACTCGTCCATCCAGGACGACGCGTGCACCCGGATCTCGCGTCCGATCAACTGGTTCTTCGAGAGGCCGCGCGCGATGGCGAGCAACTCGGACTGGTCCTCGCGCCGCACGTCGATGTCGAGCGGCGCGGAATCGACGACGACGGATCCGCGACCCTCGTTCGGCGATGCGAACGTGAGCACCGCGCGCACCGTGTAGAGGCCGCGGCGCTGGAACTCGTGTTCGAAAGCGAAGCGTGCGTCCGTCACGGGCGCCTCGAAGCGCGCGAGCACGACCGGTTCCACGACACCGGGGCCCTGGTCGAGCCAGTACTCGCACACGAGGACGTCGAGTGAGCGCCCGCCCGGAAGATCGACGCCGTACTCGGCGAGTTCGGCCTCACCGAACGACGAGACCCAGATGCGCAGCGGGTTGTCGCCGAACGCACGCAGCGACGCCGGCGCGAGCGGGTCGTCGGTCCCGAAGCTCTTCTGCTGCCGGCGCGGCTCGCCGGCGCCGGTCGACGGCGCGGTGGCGCGTTTCAGGAACAGGAGCGCGTACGCCGTGTTCGACAGGTTCCACCAGTCGCCGCCGGCCTGCTGCTCACTGACGAGGTACGTCGCGCCCTCGTGGTACCAGTCGTGTGTGCCGATCGTGCTCGTCGCGAGCATCGAGCCGATGCGCTCGATCGTGTGCAGGTAGTAGTAGTGCCAAGCGCCCGAGGCGTTCGGGTTGTCGTTGACCTGGAAGCGATCCGCGAGCCACGCGAGTGCCGCCGCTTGGTGGCGCGCCCAGGTGTTGCCGGGTCTCTTGCTCTGCTCCGTGCAGATGTGCAGCGTCGCGACACCCGCTGCCGTCATCGAACCCGTCGGTTCGTAATCGGCCGTGTAGCGCACACCTGCGATGGGTAGGGACGTCTTCGACGCCGGCTCCTGCATCGCGATCGTGTACTCGGCGATGCCCTTCCAGGTCTTCGCCGGCACCTCGTGTCCCCGCAGAGCAGCCGCGCGCAGAGCCATCGCTGCGTACTGCGTGTTCGAGAGGTCGACGTGCAGGTCGGGATAGGCGTAGCCGCCGCTCGCGTCCTGGTACGAGACGAGCAGCGCCGTGTACTTGGCGAGGCGCTCGTCGAGTCGCTTGCGCAGCGCTTCGTCGACCGTCTTCGGCGCGAGTTCGGCGAACGCGAGCATCGTCACCGAGACCTCGTAGGTCTTCCACGGTTCGATCGCGAACAGGTACTCGCACGCGCGCAGCACGGCCGGGTGATCGGCGGGCACGTCGCACTCGACGAGTGCGTAGAGCGCGAGACCGGTCATGCCGGCTCGGTACGTCGGTTGGTCCGAGTACCACGAGCCGTCGACCAGTTGCGTCTCGATCAGGTGTTCGACACCACGATCGATGGCGGCGTTGACCTGTTCACGCAGCGACTGCGCATCGGCGAGCGGTGCGGCGGCGGCGAGCAGGAGGAATGCGACGAGGGCGCGGAGCGGACTCGGCATGGCGGGTGTCGAAGTCTATGTCCGGACGCGCCGGTGTGCCGAGGCAGGTTGGAGCGGGTGCACGGACGTCACTCCGCCAGTGCGAGGAGGACTTGCAACCGTAAGAAGTCGACGTCTTCGAGCTTCACGTCGATGGCGTAGCCCTCCGTGAACGAGCGGAAGCGCCGCCCGCGCGTGGCCGTGAGGGTCGGGCCCTCGACCTGGATGCGGTCGCCCAGGGTCTTGGCGGGCAGGAAGCCGCTCACCCCGTGCGCCACGAGGCGCACCTCGAGGCCCGCGCGCGAGACGCGCACGACCCGGGCGTCGAGGCGCTCGCCGATGTGCGGCTCCATGTACTGACAGACCTTCAGGTCGTACACGGCGGTCGAGACCATCTCGGCCGTGTCGGCTTGGACCGAGCTGTGCCCCGCGACCTGGTTGAGGTCGTCGATGAAGGCGTCCGCGCGCAACAAGGCCTCGGCTTCGGCGCCGTTCGAGAGCAGCTCGCCGAGCCAGCGGTGCACCACGAGGTCCGGGTAGCGGCGGATCGGCGACGTGAAGTGCAGGTAGGCCTCGCGCGCCAGGCCCCAGTGCTCGGCCACGTCCTCGTGGTCCTTGACCTCGTAGTAGGCGCGTTCGACGAGCCCCATGATGCGCTGGATGAGCGCCTCGGCGTTGGCCTTGCGCCGCGCCGCGCGGATCAAGCGTCCGATGTCGCGGCCCGAGAGTCGGTCCTTGTCCGGCACGCGGATGCCGTGTTTCTCGAGCGCGGCCGCGACCGAGGCGATCTCCTCGGGGTCCTTCGGCGGGTGCACGCGGTAGATCGTCGGCAGGCCGCGCGCGCGGAAGAAGTCGCCCACGCACTGGTTCGCCGCGAGCGCGGTCTCCTCGATCAACGTCATCGAGTGGTGCCGCGCGGCTTCCGCGAAACCTGCGACCGTGCCGTCGGGCGCGAACTTGACCTTCATCTCGCTGCCTTGGATGCGCAGCGAGCCCTTCGCATCGCGAATCGCTTGTTGGCGACCGGTCCATTCGCGCAGCAACTCGAGCGAGGCGCGCAGCGGCTCGAGTTCGGCGAGTTCGGCGCTGCGCTCGCCGTCGAGGAAGCGCTGCACCTCGGCGTACGTGTTGCGCCGCACGGAGCGGATCACGCTCTTGTGGATGCGCGAGTCGACGCGCAGACCGTTCGCGTCGAACACCATGTAGACCGAGAACGCGAGGCGATCGCGGCGGCCGACCAGCGAACACAGCCCGTTCGAGAGCTGCTCCGGCAACATCGGCACGACTTGATCCGGCAAGTAGATGCTGGTCGCGCGCGCGAGCGCCTCGTCGTCGAGCACCGTGCCCGGCCGCACGTAGTGCGACACGTCGGCGATGTGCACACCGAGTTCCGTGTGGCCGTTCGGGAGGCGCTCGATCTCGATCGCGTCGTCGAAGTCCTGCGCGTCGTCGCCGTCGATCGTGTAGATGGTCCGGCCGCGCAGATCGACGCGACCCGCGATGTCTTCAGGGCGCGGCTCGTTCGGCAGGCCCTGAACTTCGGCGAGCACGTCGTCGGGGAAGATCGTGCGCACGCGGAACGAGTGCAGGAGCGCCATCTCCTCGCTGTCCTCGTCGCGGTAGACGGCCGGGCCGTGTGCCATGGCGCCGAACGCGCGCGGGCGCGCGAGGATGCGCGCGCGAGCGAGTTTCTCGGGCTCCGGCGCGTCGTCGAGATGCGACGTGTCGAGATGTGTGCCTTCGTCCTCGAGATGCCAGCCGCGCTCGGGCACCGCCGGCACGCCGTCCGACTTCGGCGCACCGCCGAGTTTCTTGCGCAGGGCCTCGAAGCTCTTCGCGCTCTCTTCGCCGCCGTCCTTCTTGGCCATGGGGGAGAGCGTACGCCACGAAGAAGGCGCCCCGCCGACGGTCGGCGTCGGCGGGGCGCACATCAGTCTCCCCCGGGCACCGCGGCGATTCGCCGCCGGCCCACTCGTCAAGGCTGATCCGCTGCGGAGTCGTCCGACATGTCGTCGCCTGCGGCGGCTTCGACACGTCCGTACTGGCGCTCACGCGCCGTCTCGAGCACGAGCTGCGCCACCGGATCGTCGCGCAGCCCCAGCGCGAGGTCCGATTCCAAGAGGTCGACGGCCGACGCCGGCGCACCCGAGAACAGCAGGTTCACCGCGAGCACGAAGCGCGCTTCGTCGTCCATCGGATGGTCGGCGAGGTACAGCTCGCACACGGCCAGTTGGCGATCGAACGCGCGCTTCTCGCTGTAGAACTCGCGCTTGTCGACGTCACTGCGCACCAGCATCGGGTCCGCCGCGAAGGCCCTGCGCAGCGCCGCGGCCGACGAGCCGTAGTCACCGGTCGCGAAGAGCGCGTCGCCGAGCAGCAACTGCAACACCGGCTGGTCGGGCTCGAGAGCGACGGCCTTCGTGTAGTAGTGCACGGCGTCGGCGAAGCGACCGTCGCGGAACGCGCGATCGCCGAGCGTCAGATAGCGATCGGCTGCCACGCCGATCGCGTTCGGCTGGGCGACGCCGTCGAGTTGCGGAACCGCTTCGAGCGCGGGCGCGCCCACCGGCACGGCGACCGGTACCTCGACGGGGACTTCGACCGGCACTTCGACGACGACCTCGCGATCGACGTAGATCACTTCAGGGTCGTCGTCTTCGACGTAGATCGTCGTGTGGTTGTACGGACCCCACGCGGCCGAGAGGCCCCACGACCAGTGGCCGTACGAGCCGTGGTACCAGGACGCTCCGCCGTACCAACCGCACGCGTAGCCGCCGTACCAGGGGAACGTGCCGTACACCGGGTGGTGCAGCCACAGCGGCGAGTAGCCGTACGCGTGGTACGGCCAACCGAACGAGATGCCCAGGCCCCAGGGCTTGTACCACCAGCTCGAGCCGTACCAGCAGTTCGAGTGGTAGTGGTGGTCGTGCACGTAGTGGTGCACGGTTTGGATCGGAACGAAGTCGCTGCCGGTCGAGTAGACGCCGTCCGAGACGGAGCCGAGACCGAGCGACGCGTCGCCCGTGCTCGCGGTCTGGAGCTCGCGGCGGCGCAGCGACTCGTCCGGGCCGAAGATGGTGTCGGGATCGACGCCGCTCGCGATCACACGCTCGCGCAGCGTTCCGTCCTTCTTCGCCGGCGCGGCACCACGCGCTCCGCGCTCACCGTTCGGAGCGCTCAGGCGGCGCAACGGTCCGGTGGTGTAGTCGAGGCGTGCGCCCGACGGGCGCGCGGTTTCCGCGCCGCTCCGCGCGAGCGGCGACGAGAGGCGCTCCAGCGTCGACACGAGGTCGGCGTCGTCGCGCGAGTTGGCGCGGTAGCGCGCGAGCAGGTCGTCGACGTCGGCGCGCTGTGCGGCGTCCGCGCGCAGCGCTTCCGAGAGACGTGCGGCGGACGGCGAGTCGGCCGAGACGCCCGCGAGTCGCTCGAGGGCCGAACGCGATCGGTTGCGCGCGAGCTCACTGGTACCCGACACGCGCTCGGTCGCTTGCTGCGGGATGCGTGCGCGGAAGCGCGGCGAGTCGACCGGCGCCTGGTTGTCCGCCGGAACGATGCGACCACTGGTTCCGCTCGCGGGCAGCGGTGCGCCGCGATCGGTGACACCCGGGCTGCTGCGCGGCGGCTGGTAGGGCTCGGGATTCGAGGCGCGCGTCGGCGTCGGCGCGGCGCGCGGCGCCGGCGGCTCGTAGGGCTGAACGTTCACACCGGACGGGCTCGGACGCGCCGGTTCGGGGCGCGCACGCGGCGCGTCGTACGACGGGCGCGAGCCGTTCGAAGGTGTGGCCGACGGGCGGCTCGGAGCGGGCGCCGGACGCGCGCTGGGGCTCGGGCTGGGGCTCGGTCGGATGCTCGGAGCCGGCGCGGGACGGATGCTTGGCGAGGGTGCCGGCCGGATGCTCGGTGCCGGTGACGGTCGCGGCGCGGGCGCCGGCGCCGGGCGTGGCGCGGGGTTCGAACTCGGCGCCGGGCGCGGACGCGGCTGTTGAGCGTGGGCGAGCTGGTGCGCGGGCAACAGCAGGAGGGCGAGCGACAGGAGGCGAACCAGTTGGCGCATGGCGTCGATGGTGTGAGGGACGCGGCGCCTCAGCAAGCACCGTTCCAAGCGGAACCGAACGCGGCGACGGCTCGGAAGGCGATGGGCGTCCTCCGCCGCGTACAGGAGCGCGCTCGGGGCAGTGGCGGCCGACCCCACTCGTGGTTCACGGGCGCGGCTGCACCAAGTGGATTCCGTCCGCTCCGGACCACACGTAGGGCGCGTCCGTGCGGGCTCCGATCGGCAGGGCGGCGGCGAGACGGGCGCGAGCGGCGGCGACGGCGGCGGGTGTCGTCGCGTCGAGGCGCACGGAGAGCGCGCGGCGCGGCGGCGGCACGTCGAAGCTCTCCAGCGGCGGCGCGCCTTCCGCGAGGCGCACGACCAGCGCGGCGGCCGAACCGTCGGCGGCGAGTTCCACGAGCACGTCGGCCGGCACACCGTCGCCCGCGAGCTCGGCCGCACGCTCCCGTGCGACGCGCAGCGCTGCGTCGAGCTCCGTGGCCGGCGCGAGAGGTTCGCGGCGACACGCTCCGCGCGGCAGTGCGTCGATCGCGAGCACTTCGCCTTGCGCGACGCTCGTCGGCGCCGCTGCCGAACGCGCGAGTTCGACCGGCGCGAAGTAGACGTCGGCGAACGGCGAACACGCGACGAACTTCGTGACGGACTCGCTCCAGACGAGTCCGCCGATCGCGAACGTGAATTCGCACGGCACCGCCCGGCCTTCGAATTCGCCCCAACCGCCGCAATCGACGGCGGCGCCTTCACGGTGCGCTCCACCGCGCGCCTCGATGCGCATCGGACGTCCGTTCGCGTCCAGTTCCGCTTCGAAGACCACACCGTCGAGCAGGGCGTCGCTCGCGAACGCGCGCGCCACTCCGTCCTCGATCGTCCACGTGTCGCCGTCGGGCCACAGGAGCGCGGCGGTGCGCAAACCGTCCTCGAGCGCGACGGCGTGGCATTCGGCGTCGGTCGCGACACGCGAGTGCCGTTCGAGCGGCGCACGCAACCACACGTCGGCGCCGCGGCGATGGACGAACGCGTACTGGGCGACACTGCCGCCGCTCGGCCGACGTTCGACGCGCAGCTTCGACGGCCACGTCCACGTGTGGATCGCGCGCCAGGAGCGCTCGTTCGCGTCGAGTTCCTCGGTCTCGACGCGCAACGCCTCCAAACCCGCGCGCAGCGTGCGCTCGCGCGGCGCGTACGCGACGGTGTTCGGTTCGTGCGGCACGGGCGCGAACGGATCGGCGGCGACGACGGTCGGGTCCTTCTCACACGCGGCCAGCAGCGCCGCGAACGACACGATCAGAGCTCGCACCGTGCGCGTGCCGTCGATCATCGCCCGGCTGCGACGAGTCGCTCCAGCAACACCACGCGCGCGCGTTCGAGCGTCTCGAGCTTCTTCGCGAAACAGAAGCGCACCCAGTCGCGGCCGTCGGCGCGCTCGCAGAAGAAGCTCGAGCCCGGCACCGTCGCGACACCGCCGTCCTTCACGAGTTCCAGCGCGAACGCCGTGTCGTCGAGTCCCGAGAGCGCGCGGAAGTTCGCCATCACGTAGTAGGCACCGCGCGGAACGTGCGCAGCGAGACCGCACGCTTCGAGTGTCGCGAGCAGCGCTGCGCGGCGCGCCGCGTAGTCGCGCGCGAGTCCGGCGAAGTACTCGGGTCCGAACGCGAGTGCATCCGCGGCCGCTTCTTGCAACGGCGCAGGCGCACCGACGGTCAGGAAGTCGTGCACCTTGCGGATCGCGCCGGTCAACTTCGGCGGAGCGACGCTCCAGCCGATGCGCCAACCGGTCGCGCTCCACGTCTTCGACAGTCCGCTGATCGTGACCGTGCGCTCGGCCATGCCGGGCAGCGTCGCGAGCGAGAGGTGCTCGGCGCCGTCGTACAGGATGTACTCGTAGATCTCGTCGGTGATCGCGACGAGGTCGTGCCGCAGGCACAGCGCGGCGATCGCCTCGAGTTCGGCGCGCGAGAAGACCTTGCCGGTCGGGTTGTGCGGCGTGTTCACGACGATCGCTCGCGTGCGCGGCCCGATCGCACGTTCGAGTTCGCGTTCGTCGAACGTCCAGTCCGGCGCGGACAAGCGCACGAAACGCGGCGTCGCTCCGGCGAGGATGCAATCGGGGCCGTAGTTCTCGTAGAACGGCTCGAACACGACCACTTCGTCACCCGGGTCGAGGAGCGCGAGCATCACCGCGACCATCGCCTCCGTCGCACCACACGTGACCGTCACGTCGCGCTCGGGATCGACGGCGATGCCGTTGTACGCGGACGTGCGCCGCGCCACCGCTTCACGCAGCCGCGGCGCGCCCCACGTGACCGCGTACTGATTGACGTCCGCCGCGATCGCCGCGCACGCGGCGTTCTTCATCGGCAGCGGCGCCGGGAAATCCGGGAAGCCCTGCGCGAGGTTGACGCCGCCGTGCTGGCGACAGACGCGCGACATCTCGCGGATGACGGACTCGGTGAAGCGTTCAGCCTTCTGCGAGACGCGGATCGGCATACCGCGATGCTACTGCGCCGGCCCCTGTCGAGCCCTGCCCGGCGCACGGGACGTGCTCACGGCAGTCCGTACGCCCACTCGCGCCACTGCTCCTCGTCGTCGCCGAAGTTGCGGCCCGCGAGGCGCGCGAGTTCAGCCTTCACGACCGTGCGCACGTTGCGCTCTTCGCGCTCCTGCCACGCGTCGTACAGGGCACGCGCCGCTTCGCCGCGCGCTCCGTCCTCCTCCTCGCCGACGCGCCGCACGGCCATCGCCGAAGCGACGACGACGAGCGCCGCAGGGTCGTACAGGGCGTCGACGAGCGCGGGCAGATCGGCCCGCACGGCCGTCGTCTGCAACGTCGCAGCCGCTTGCACCCGCACGGCGTCCTCGCGGTCGAGCAGCGCCAGCTTGAGCGACTCGCGCAGGTCCTCGCGCACGTTCAAGTCCTGTGCTCCACCGGCTTCGACGATGCGCTTCAAGGCGAAGGCCGCGTTGCTGCGCGTCCAACCGTCCGCGCCCGAACCGAGCAGCTGCACGAGCGGCGCGACCGGCGTCGCCGGATCGGCGAGCTGGCCCAGCCCGAGGAGCGCGTTGTCGACCACCTCGGTCACGTCGTCTTCGAGGGCGGCGACCAGAGCACCCGACAGACCCAGCTCGCCCGAGAAGCCGATGGCCGAGGCGGCGATCGCGCGATGGCGCGAGTTGGGCGACGAGAGTTCCTGATCGAGCAGCTCGAGGTGCTTGCGCGCCATGACGCGCAGGAAGTCCTCGAGTCGGCGGCGCTTGCGCTGGTCCTCGGCCCGGTTGCTGAGCGCGAACTCGTTCCAACGCCGGATCTGTCCGTCGAAGTCGGCCAGGATCGCTCCGGGCGCGCGGTCGTCCGCCAGTTCGACCGGGCGGTCGGAGAGTTCGATCAGATCGGGTGCCGCGCGCACCCCGTTCTCACGCGGGTCCTCGTTCGACTTGCACGCCGCGACGAGCAGGGCGGCACACAGGAGCGCGAGGCGGGCGCCGCCGCGGCGCTGGGCGGCAGGACGGTTGATCCGGGGCCGGACGATGGAACTGGCGAAGGCAGAACGAACGGGTTGGCTGAGCATGGGGGAGCGGTGCGCCGGAGCGCGGGGGCCGACGGCGCCCTCTCGTCTGTCTTCCGATCCGTCCGGCGCAACTCGTGCGCCGAACGATGATCGCGAGGAAAGTCCGCGCCGCCCCCGTGTGCTCCGGTCAGGATGGACAGTCGGCCCCATGTCCGTCCAGGTCCTCCATGCTCTTGCGCGCGACGGCTTCGAAGAGCTGATCGCCCTCCACGACCCTTCGTGCGGCTTGCGCGCCTTCATCGCGCTCCACGACACGAGTGCCGGTCCGGCCATCGGCGGCATCCGACGCCGCAGCTACACGGACGAAGGGGCGGCGCTCGCGGACTGCCTGCGACTGGCCCACGTGATGACGGCGAAGTGCGTGCTGGCCGATCTTCCGGCCGGCGGCGGCAAGACCGTGCTGCTCGATGCGGACAACCTCGATCGCGAAGCGGCCTACCGCGCGCTCGGTCGCCGCATCGAACAACTCGGCGGTCGTTACTACTCGGGACCCGACATGGGCACCGGTGAGCGCGAGACCGGTTGGCTGGCCGCCGAGACGCGCTACTCCGCCGATCCGGGTCCGGCCGGCCCCGGACTGCTCGCCCAGGCGACCGCCGCCGGTGTCTTCGCCGGCATGCGTGTGGCGCTCGAACATCTCGACGGCGAAGTCGACTGGGCGCGCCGCACCATCGTGCTCCAGGGCCTCGGTCAGGTCGGCATGGAACTCGCGCGTCGGTTGCGCGCCGAGGACGCGCGCGTCGTCGCGAGCGACCTCGACCCCGAGCGCTGCGCCTACGCCGATCGCCAGTTCGGCGTCGAGTCGGTGGCCGCCGGGGACGAACTGTCCACGGAGTGCGACGTGTTCTCGCCCAACGCGATGGGCGGCGTGCTGCACGACCTGTCGCTCGTGCGCCTCGCTGCGCGCGCGGTCGTCGGTGCGGCGAACAACCCGCTCGCAACCCCCGAACACGGCGATCGGTTGCACGGCAACGGCGTTCTCTACCTGCCCGACTTCGTCGTCAACAGCGGCGCACTCGTGCGCGGAACGCTGTTCCACCTCGAGGGTCGCCGCGAACCGCTCGAAGCCATCGAGGCGCGCATCGAGGCCTCGGCGCGGGCCGTGCTCGCGCGCGCGGACGACGAGGATCTCCCGCCGGCGCGCGTCGCACTGCGCGAGGTCGAGGAACGACTCGCCGGACGCAGGCGCGGCGAAACATCGGCTGCCGGCGCCCGCGGACCATCCGTGCGACAGTGAAGCCTGTTCACGCGGCTGCCACCGGTTGCGAGCGCAGACTCGTGTCCGGCCCATGCCGCCGCGTGCGGCCCAACGCATCGTGAGAACGCCCCTGTTCGAAACGCGCCGCCGTTCCTCGCGGCACCTGTTGGCCGCCGTCGTGTTCGTCGTGTGCACCACACCGCGTGTGTGGGCCCAGGACGAACCGCCGGTGGTCGAAACGACACCGGCCGCCGCGCCGGCCGTCGCGCCCGACGCCGTGCTCGCGCCGCTCGAGGTGCGCGTCGGTGCGAACGGCTTGCCGTTGCTCGTGCCGCGCGCCGAGCGACTCGAATACCACGCCCATCTCGAACTCGCAGGGCTCGACATCGACGTCGGCCGCGTGACCGTCGAGTCGTCCGTCAAGCCGTACCAAGCCGGGCTCTTCGCGAAGAAGACCGATGGTCCGGCGCTCGAGACCGGGCGCGTGCATGCGCGCGCGCACGGCGAGTACGGCGTCTACTCGATGGACTCGAACATCGAGACGCTGATGCAGCCGCAAGCCTGGCCGGCGCTCGTGCACCAGTTCGAACAGAAGGGCACCGAGCGCCGCCGCCGCGAGATCCTCGTCGGCACCAAGGACGGTGTGGGGCGCGCGTCGTTCCGCAGCGACACGAAGAACGGCGCTCCGAAGGGCACGCGCATCTGGCGCGCGCCGAGTGAGTTCGACGCTCCCGCCGGTGCGCTCGACACACTCGGCGCCGCGTTCGTCGTGCGCGGCATGATTCGCGACGGTCGCGACGTGGCGACGTTGCACCTGCTCGACAAGGACCGCCTCTGGGAGGTCGTGTTGACGTTGGACGCACCGACGGCGGTCGAGACGCACGCGGGTCGCTTCCAAGCGCGCGAGGTGCGCATCGCGACGCAGCGAGTGTCCACTGCGGGCGTCGCGGTCGACGACGAGGAGAGCGAAGAGTTCAGCGGGCCGTTCGGCCTCCGCGGACACATCCGCATGTACGTCGAGCGCTACTCGGGTGTCCCGCTCGTCGTCATGGGCCGCATCCCCGCGGGTCCGATCGACATCGACATCGACATCCGCCTCGCGAGTTTCGCGGGCACGCCGACGAACTTCGTCGCGCTCGTCGGGGATGCCGGCATCGATCCGGTCGCGCCCGATGCGGCAGATGGCGTCGACGACGGGACGGAAGAGGAGGCGGGCGGCGACACGCGCGGCGACGAACTGCCGCCGAAACAGGACACGGGTTCCGTCGGGCCGCGGTGAGCGCGGGACGCGCGCAGCTCGAACTCCCCGTCGATCGCGAACTCGCTCGAGTCGTCGAGGCGTTGCGACGACACGGCAGCGCGGTCGTGTGTGCGCCGACGGGTTCGGGCAAGAGCACACGCGTCGCACCCGCGCTCGTCGACGCGTTCGGCGGGCGCGTCTGGTTGCTGCAACCGCGGCGCGTCGCGGCGCGCGCACTGGCGCGGCGCATCGCGTTCGAACGCGGCGTCGAGCTCGGCAGCGACGTCGGTTTCCGCGTGCGCATGGAGCGCGTCGAGAGCCGCTCGACACGCCTCGTCGTCGCGACGACGGGTGCGTTCCTCGCACACTTCCTCGGATCGGCGGGGCTCGAGGGCACGTCGGTCGTGGTGCTCGACGAGTTCCACGAGCGCTCCCTCGAAACCGACCTCGCGCTCGCACTCGTGCACGAGGCGCGTGTGGGGCTCGGACTCGACGTGCGCATCGTGTGCATGTCCGCGACGCTCGACGCCGGGCCGCTCGCGCGCTTCCTGGGTGACGCGCCCGTGATCACGTCGAGCGGCCGCCAGTTCGACGTCGCCGTCGAGTACCTGCCCGCACTCCCCGGAGAACGCGACGACGACCATCTCGAACGCGCCGTGCGCACGTGGTTGCTCGCCGACGACGAGCGCGGCGACGCGCTCGTCTTCCTACCGGGCGCCGGTGAGGTGCGGCGGGCGATCGAGCGCTGCGGCGCGCTGCTCGCACGCGCTGGTCGCCGCGCGTTGCCGCTCTACGGCGAACTGTCGTCGGCCGAACAGGACGCGGTGTTCGACGACAGCGGACCGCCCAAGGTCGTGTTCGCCACGAACGTCGCGGAGACGTCGCTGACGCTGCCGCGTGTGACGCGAGTGATCGACAGCGGACGTGTGCGGCGCGCACGTCACGATGCAGCGCGCGGACTGACGCAGCTCGACGTCGAGCGCACGTCGCGAGCGTCGCTCGAACAGCGCCGCGGCCGCGCCGGTCGCGTCGCGCCGGGCAAGTGCCTGCGCCTGTTCGCGCCGCTCGAGGAGCGCGCGTTCCCCGAACGCGACGAACCCGACGTCGTGCGTGCGGACCTGTGTGACGCGTTGATCGTGCTCGCGCGCACCGGCGCCGATCCGCGCACCTTCGGTTGGTTCGAGGCACCGCGGCTCGCGTCGCTCGAAGCGGCCGAGCGCGTGCTCGTGTCGCTCGGAGCACTCGCGCGCGGTCGTGTGACGCGCCTGGGCGAGCGCCTCGCCGAACAACCGCTGCATCCGCGGCTCGCAGCGCTGCTGCTGGCCGGCGAAGAACTCGGTTGCCCGGTCGGTGCCGCGACCGCAGCGGCGCTGTTGTCCGAACGCGACCCGTTCGAGGCGCGCGGCGGCGAGCCGGTCGAGCTCGAGTCCGACGTGACGGAGCGTGTGCGCGCGCTCCTGTGTTTCGAGCGCGGCGCACCGCTCCCGCGCGCCGTTCCGAATCTGCGCGACGGCCCGGCGCGGCGCGTGCTCGACGTGCGCGACCGATTGCTGGGCGGGCGGCGCCGCAACGCCGCCGAAGAGGACGACGGAGCGCTGTGCGAGGCGATCGCGCGTGCGTGGATCGACCGGCTGTGCGCACGCCGCACGACCGGCGCGCCCGGAGCGCGCTACGCCGGCGGCGGAGGCGTCGAACTCGCGCCCGAGAGCCGCGTCACCGGTGCCGAGTTGTTCGTGGCCGTCGAACTCGCTCAGACGAAACGCGGCAAGGACGCGCAGGTGCGTCTCGCTTCGGCGGTGATGCGCGAGTGGCTCGATCCGGCCGGCTTCGAGACCGTCGTCGTCGCGCGTTTCGACGAGACGAACGAGCGCGTGGTCGAAGAACGCGAGGAGCTCTGGCGCGGGCTCGTGCTCTCGCGCCGCGAAGCCGTCGGTCGCGCGGCCGCGGGCGACGTCGACGCGGCACTCGCACGCGCCGCCGCGCAGGAGCCGCGCCGCGCACTCGATCTCGCGGCACCCGAACACGAGCAGTGGCTCGCGCGCGTCGCGTCGCTCGCGGGCCTGTGGCCCGAACTCGAACTACCGGTGTTCGACGACGCGCGGCTGGCCGTCGTCGCCGCGAACGTGGCGAGCGGTCGGCGCAGCTTCAAGGAGATGCGCGCGGCGCCGCTCGTCGATTGGCTCGCGGCGGAACTCACGCGCGAACAACGCTCGCGCCTCGAATCACTCGCGCCGACGCACGTCCAGGTGCCGAGCGGATCGCGCATCCGCCTCACGTACGAACCCGGCCGGCCGCCGGTGCTCGCCGTGCGCATCCAGGAACTGTTCGGCCTCGCGACGACACCGACGGTCGCGGGCGGGCGCACGAGCGTCGTCGTTCACTTGTTGGCGCCGAACGGTCGTCCGCAACAGGTCACGACCGATCTCGCGAGCTTCTGGCGCAGCGCCTACCACGACGTGAAGAAGGAGCTGAAGCGGCGCTATCCCAAACACTCCTGGCCCGACGATCCGACGAGCGCGCCGCCGCAGCGCAAGGGCCCGCCGCCGCGTTGACGGGTACGGTGTCAGACACGGATCCGCCACTGAGAATACGGTGCCGTAGCAAAAAACCTCAGGTTGCGCAGCGCGGCGGAGAGTGCGCAGGGGAGCGCTTTGCGCTCCCCTG
>JBIKNC010000139.1:0-11443 GCA_044358925.1 Planctomycetota bacterium | reverse complement strand
AGCAGCGTCTGGTGCGCGCGCGGGTTCATGCCCGCGCCGAAGCCGTCGTCCTGCGCGCTCTTCAGTGCGTCGCCGAGAGCCTTCACCGCGCGCGTCTGCGCGACGAAGAAGTTCTGGGTCGCGGCCTGGGCATCGCCTTGGGCGGTCTGGAGGGTCGTGACCGTCGCGCGCAGGCCGACGAGTTCGTCCTCGAGTGCCTTCACGCGCGTGACCAGGTCGACGTCCTGCGGCGCAGGCGTCACGGCGGCGGCGGACAGGGCGGCGACCAGGCAGAGCGTGGGTGCGAAGAGGCGCTTCATGGACGTGCTATCGGCCCGCCGGGCGCACCTGCTGGACTGGGGGGAGCCGGTAGACGCGCCACGAGGACCAGGGGCAGCGCGAGGAGCACGGCGCCGAACAGGTAGGGGGCCGAGCTCGAGACGCTCCAGTAGACGATGCCGCCCAGGAGCGGGCCCACGGCGCGGGCCAGCGAGCCCATCGAGCGGAAGGTGCCCTGCACGAGGCCCTGGTGCTGTTCGGGCGCGTAGCGCGACGCGAGCGCCGAGAGGCACGGCATGACCGTGGCGCTGCCGACGGCCAGCAGGAAGAGCCCGCCGTAGAGCTGCCAGAGCGAGTACGACACGTGGATCCCGGGCACCGTGCCGACGAGCACGAAACCCGGCACGAGCAACACCAGTCCGATGGTCGCGAGTCGGCGTTCCCCGATGCGCGGTGCGCTGCGGCGCACGACTCCGCCCTGGGTGAGCGCGATCACGAGACCGATGAACACGAACATCCACGCGTTCTGCGCGGGTTCGAAGCTCAGGCGATCGGCGGTCAGGAACACGAGTGTGAACTCGAGCGCCGAGAACAGGACCATGTAGACGAAGTACACGACGTGCGTGCGCACGAGTCCGGGTGCGCGCAGCTTCGCGACGGCGCCGAGTGCGAGGCGCCCGGTGCGCGGCATGACACGCGAGCGATCGAGCGTCTCGGGCAGGCGCGCGGCGACCAGGATCCAGTTGAGGACGGACAGCGCGAGACTGGCGAACGCGGCGGACGAGAACGGATTGACGCCGAACTGCTCGAGCTTGGGGAAGTGCGCGAGCACGTCGACGAAGTGGTAACTGAGCGCGCCGACGGCGGGACCGAGCACGAAACCCAGTCCGATCGCCGCTCCGACGACGGCCATGCCGCGTGCGCGGTTCTCAGGGCGGTGGACGTCGGTGACGACGGCGGCCGCGGTCGCGATGTTGCCGGCCATCATGCCTGCGACGAGGCGCGAGACGACGAGCAGCATGAAGCTCCCCGCGACGAACCACAGGCCGTACGCGAACGCGGTGCCCGCGATCGTGAACAGCAA
The DNA here is from genome assembly GCA_044358925.1 of Planctomycetota bacterium. Taxonomy (GTDB): domain Bacteria; phylum Planctomycetota; class UBA1135; order UBA1135; genus Rohdeia. Next base: position 10,101 of record JBIKNC010000139.1, on the reverse strand, counting down.
CACGCGTCGCCGGCCGACTCGGTCGGACAGGCCGCCCCACAGCGGTGCACACGCGAACTGCAGGAGCGAGTAGAGCGAGCCGAGGATGCCGCCGAAGAGCGTCGTGACGGCGAAGGCTGCGTCGCTGCGCTCACCGACGATCTCGGTCAGCCACGTGTGCAAGCGTCCGATGGTGCTCCCCGGACCCTCGCGATCGAGGTAGTGCTCGAGGATCTCCGGGAAGAGCGGGAAGAGGACCGAGAAGCCGATCAGGTCGAGCAACACCGTCAGGAAGACGGGGCCCATGACACGCTTTTCCGTACCGGACATCCCGGCAGTGTGCAGTGCGGCGTGCCGCCGTTCGAGCACCGCTTCCGTTCGTGTGCAATCGAGTGGACGAAGCGCCACCATGGGCAGGGTGCGGCACGTGCGGCGATTCACCGAGCAACTCGACGGCGCGCTCGATCCGTTCGAGTGCTGCGCGCGCTTGCGCGCGTGCGGCGCGCGGCCGTTGTTGCTCGAAGGCCTGGGGGCTTTGCCCGGTCGGCGCGCGTTCGTCTTCTTCGAACCGTTCGAGGCGCTCGACGGCGTCGGCAGCATCGCCGCGCTGCGCGGGCGCCTGGCGGGGTGGTCGTTCGAACACGCCCAGGGGCCTGTGCCGCACTTCGCCGGCGGATTCGCGGGCCTGTTCGCCTACGAGCTCGGTGTGGCCGGTGAGGAGCAGCCGCTGCCCTCCGATCCGTGGGGTTGGCCGACGATCCTCGGCGCCGTGTACGGGGACGCGCTCGAGTTCGAGCTCGCGACCGGGCGCGTCCTGCTGGCGACGTGTGACGCGGACGGGCTGGCGCCGCGCGCCGTTCGTCGCGAGCGCATCCGCGCGGCGCTCGCCGCGCCGCTGCCGGCACTCGGGACGTTCCGTTGCAGTCCGCCGCGGCGCGTGACGAACCCCGCCGAGCACCGGCTGCGCGTTGCGGCCGTGCGGCGCGACATCGCCGACGGCGAGTACTACCAGGCCAACCTGTCGCACCGTTTCGAGTGCGAGTTCGAGGGCGACGTGCTCGCGCTGCACGCGGCGTTGCGCCGCGCCAATCCGGCGCCGTACATGGCCTTCATGGAGCACGCCCACGGTGCTGTGCTGTGTTCGTCGCCGGAACTCCTGCTCGCCTGCGAAGGTGGCGCTGCCGTGAGTCGGCCGATCAAGGGCACGGCGCGGCGCGCGAGCGACCCCCACGAGGACCGGCGCAGCGGCGAGGCGTTGCTCGCCAGCGCGAAGGACCGCGCCGAGCTCGCGATGATCGTCGACCTCGTACGCAACGACTTCGCGCACGTCGCGACGACGGGCGGAGTGCGTGTCGCTGCGCTCCACGAACTCGAGAGCTACACGCGCGTCCACCATCTGGTCGCGACGGTGCGCGCGCGGCTGCGTGCCGACGCCGACGCGTTCGACGCGCTGACGGCGTTGTTCCCGGGCGGCTCCATCACCGGTGCGCCGAAGCTGCGTTCGATGCGTGCGATCGCCGAACTCGAAGGCGAAGGCCGCGGCCCGTTCACAGGTTCGCTCGGGTTCGCGAGTGTCGACGGCACGGCGGCGTTCAACATCCTGATCCGCACGCTGCTCGTGCGCCCGCGCAGCGACGGTCGACACGACGTCTCGTTCCGAGTCGGCGGCGGCATCACGTGGGGCTCCGACCCCGAGGCCGAAGACGAGGAGACGCTGCACAAGGCGCGCGCGTTGATCGAGGCGCTCGCGTCCGGAGGTGTGCTCGAATGAGCGACTTCGACCTCGTCCACCTGGGCGGCCGAGTCGTCCATGCGGCCGACGCGCGCATCGACCCGCGCGACGTCGCACTGGTGCGCGGCCAGGCACTGATCGAGACCGTCGCGATCGCGCGCGGGCGTGTGTTGCTGCTCGAACCGCATCTCGCGCGCTTCGAGCGTGCGGTGCGACTCGCGCACTTCCCCGAGCTCCAGCCGGAGCTGTGGCGGACGGCGCTCCTCGAACTCGTCGCGGCCAGCGGCGTCGAGCGCGGCGCGGCGCGCCTTCTGTTCAGCCCAGGTCGGCCGGGCGGCGAACCGACGCGGCTCGTGAGTCTGCGCCCGCTCGTCGCACTTCCGGCGGCGGGCCTGGTGGCCGTGCTCGAGCGCGGCGGTTGGGGCGACCCGGGCGGCATCGACGAGCTGAAACACACGGGTCGACTGGCGCGGGTGCTGCTCGAGGAGCGCGCCCGCGCCGTCGGCGCCGACGTGTGCCTGCTGGCGCGGGCGGATGGGCGCCTGCTGTGTGCGACGGCCGCGAACCTCGTCGTCGTGAAGGACGGCCGCGCGATCACCCCGCCGCTCGAACCCGGCCTCCTCGCGGGGGTGGTGCGCGGTCGCCTCGTGGCGCTGGGAGCACTCGAAGAGGAGCCGCTCTCCTGTGCGGACCTCGCGGTTGCCGACGAGGTGGCTGTCACGAGCTCCCTGCTAGGATGTCGCCCGCTGAGGTCCGTGCTGGGCGTCTGCGACACCCTGCCCGGACCGGACGGACCGGTCGTCGCGCGCCTGGCTGCACTGCTCGGCGAAGACGTGCCGTGACTTCCGAGCGCGACGCCCGACCGCGACGACTCTTCGACACACTCGTCCCAAGGCGACACGCGAGTCGTAACCACCCGGATCCGAACTGGTACGCCTCGCGCTGCAGCACAGCGACCCACGCCATGAAGCCGATCCACCTGACCGCGTTCCTCATCGCCTCCGCCGCACTCTCGCCGGTCAGCGTCCACGCGACACCGGCGAGCTTCATTCGTGTTGCACAGGAAGATGAAGTCAAGCCCGACGGACGGCCGGAGGTCATCAAGCTGGTCGACCAGCTCGACACCCACCTCAAGGCCAAAGGCGCCGAGGACGACCAGGCGATGGGCGTCATCGATCAGCTCTCGGTCGAGTTCGAGGAGAGCGGCCCCAAGGATCGTCAGGCGATCGCCGACATCGTGGCCGAGTGTGTGGTGGTGAAGCGCAAGGACTTGGCCGAAGACGTTCCCGACCAGAAGCTGCAGACCCACGGTGCGAAGGCACTGGGCGCCTTCGGTGACGAGGGCGCGAAGCACCTCCTGCGACTCGTCGAGCACTCCGCACTGGACGGCCGACTGAAGGCCCGCCGCGAAGCGATCCTCTCCCTCGGCCGCACGAAGAACGAGAAGGGCGTCAAGGTCCTCGTCAAGCTGCTCGACAACGCGGTCTACGAAGTGGAAGGCGCTGCCGCCCAGGCGCTCGGCAGCTTCGCCGATGCGAAGGAGAAGACGCGCAAGGAGATCGTCGAGGCGCTGCTCAAGAAGATCGTTCCGCTCGCGGATCTCTTGGAGGACGCCGGCGACTACTCCGGCACCGGCCAGGCCGACAGCAACGAAGACTTCGAAGAGAAGCGCAAGGAGTACGACGCGCTCGCGGCCGGTACCAACTCGGCATTGCAGGCGCTCACGGGCCATCAAGAAGCCGACTTCCGCGCCTGGCAACGCTGGTGGAACGACAACAAGCGCGAGTCCTGGGATTGATCCGGACGGTCGCGCCTGACGGCGGACGAGCGGTCCGCGGCGGGGTGCTGGGCACCTGGCCGCGGACCGCTTCCACGAGTGGCGCGATGGTGCAGCGAGACTGTTCGACGAGGGAGCGCAGCACGAGCGCGTCGCAGGGGAGCGGCGTGCGAGGATGAGCGGAAGACGAGAGGTGAGCCCGCGTCGCGGGACACGCCCGATGCCCAAACTGCACGAGATGGACGCGCACGGACCGGAGCGACCGTTGAACGGTCTCGGATCGGCCGTACTGCTGTTGCCCGTGCTCAGCGCGGTGTCGATCGGACTGTGGGTCACGTCGCCGCCGCGCACCGAAGCGCCTCCGGCTCGAACGACACACGCCGACGAAGAACTGCGCACCGCCGTGTGGGCGGCACAGGTGCCGTTGGCCGATGGCAGCCGCCTCGACGTGCGCGTCAGTCGGCTCCAAGCCGACGAACAGCGTCAGGCCTTCGATCGGGAAGCGCTCGCGCGCCGCTTCGGATTGGGGACCGGTGAGGCCTGGCGCTGCGAAGTGGCGCGGCGAGGTGGTCGTGAGTCGAAGAGCCCCGTGACGGACGGCGACGCGAACGAGGCGACGACCTGGCCCGCCCTGTGCGTGGTCACCGCAGCCGCGCCTCACGTGATCGACCGCGAAGGCCCCGCGACACGTGCGCTCGAGTTCACGCCGGACGTGGCAGGTGATCCGCTGCTCGTCCTCTTCCGGCCGCCCGACGGTGAGATCGCACAGGGTACGTCGCTGCAGTTCGTGCAGTGGGGCCGACTGCCGGGCGCGGGCGCGGAGCTCGTCGGCTTGGCGATCGACGGGACGCCTCTTTCGATCGGGTTGAGCGAGAGCGAAGAAGGCGGCGCGCGCCTGCCGGCGAGTGTCGCGAGCAAGGCGTCGACGTCCGAGGAGGAGTGAGCGTCGCGTGCAGATGCGCAATTCAGTCGTGCTCGTCGCGTTCTGCCTGATGTCGACGATCGTCGCGGACACTCGCACCGGTTCGCCCGTCGACGTGGAGCGACTGCGCGCCGAGAACGCACGCTTGCGCGAGCGACTGCGCGAAGAGCGTGCGCGCTCGCTTGCACTCGAATCCGAACTCGTACGCCTCGAGACGCGTTGGCTCGAGCGCGAGTTGGCTTGGCGCGACTTCCACGCGGAACTCGGGTCGGTCGCTGCCGACGCGTCTGCGGAGATGGCTCGAGTGCTCGCGCTCGATCTCGCTCAGCAGCACTCGGAGCGAGCCGAGAACGAGCGCGTCGATCGCGAAGTCGCGGCGCTCGTGGACGAGCGCACGACGCGTGCCGACGGCGTACGCCGCAAACTCAACGCACTTCTGCGCGTCGAGGGCTTCGACGGCTTCGAGTTGTTCGATGCCGGTGTTCTGTCGGCCGACGCGAGGATCGGCGATGCGCCGTACTTCGGCACGGGTCCGGTCGTCGTTCGCCTGGTGGATCATCGCGGTGTGCTGAGCGGCAGCCTCGCCGCGCAACGTCTGCATCTCGAGGCCAGTCGAACCGGCCACTGCCTGACGCTCGTGTTCACGGACGGTCGGCACCGCGAAGGCGCTTCCGAGCGACCGTTCGAGGGCGGCGTCTATCGCGTTCCCTTGCGGCACGTCGATCCCAAACCGTTCATCGACGACTGCCCTGAACTCTTCGACCCCGCCTTCGTCGATCGCATCGTCGACGACGGTCAGTGGTCGCGTCCGCAGCTCGTGCTGACGCTCGATCGACTTCTCCACGATGCGCGTGGTGCGCACGAACACCGCCTCGTGTGGCTCGGCGGCGTGGTCGACGGAGAGCTGCGCGACGTCGAGCTGTCGGTCGTCGACGAGAGCGGTCGCGAAGTGCGTCGGCTGCTCGCGGACGGCCTTTCGATCGAGCTGCACGTCGACCACGTGCGCCTCGTCCTGCGCGACGGCTTGACGTTGCGCGGAGAGTCACGGGCGCCGTTCCTCGATGGGCGCATGCGCGTGGTCCTCGGCGGCGCCGATCCGGCGCGTTGGCGCGAAGCACACGTGCCGGTCGTCGACGCCACCGTGCCGCCGCCCGCGCGCGAGAGCGCGCCGGAGTCTTCGCCGGCCGGGCGGGGAGCGGGCGGCTCGTGACGCCCGCGCAGCAACACGACTTCGGAGACTTCGCTGCACCTGCCCGCGAGAGCGAGGCGGCTGTGCTCTCGGTCGCCGATCTGACTCGTCGCATCGCGGGTCGCCTCGCCGACCTCGGGCCGCTCGTCGTCGAAGGGGAGCTCGGACCGCCGAAGCGCGCGTCGTCGGGCCACCTCTACTTCGAACTCAAGGAGCCCGGCGCGATCGTCGCGTGTGTCGTCTGGCGTTCGGCGCTCGCGCGCGCCGTGCCGCCGCACCTCGCGGACGGTGCGAAGGTGCGTGTGCACGGTCGACTCGACGTCTACGCGCCGCGCGGGACGTACAGCTTCGTCGTCGAGCGCATCGTGCCGGTCGGCGCTGGTGAACTGCTGGCGCGCTTCGTCGAACTGAAGCGCTCTCTCGAGGCGCGCGGCTGGTTCGCACGCAAACGCCCGCTCCCGCGGCTCGCGCGATGCGTGGGCATCGTCACCAGTCGCGACGGCGCTGCCTTGCGCGACATCCTGCGCACGCGTTCGCTGCGTTGGCCGGGGTTCCCGGTGACGCTCTGTCACGCTCCCGTTCAAGGCCCGGGGGCCGCCGACGCCATTGCGCGTTCCATCGCCGATCTCGCGGCGACCGGTGTCGACGTGATCGTCGTCGGCCGCGGCGGCGGTTCGCTCGAAGACCTGTGGGCCTTCAACGAAGAGGCCGTGGCCCGCGCCATCTGGGAGTGTCCGGTTCCTGTCGTCTCGGCCGTCGGGCACGAGACCGACACGACGATCAGCGACTTCGTCGCCGACGTGCGCGCGCACACTCCGACGGACGCGGCGTCGATCGTCTTTCCGGAGCGCGACGCTCTCGTGCAACGACTCGAACGCGCGCGTGCGCACCTCGACCGAGCGCTGTACACGGCTCTCGACCAGCGCACCATGCGCCTCGAACGCATCGCACGGTCGGCGGCGATCACGCGCCCCGAGCGGTTGCTCGAGATGCGCGTCCAGCGGCTCGCGAACTTGCGGTCGCGGCTCGGGCACACGCTCGCGACGCGCATCGCCGATCGCGAACGGCGCCTCGCACGCGTTCGCGGCGCGCTGCAGGAGCGTGCGCCGAACGTCGTGCTCGAACAGTTCATCGCCCGCACCGCGGCGTGCGGCCAGCGCGCGAGCGCGGCACTCGTGCGTGCGCTCGAGCGGCGCGAGAGCACCCTCGCGGTGCGCGCGGCGACGCTCGACGCGATCTCGCCCTTGCGAGTCCTGGCGCGCGGTTATTCCGTCACGACGGTCGACGGTCGCGCGATCGTCGATGCGAGTGCGGTGCCGGTGGGAGCGCTCCTTTCGACGCGCGTCGCGAACGGGACGATCGAGTCCATCGCTCGAGGGCATGAGGTCCGCGAGTGATGACGACGGATGACGTCTGGGTCGTCGTCGTCAACTTCGACGGCGGCGACGCGAACCTGCGCGCCGTCGCGAGCGTGCTCGATCAGGGCGTCCCGCCGGAGCACGTGGTCTTCGTCGACAACGGCTCGACCGATGGCTCGTTCGAAGCCGTGCGAGCGGCGCACCCGCGCGTCGTCGCACTCGCGAACGGCGCCAACCGCGGCTTCGGCGAGGCGAGCAATCGCGGCCTCGTGCACGCGCTCGAAGCCGGTGCAGCCGCGGTGCTCCTCCTCAACAACGACGCCGTCCTCGAACCCGGCTGCCTCGAACGTCTGATCGCGGCCCTGGCGTCCGACCCACACATCGGTGTGTGCGGTCCGCTGGTGCTCGCGGGCCTGGCGGGTTCGCGCGTCTGGGCGGCCGGAGGTCGCATGACTTGGCGCACGAATCTGTCGCAGCTCGTCGGACACGGCCGCGAAGTCGCCGCGTCGGATCGTGGGGAGCGCGACGTCGACTACGTGCCCGGCTGCGCGATGTTGATCCGCCGCGAACTGGTCGAGGCACAGGGGGCGCTCGATGCCGAACTCTTCGCCTACCACGAGGACGTCGACTTCTGCTTGCGCGCGCGCGCCGCAGGCTGGCGCGTGCGCCATGTCGGGAGTGCGCTCTGCCGCCACGACGCCCACCACACGACGGGCGGCGGCTACAACCCGCGCCGCAAGTACATGATGGCCGTCAACAGCGTCTGGTTCCTGCGGCGACACGGCAGCGTCGTGCGCTGGATCGGCTGGTTCGTCTTCGACGTCGCACCGGTGCCGCTGCTCGTGCTCGCCGGAGTGGCGAGCGGTCGTTGGCGCGGCGCGCTCGCCAAGTGGCTCGGCCACTGGCACGGCATCCGTGGGCGTCGCGTGCGCGCCGAGTACTTGCGGCCCGGCGCCAGTCCGCTCTGGTGAGAGCGCGACCGAGTCTGCATCCAACGAGAGCGGCCCGCTCCCCGGTGAACGGGGAGCGGGCCGCTGTTCGAAAGGCGGCGGTGCGGCAGCGTGCCCGCACCACGTCGCGCTCACATGGCCAGCACGTCGAAGCGCGGCTTGAAGCTGTGGCCCGGTTGGATCGAACCGTCGATCCAGTGCCAGATGCCCGTTGCTCCGCCGTACACCGACCAACCCTGACCGATGGTCAGTTTGATGGCGTTCGACATCTGGATCTCGTTCGCCGGGAAGGCATACGCGTTGTGCATGCCGACCTGCATGTAGATCTCCATGCCGATCAGCGACGGGATGTTCGGAACCGTGAACGTCGGCGTCTCGGCCTCGGTCACGTTGAACATCATGGCGTGGTCGACGTAGATGTAGTCGGTCGAGCCGAGGTGGATCTGAGCCGGCCACAAGCCGACCATCAGGAGGCACGCCGTCTTGTCGACGTTCTTGCTCGCAACGACCACGGTGCCGTCGGCCGTCGTCGTCTTGCCTTCGATGAGGTTGTTGCCGAGCTGGAGCAGCGCGAAGATGTCGGTATTCGCAAGCGTCAGCATCATCGGGTCGGGTCCGACTTGCGTCGCGACCAGGTTGCCGTTGACACACAGCTCGACCTTCGTGATCTGGGTCGAACCGGCTTGACCGAGCACGTCGACGAGGTCACTCGGGTCGACGATGGCGTTGCACGTGCCGCCGGACTGCGTGGCGATCTTGTCCAGCGGTTCGCCCGGGCTGCAGATGTTCGCGACGTCCGGGCCGACGCCGTACGTGTTGATCGTCGTTCCCGCGAGGACCGCTTGTGCGAGCGGACCGCCCGGGGCGTCGAACGGGGGGGGTTGGTTCGGAAGACCGTCGGAGATGAAGTACGCGATGTTGGTCTCGTTCGGATCGAGAACGAGTTGCGCGAACGCCTCGTTCATGCGCGTGAGCGCTTCCGTGTAGTCGGTTCCCGGCGCCCAGTCGTACGACGTGAACTTGCCGACGTTCGTCGTGCCGAGACCGCCCGTGTCGAGCGAACGAAGGACGTCGCGAATGTCCGCGACACCGTTGTTGTCGAGGTCTTGGTTGACGTTCGAGATCCAGCTCTGCTGGCCCGCAGCCGGGCTCAGGTCGAGGATCGCGGAGTCTTGGGCGTACGCGACCAGCGAGAAGTCGATGTTCGGCGTGCCCGAGAGCGAGGTGATCAGCGCCTCGAGGCCGAAGATGGCCGCGTCGAGACGCGTGTTCGCCTGACCGTCGCCGTTGGCGTCACCCACCGGTGCGCCGAGGAGGTCGCTCGCTCCCATCGTGGTCGAGATGTCGATCACGAGGCAGACGTTGAACTTGAGAGTTTGCGGGGGGCCGAGCGAGCCCTTCACCGAGACGAGGAAGGCTTCCTCGCCTTCGTCGACCACTTCCGTGCAGAAGAGTTCGGTGGTGAGTTCTTGAGCCGTGGTGGTGGCGCCGGAGTTGGGGTTCTGGGCCAGGCCCAACGAACCCGTCGCGAGAATCGCCGCAGCGGCGAGCCCCGTCGAGCGGAAGAACGGGAGTTGGTTTGCAGTCATCGTGAGGTCACCGAGGAAACGACTCACCCGTCCAGAAGGCGGTTGAGGTGGGTCGGACGAATGGAGGAGGACGGCTCGCATCGAGCCCGCCCCAGTCGAGGAAGATACCACTCGCTCATGGGAGCGCCGTGCGCTGAATCGCTTCGGACACCGAGCTGCCGTGTCGAGCGAGCCGCTCTCGTTGGGCCCGAAGCGACTCCGGCCCCGCGTCGCTCGGGCGCTGGCAGCGCTCTCCAACTGCTTCACCATCGGGAACTTGCGCAACCGGGCGAACCCCGCCGTGAGCGCGGGCCGCGCGCGTACGATGCGCGGCGATGCGCACGCGTCGTCTCGGTCGCTCCGGTCTCGAAACTCCGCTCGTGGTCTTCGGGGCCTGGGCGATGGGCGGCGGATATTGGGGCGCTCGGCGCGACGCAGCGGCAGAGGCTGCCCTCGATGCCGCGTTCGCCGGAGCGCTGCCAGCCGTCGACACGGCTCCGATCTACGGCTTCGGTCACTCGGAAGAGCTGTGCGGCGCCTCGCTCGCACGCGCCGCGCGTCGGCCGCTCGTGTTCACGAAGTGCGGACTCGTCTGGGACGGCGACGAACGCGGTGACTTCTTCTTC